>JAJYPA010000657.1 GCA_021795795.1 Pseudomonadota bacterium | reverse complement strand
AGCTTGTCTATCGGTGTCCCCGGTATCGTCTATCCAGCGCCAACCTATTATGCTGCGCCACCAGCTTACTATTATGCGCCGCCTCCGCCTCCGCGCTGGTATCGGCGTCGTGAACATTATTGGCACCATGAGCATGACCGTCGCTGGGGCGATGACGATTGATGGGGGTTGGCAGGTAGCAATCCCACGGTAACGCCGTTAGTTGATGATGGTGCGCCGTGCGCTGCGCGTCAGCAAGGGAAGTATGACTTTTTGTAGCAGGGGAGGCAGGGCGATTGGTTTGAGCAACATTTTCATCGCCATATCAAAGGGGTAGTGGCGACTTATCCAGCTGCCCATGCGTTGTCGAAATGCTGAGAAATCCTCCACGGAGAATTGCTGCCCGGGATTTTTTACTTCAAAAGCATTTTTGAGCGCAAGATAGCTGTCTTCCTGATCCACTTCGGCCACACGTTTCCAGAGTTCACGGCTAATGCGCCAGCGTGAATTTTTTTCGCGTGCTTGATATTGCAGAAAAAATCGGTAGAAATATTTGTAGTGATGGACTTCGTCGGCGCGGATGCGTGCAGCGAGCTGGCACAGCACGGGCTCCGGGCTAGCCGCCTGAATCATCGTATAAAAGCTGGACGTGCCCGTCTCGACGACGCAGCGTGAAGCCATTTCTAAGGCGCGAGTGGGTCCCAGTAAATCCGTGCGACAGTAAGGCAGATAAGCGTCTACAAAGCCCTGATAAGCACGTTCCCAATCAAAATCCGGCCAAATGGTGAGCACATATTGGCGCAATGCTTGCCCATGCTGTACCTCTTCGATCTCCCATTCCTGGAGCAACCACATGGTGGCACTCACGTTATCCTGATAGTATTCCACGAGGTTGCGGGTGTAGAGATCAGACAGCGTTTCTACAAAGGACGCGCCGGCTAATAGATAAAACCAGTCCATATTGCCGATGATCTTTTCCTTTTCAATGGCCGCGTAAGGAATATCGGCCAGAGACCAGGCCGGACGGACGTTATCTGCGGGCATTGTATTTGCCGCCTCCTTAAAATTCTGTCAATGGGGTTGGTGATTATAGCGCATATCCTGTGCTGATGCCCCTATGGCAACAAAGGCGGCACGCCTATTCTGACATGGCGGGCAGTGTCTGCCGTATTCAGCCCAACCCAGCAGGCAGGTATAAGAGGCGCGCCGGGGCGTTCCTAAATGGCAGCCTGCTCATGCGCTCTCTCCTCTAGTCAATGTGTCATGGGGCACGTCGAGGGGCAGGGAGAGACTGGCGGGACCAGTCGCGGCTGACGTATCATTCCTTTTGAATTGTGGCGGTATCTATATTCGTGCCTCGGGGTGTCTGCTTGTGGAAGGCCATTTTGTTCCTAAGGAGGATATCATGGCGTTGTGTGTAGAATTGCATCCTGTGAATCCACAGCCGCGACTGCTGGCGCAAGCCGTTGAGGTGCTGCATGCCGGAGGTTTGCTGGTTTATCCAACGGATACCTGCTACGCCTTGGGCTGTATAGTGGCGGCACGGGAGTCCCAAGAACGGCTGCGGCGCATCCGGCAACTGGATTTGCAGCATGACCTCTCGCTGCTGTTTTCCAGTATTTCCCAATTGGCGGACTATGCCAAGTTGGATGATCTTGCGTATGCGCTGGTGCGTAAAACGATGCCTGGACCCTACACCTTCATTCTACCAGCGACCAAAGATGTGCCGCGGCGCCTGGCCGACCCGAAAAAGCACAGTATTGGTGTGCGTATACCTGCCAATCCCGTGTGTGAAATGCTGCTTACGGAGTTGGGAGAGCCCTTGATGAGCTCTACCCTGCAACTTCCGGGCGCCAGTGCGCCGCTGACAGATCCCGATGAAATTTGTGACGTGTTGGGGAGTCAGGTGGATATGGTGCTGGTCTCGGGTGTGGGTGGGGCACTCTGTTCAACGGTGGTGGATCTTTTGCAATGGCCGCCGCGCCTGCTCCGTCAAGGCGCTGGTGACCCGGGGCTGCTCGGTCTTAGCGTTGCCGTCTAGCCCCATGTAGTATTAGGCGGGTAGGGCTTACGCTGATATACTGCATCCATGTCTGATGCCACGCAATTTATCCAAACCCTGGCCATTTGGGCGATACCGGTGTTGTTTGCCATTACCGTGCATGAGGTGGCCCATGGCTGGGTTGCCTGGAAACGGGGTGATCCCACCGCTATGCTCATGGGTCGTCTAACGCTGAATCCGATCAAACATATTGATCCTTTTGGGACCATTTTGCTGCCGGGCATGCTGCTGCTGTTTCACTCGCCCTTTCTCTTTGGTTACGCCAAGCCGGTGCCGGTCAATTTTGGCGGACTGAAGGATCCCAAACGCGATATGGTGCTCGTCGCCATCGCTGGGCCAGCCGCCAATTTGTTGATGGCCTTCTTATGGACACTGGTGTTGTGGATGGGCGGGCATCTCCCCGATGCCCTGGCGTATATCAGTGAACCCATGCGGCTGATGGGCGAGGCGGGCATTATGATCAATGTCATCCTGATCATTTTTAATCTGATCCCCATTCCGCCGCTGGACGGTGGTCGGGTGGCGGTGGGGTTGTTGCCGGCGTCAGCCAGTATGGCCCTGAGCCGGGTTGAACCTTATGGATTCATTATTTTGATTGCACTGCTGTTCACCGGCGTGTTGTGGTCCGTCCTTGGTCCTCTTTTTCTGTTGGTGCGTCACTTTTTTCTGACAATTGGCGGTTTGTGATGACAGAAATCATCGTTTCCGGCATGCGGCCGACGGGTCGTTTGCATCTGGGGCATTATCACGGCGTACTTAAAAACTGGCTGCGTTTGCAGGATGAGGCAGAGTGTTATTTCTTCGTTGCCGATTGGCATGCGCTGACCACCCATTATGAAACGACACGGGGGATCAGTGAAGCGGTCTGGGATCTGCTCATTGAGTGGTTGGCGGTGGGGGTAGACCCGGAAAAGTCCGTGCTCTTTATCCAATCTCATGTGCCACAGCATGCCGAACTGGCGCTGCTGCTGGGGATGCTGACACCGCTGTCCTGGCTGGAGCGTGTGCCGACCTTCAAGGATCAGCAGGAAAAATTGCGGGAGCGTGATCTTGCCACCTTCGGTTTTCTGGGTTACCCGCTGCTGATGACGGCCGATATTCTGCTTTATGACGCCCACAAGGTACCGGTGGGGGCGGATCAGGTGGCGCATCTGGAGATCAGCCGAGAGCTGGCGCGGCGTTTCAACAGTTTCTACGGGCGCGATGCCGATGCGGTGGCGCAGGTAGAAAGGGGCATTCAGGCCATGGGCAAGCGCGCGGCGAAGACTTTTGCCTCCTTACAGCGGCGTTTTCAGCAAAACGGTGACGGTCTGGCGGTGACCGAAGCGGCGGTGTTCCTGGGGCAGCAGGCGGG
>JAJYPA010000161.1 GCA_021795795.1 Pseudomonadota bacterium | reverse complement strand
AAGATTTGGCAAAGGCTGCCGCCAAAAGGCCGCTTCCACTTCCGTGGGCTCAGACTCAGACATGGCTCACTTTGTTTTATTTGGTCGGGGCGAGAGGATTCGAACCTCCGACATCCTGCTCCCAAAACAGGTGGTATGCAGTTTTATTTGGTCCCATGCTGTTTTTCTCAAAAATACGTTATCAATAAAAACAGTCGCTTAATGTTTACATTGGTTCCATGATGTCCTATGCTGTCTCAATCCAAGTGTAACCGGTAGTGTAACCGGTAAATCGAAAGGGGACTGATATGGCCGAAAAGTTGCTCAATGACAAACAGGTGCAAAACATCAAACCCGAAAAACGGGAAATGATTTATCGGGATGGTGGCGGATTAGAACTCCGCGTCTATCCTTCAGGCGGGAAGATTTGGCAACTCCGTTATCAGTGCGACGGTAAGCGCCGGATCATGCGGATTGGTGAATATCCGTATACGTCACTGAAGGATGCACGGAAAAAAGCCGATGCAGCGCATAAGCTGTTAGACACCGGCGTTGATCCCCAGATTCATGCTAAGGAAGAAAAACAGGCCACTCAGGAAGCGGAGCGGATCGCCAAGATGGAACAGGCCGCCCGCAAGACGTTTGCCGATGTATTTATGGAATGGGATGCAGCGAAGCTCTCCAAGCGCAAGGATGGCCCCGATTTGCTCCGCGCCACGCGTAAAGATGTGATCCCGAAGATAGGCGGCATGGAGATAGACAAAGTCACTCGCGCCGATCTGATGGCGTGCCTGGATACTGTATCCGCACGAGCGCCGAGGATGGCTAACGTGCTGCTGACGACGCTTAAAACCTTCTACAAGTGGGCGCAGTTGCGGGAGATCGTTAGCGTTGATCCTTTGGCTCCTGTTCAGGCTGCTGACGTGGGCGGCAAGCTGGAAAGCCGTGATCGGGTACTGACTGACGATGAGATCGTGGATCTGATTCGAAAGTTGCCTGTCAGCGGATTGTCTGCCAGTGCGCAGGCGGTTCTATTGATTGTGCTTTCCACTGGGTGCCGCCTGGGGGAGATATGCAGCGCCGAATGGAAGCTTGTAAACGGCAACGTCTGGACCATCCCAGTGAAAAACGCCAAGAACAAAAAAGAACACCGCATTACCTTGTCAGGATTCGCGCTGGAGCAGTTCTCGATACTTCAGGAAATCAGGGAAGGTGTCTGGTGTTTGCCTTCCTCTAAAAAGATTGGAGATCATCAGACGCGCTCTTCCGTTGGAGCCGCTATCTATGACCGGCAGACGCAAAAGGCCCAACGGCAGGGCAGGACGGCAGCAACCGACGCCCTTGTTCTGAATGGTGGCGGATGGACCGCACACGACCTACGCCGCACATGCGCCAGCGGTATGCAGAAACTCGGTATCATGCCCGCCGTCATTGATGCGGTTCTGAACCACAAGGAATCGCAAGGCGTCACCCAGATTTATCAGCGATACGATTATTCTAAAGAAGCCGTCGATGCCTGGGCGAGGTGGGGAAGGCACCTGGCCGGGCTGCGCGCAACGGCTACGGGTGACAATGTTGTGATGATTAACGGCTAAGGCTATACTGTCACCCATAAGGTTACGCTATGATACAGAGATTCAGGCACAAGGGTTTACGCCAGTTTTATGAAACAGGCAGTAAAGCGGGAATTATTGCCGACCATGCAAAGCGGTTAAGCCTGCTGCTGGTCCGTCTGGACGCCGCAAGGCAACCACAGGATATGGACCTGCCGGGTACACGTCTGCACCCGCTCAAGGGTGATATGGACGGCTTCTGGGCCGTTTGGGTTTCAGGCAACTGGCGTCTGACTTTTTGTTTTACTGGATCAGATGCTGATGACGTTGATTATGTGGATTATCACTAGGAGCCAATACCATGATGCACAATCCCCCGCATCCCGGCGAAGTGATCCGGGAACTCTGCATTGACCCTTTAGGGCTGAGTGTCACCGATGCAGCGCAAGCCCTTGGTGTCACCCGTAAGGCTTTATCTGAATTGTTGAATGGGCATACCGGAATCAGCCCCGCAATGGCCGTGCGTCTTTCTCTGGCATTTGGTGGCAGTGCTGAATCATGGCTCACCCAGCAAGCGCAATATGATTTGTGGAAAGTCAGGCAGAACCCGCCAGAAGTGAAAAGATTTGAGAATGTTGTATGAATGCTAACGAACTGATCGAGGCAATACGCGATGCAGGAGCCACTACTGAAATGAAGAAACTGATTATTCCCGCCATGTTACTGGCTCTTGTCCCTGCTGTGGCTTCTGCCGATTTGCTGACTCGCGGGTCTGTTTACATGGACGGTGCATGCATGCAGAAGGACATCAGCCATTATCCCGCTAAAGAGGCGGAATGGATTAAACACGACGCTTTGTACCATGACGACCAGGTCATCATGCACGGTGCTAATCTTATATCGCTCCGAGCTTCTATACTGACGTATGAGCTTGCGAAGCAGAAGGAGATGCACTGGGTACATACTCACCCCGGAATATGGGGCACTTCATACCACTTGGGTTTAGCTCAGCAGTACATGCTAAGAGAAGCCTATTATCGTCAAAAAGATAACCAGCGGTTTCATCCAACCACGCGCAGCTATATGCAATTCGCCGTCCAGGCAGCCGCTTATGAGTATCCGTACCGATACACCTTCTCTACGCAAAAACAGCTCACGGCGGCCATCAATCATCGCATGGCAATGGAGGACATGTATTCCAGGGAGCAGGAAGAACTCACCAACAACATAGAATCTCAGTTTCAAGCTCACTGGCACGGGCCGCGTTATTCAGACCACAAATGCACAATATGGATTCGCCTTGCGCCTAATGGACAACTGTTAGGGAAGCCTGACGTTATCCAATACCTTACGGGAAGCAAAAGATTTGCTAACAAAGCGGTCAAAGCGATCGAAAAAGCGGCCCCTTTCGAGGTCCCCGCAGGACTGCCTTACTCATATTTTGACAAGTCAATCCATTTGAATATCAACGGAGAGGATATGTAAAATGAAAAAATTTATCGTCCCCGCTGTACTTCTGGCCTTGGCTCCGACAGTGGCGATGGCTGTTACATTGCCATACCCGCATAATCTTCAGTGCGCCGTAATGGGCGGCACACACCGCCACGTAATCGCATGCCGTAAGCTGGGCGCTTCCCATTGGCACACCGTATTTTCGGATAAAAAGGGGATTAGGCTTCCGATTGGGAATCTCCGATCATCCCTACGTGGAAATTACCTCTATTTTGAGGAATACGGTACTGCGGGAAGCAATACACAGCAAATCAACACAACGACCTTGAAAAGAACAAGCTTTTATATAGGCGGTAATCTGGACTGTGTAATTTCCGGTGGTCGGTTTAAGGATGACCTCATTTTCACCGAGAACTGGCCGTATGCGATGTTGAAACCGATGGAAAAGGCACACCCCTTTAGATTTAACCACCGTATTACGCGCTCTGGCACCTTCGTAACGGACTACAAAAATGGCGTGCAGGATGTTTTTACGACCTTGGTTTCATCATCTGGGAAAACTATCGGGAACATTAACCAAGGCGCTCATACGCCTGCTGACTGTTCTACCTTCGGTGAGAACAACTAAGGAGATAGCAATAAAACGCCCAACCTCTACAGTCGATTATATCCGCTACGTCATCCGATGGTTTGGCCTGGGCGTGACTATTGGCCTTGTGTTGCTTTTCTTGCTGATTGTGTTTTACGCCCACTAACTGTTTTAAGCCATGCTCTAGGGTAGCTCCCGAAAAGCCGGAAACCTTCACCGACCTGAGTATGGCCCCTATTCAACGAAGGAAGCGCAGAAGGAGCGCGGATTATGAGCAGAATGATTGCGGTATTACGGACTGACCTTATTTGGTTTTTGCTGGGGGATCTTGTCGGCGACCCCTACGGGATATTTGAAAACCCAGACGATCCAGACAGGTACTTGCTGCTGCATCAGAAAATACAGGCGGAAGCACCCGCCAAGCTGGAAAGGTGGCTGCTGCAAGACACTGGAATAGTGGTCCCGCTTCGGGCTGGAGGTGCGGCATGACCGTCCAGGCGATGAATACCCGGCAATTTATTGATGTGGCCACAGATACCTACGTCAGAGGCCCGGACCATCGTGCGAAGCCTGTCCGAATGAACAAGGTAGAGTCAAACGGGTTTGGCCAGGTCTGCGAGCCGCTCGGAGATTACCTGGACCGCCTCTGGGGACCGAGCTTTACGCCGCAACAGGCGGAACTCTACAAGGCCGTGCAGCAACAGCTCATTGACAACATCTTGTCAGGGGCCATCAAAACGTATGCCCTGCCCTTGCTGGTGCTGGATAAGCATCCAACCCTGCAAACCATTGAAATGGGTTCCAGCGTTATTCTTTTGGCGGATTTTCGGAAGTGGGTAAAGAAGAACAATCCCGCAGCGCGTATGGATTGGTTAGCCCTGATTATGGACGCCACGCAACCTACTGGAGATCCGGTTCAGCCGGACAGCCCCGGCTCGCCGGAGGTGCAGGTTCGCACGAAGAAACCGCGCGGACCCGTTCCAAGTGCAGCAAAGAGCGCGGCTTATTTGGAAGGCGGCGAGAGGCTGGTGGCCGTGGCGCAGGAACTGGTGGACAGCGGCCAGAAGTTGACATCCGAAACGCTAGGCAAAGCTCTTGAAAAAAAATACAGCGGCACAAAAGCGTCAATATGGAAGAGAGATTACATAGCAGAAGCTACGATGGCATCAATAAAAAGCCAGATAACCCATGACTAATTGTTACTGGTAATAGCTCAGCAACAATAGGTAACAGCTTATTCCATTCGCAGCGAAAATACTAAACCGGCCTAAGCGCCGGATTTTTATTGTCTTTCGTCCGGCATCAATAGAGCACGAAAGGGACGTAACCGGACATTGTTGCGCGACACAAAATAGGGGATAGATTGGGTATCGGGTATTCATTTAGAGGACCGATACACATGAAAACAATTACCGAACAACGTGGATTACGCGCCCAGGCAGCGGCGAAGTATTGCGGACTGGGAAGATCAACTTTCTTGCGGTATGTCAGCGAAGGCCGGGCACCAGAACCAAAGAGATTGTCGCCATGGTGTGTAATTTGGCTCAAGGACGACCTTGATCGTTGGATGGAGCAGGCAGCATGAGCGCCGCCGACAAAAAAGCGCCGGCGGCAACCGACGCTTCCACTACCAATACCATCACAGATAATTGTCGCATATCACCCGATGGATTCAAAGCCATCAGGCATTTGCTCGACGCAACCCGCACGCTGCACAGCCTGACCGTCCTGCCGCTCGATGCCATTCAAGGCGCCGAAATCCTGCTATGTCGCATTACCTCAGATATTGAGCGTTTGGGGGGTGGCAAATGATGAACATGATTACCGCCATCCTAACGATTATTGATGGAGCCCTTGTCATTCGTCTTGCTTGGACGATGTGGAGGGCCGGCCGATGAGCACCGTAACCGAGTTTCAAAATGCCCTGATCGGTGCAGGCGTCTTCCTGGCGGCAGATGTTCACGTCACCCCGGACGGCCAGCTACACCGTGCCCATGCCGCCGATGACAAACCCGGTGCGCTTTCAATCTGGTACGTTTTCCACCCGGATGCACCCGCTTCCGGGGTTGCTGGCAACTGGCGGACAGGAGCGCGTTTAACATGGTGTTCAAAGCGCATGACGGCACTCAGTGCTACCGAACGCGCAATCATCAGGGAACGCATCGAGCAGGACCGGAAACAGCACGAAGCCGAAAAACGGGACCGTCACAGTAACGCTTCCGAGCGTGCATCTAAGATATGGTCGAAATCACCACCAGCTGCTGCACGACACCCTTACCTTGACCGCAAAGGCATCATTCCCGGCATTGCCCGCCAGTCTGGGCCTGCATTGGTTCTGCCCATTGTGGACTTTGGCGGAGCATTGCATGGCCTGCAATTCATCGCAGAAGATGGTGGAAAAAAGTTCCTATCGGGCATGAGCAAGGCGGGCCATTTTATCCCGGTTTCTGGACTGCCGGACGGAACGAAAACGCTCTACATCGCGGAAGGTTATGCCACCAGTGCAACGCTGCAAACGCTGAAACCGGATGTTTGTCATGTTGCTGCTCTGGACTGTGGAAATCTTGCCAGCGTTGCCCAAGAAGCCCGTAAACGATGGCCGGACATTAGCCTTGTGATTTGCCCGGACTTTGACGCCATAGGCCAAGAGAAAGGCAAGACCGCCGCCATTGCATCAAGAGCAAAGATTCTGCCGATGCCTGCCAACATCCCAGACGGTTGCACCGATTGGAACGACTGGAAAGCCGCCAGAAAGGGGGTTCAACCATGAGTCTTGATAACGAGAATTTGCCGCCCTGTGGCGCTGAGGATATTGGTGAGCCGACCGACGCTATCGATACAAGCGCCCTGGCTGAATTACTGGAAATCGCCAAAGATGGTGACGCGCCTGCATTTTGGAGGGCGTTTAAGACTCGCGTAAATGCGGTTCAGCAAGTCATGGCCGATGATCCAGTTGAGTATGCAGCGTGGCGGGCTGAGGCGAAAGCTGCTTGTAGTAAGATCAACGTTAGCACTTTGGACGCGCTTCTAAACCCAAAAGACGGCGACGGCTCAGACTCCCAGGCAACGCAACTTGCCAGTCTTGCATCTGAAAAGTGTGAACTCTGGCACGACGCCGAGGGTGACGCCTTTGCCAGTCTGGAACGGGACAACCACCGTGAGCATTGGCGGATTGACTCGGTTGGGTTTCGGGATTGGTTGGCCTGGATCGCCCATTCAGAGTTAGGGGCCGCACCGTCCAGTGAAACCCTGAAATCAGCCTGTAATGCGCTATCCGGTACGGCCAAGTTTGACGGCGACGAACACGAACCCCGCAGACGGGTTGCCAGCGATGCTTCGGGAATATGGCTGGATTTGGGTGACGATGACTGGCAGGCAGTTCAGATCACGGCTACAGGCTGGAAAATTGTCAGCAACCCGCCCGTCCAATTCCTACGCAACAAATCAACGCGCCTATTGCCGATGCCTGTACCTGGGGGAAATGTGGATAAACTCTGGGAATTGGTCAACGTGCCAGAACAGGAAAGGCTGCTGATCTTGGCCTGGGTTCTGGAGACGTACCGAGCAGATACCCCTTATGCCCTTCTGGAACTCACCGGAGAACAGGGATCCGCGAAATCGACGACACAGACCATTTTGCGGCGTTTCATTGATCCTAATCAGGTAGCACTACGCGGCAAACCAAAGACGGTTGAAGATATATTCATCAGCGCCAGCAATTCGCATCTTTTGAGTTACGAGAACCTTTCCGGTATCTCCAACGATCAGTCAGACGCCCTCTGCACCTGCTGCACCGGGGGCGGATTTGCAGCAAGACAACTCTATACCAACGGCGAAGAATCAACGCTGGAAGCGCATTGCCCAGTTGTCTTGAATGGTATATCTCCCGTAGTCCTTCGCCCTGATTTGCTGGATCGGAGTATCAGCGTACTACTCCCGATTATTGAAACCCGGCTTACAGACGATGAGTTGCGGGATGCCGTGGAAAAATCGGCACCGTGCATCATGGGTGCTTTGCTGGATTTGCTCAGTGACACCCTGGCCGAACTCCCCAAGGTTTGGATACCACCCCAACAACTTCCGCGCATGGCTGACTACGCAAAACTCGGCGAAGCCATAGCCAGAACTCAGGGGTACACGGAAGGATACTTTTTGAGCCTGTATGCAGATCATCGCAAAACGGCCATCTCTCGCACTATCGACGCTTCACCGCTTGCAACCGCGATGGTCGCTTATGTGGATCGTGGTAATAAGTATGCAGGCACCGTCAAGGGACTGCTGGAAATCCTGAATGAAAACCGCCCAGATCATGAGCGTGACGATTATTGGCCCAGAAGTCCAAAAGGTTTAGCCGATGGACTCCGCAGATACGCACCCGCGTTGCGTCAACTCGGCATTGTGGCCCGCGTGGACGGCACCCGTCGCATGGATGGCATCCACTGTGAACTTCATCTACAGGCGATGGACTATTCTTGCCAGCCTCAAACTCCGGGAAATGAAGTTCATCATGTTCATGAAGTTCATGCAGCCCCAAAACCAGAGCCAAAAACAGAGGAAATCTGCCCGCAATGCTCCGGTTCAGGTTGTCCCCTATGTTGGGACGCGCCGGACGATGACAGCACACCGGAGGAAATCTGATGGATGCCGCAACCATAATCCGCGACTTCACGGCCAAAGGGGTGCAACTGGCCCCTACCGATCACGGCACGATCAGTATCTCTCCCAGATCACGTCTCACCGATGCCGACCGCGATTTACTACGCAAACACAAGGCCGCTGTACTGGCTGAACTGCAATCCATGAACATCATGAACTTCATGAACATTGATTCCGGCTCTTTACCCCCGCCAAGGATAGTCCACGACTCGGAACCGAAGTTCAGCGACCCGGAAGTCATGGCCGAAACATTGTTACTCACCATGCGGCAGATTGGCTTGCGTGTCCGATTGACGGCGCAAGGTGAATTGCGAATAGGGCCACAAGATATGCTCTGGCCCTATGACCGGGAACTTATTGCAGAACTGAAACCGCAGCTAGTCACGATATTAGAACAGGAGCAGCTACCATGAAACACGATACCCCCTTCCCGAATATGGTTGTCCGCTTGCTGGGGTGCGCACTGGATGTACTGGGCTGTCGCTTACCCAGAGAGGCCATCATCCATCTGCCGTACTGCTGGCATGACGTACCTGGCACCAGCGACTTGATTCTGCTGAATCGACTGTATAAACCCATTAGCGTTACGGCTGGCATCACCATTACCCGGTATTCCATGAACGCCGGCGATTGGGTGGATTATGCCGATTATCCCGAGCTCATGGCCCCGCGTGATTTGGTCCACGGCATTGAGTCTGAGATAAAACCCCTATGGGGAGACGATGTTCTGGTCAGGAAGATGTATCGCACCCCTCTACATGCTGGCCGCTGGTTTCACCATGACGGCAATAGCCCTCTAAGCGGCAAGAAATATCGGCGCCGACTGGCGGATTTGATACAGGCCAATCTCGACGTTCTGGAAGGGCTGCAATGAACGCCCAGCAAGCCCCCATACAGCCCCTACAGCACACGCAATCGGACGGGGCGCACTTTTTATCCACCCATACAGGAGCAACGCCATGACAACGAGTAAAGCAGCAACCAAGTCAGGCCGTAAAAAGACGGTCGCCAAAGACAAGGATCCACACAGCATCGGCGCGATGATCGAGGCAGTGGTTGATGAAGGATTTATGCACGGATCACGAGCGGCGGCACATGACCTGATATCAATGGCTACCTATAGCCTGCCACACAACGAGCGCGAGACCGCTTATCTGTACCGGACCGCTCTTGATGAAATCAAAATGCTGGAACCCCGCGACGGTCTGGAAGCCCAGATATGCACCATGGCGGTCAGCACGATGCAATGCGCCCTTGAGACTTTGAGACGATCCAACGCCTCCAATCAACCGGCTGAGACAGCAAAAAACCTGAGGAACAGCGCGGCCCGGCTGGTGCGAACCTATGCGGAGTTAGTCGACCTGCTCGATCGGCACCGCAACAAAAACACTCAGAAAATTGTGGTCCAGCATCAGACCGTCATGGTCAACGGTGATGCTCAGGTCGCCCAGATCACCGGGCAGGGGGCAGCGGGCTATGAGTAAAAAGCAACCAGAAGCCCTTGCAACGTGCCGTCGATGCAATGCAACATCCAAGCGGTCAAAAGTGCGATGCAACGCCCCGGCGGTCCGAGGTAAGACGAAGTGCCGGATGCACGGCGGGACCAGTACAGGGCCATCAGAGGCCGGTAAACAGAGGCTTTCCGACCTTCACATGATCCACGGCAACTACACCCGCGACGAGCGGCGAAATACGGCCAGGGTATCTGCGGTCCTCCGGGCAGCGCGGGATCTTCTGAAAAAAGAAAGGGGATAAGGCCAAAGGCAAACGCTATCCCCAGCAATGGCAGCTCATGCGGGGGCAAAGGCAAACGCCAAGCCCCCTAGATTGCCCTGTGCTGCATCCGGCGGCGTGGGGTGCGGTATCTGTATCACCCAGCACGGGAACAGCCTTAAACGTGGACACCATGATGACCGCTAATCGTGAGTACTGGCGGGACTTGTAGCCCCATTGTGAACGCATGATGAACGACTACATGAATTTTGCTCATACCTCTGCCAGCGAGATTTTGTACTCTATAAAAAGGCTGGTGCCGGGATAATCGTGGGATCACGTTGGTCCTACGAAAGCTCAAAATGAACCTTCGGTAACTACCGTCGACCGTGGATCAATTTGATCTACATAAAACCCGTAAAAAATCCACATATCACTTTGATATATTTTCATTTTTGCAGTAATCTATACCTAGCAACCAAGGGGGCGCTATGAGCTTCAAATCCATTATCGACATTGACATCAACGACGAGAAATTCAAATCTTTTTTGGAGTCATTCCAACGCTACAACGAAGAAGCTAAGGATGCCCCGAAAGACTGGCATCGCCTGGCTGAATCCATATCGGGTGCTGAGAAGCGGGTGCGTGGATTTGGGCATGCTCAGGGCAAAGCGTTCCGGGATGGCCGGGATCAGGTCAGCGCGGCGAGCAAGTCTCTGCGCGGATACACCGGATCGGCCAAGCAGGCCGAGGCGTCCATGGGCGCGATGAGCACCAGCCTCGGTAAGACGACGCGGCATCAGAAGTCGTTTATCGAGAACGTCCGGCGCGGTGGCGGGGCATTAAAAGGATTCTCCGTGGACACCGCCGCCTCGGCCCTGGGCCTGGATGAACTCGCGGGTCCGCTTGGGTTCGTGGCCGCTAGCGTGGCGGCCATCGGCATCGGCGCTGCCAAGGCAGCGCTCGGGTTGGACAAGCTCACGGCAGCCAAAGCCAAGAGCGCCAAGGAAATGGGCATGACGATTGCCCAGCAGCAGGCGTTCCAGAATTACGGCTCGCAGATGTTTGAGAACCCGAACGCGATGATGGCCCAGATTTACAAGGCCAAGATTAACCCGGCGGATCGGCGCGGACTGCTCGCGGCAGGGCTGACGAATCAGCAGATCAGCACGGAAAGCACCCCGCAGATCGCCTTCCAGTTCGCCAAGAAGATGCGTGCGCGTTTAATGGCCGCCCCTGCGAATGTGCGCGAGGCCGAATGGAACGCCATCACGGGGGGACAGTTCGGCGGCGCGGCTCAGGTCGGGCTGCTGACGAATACCCGAGCGGCGACGATGGCGGGGTATCAGGCCGAGTACAAGAAGCATGAGAAAGCCCTTGCCATCAGCCGGGCGCAGGCATTGCGTGCAGTGCGTACATCGCAGGCCGCCAGTGAACTCAGGGGCAAGGTTACCACCAAGCTGGAGAACCTGTCTGCATCCAAACCAGCAACCGCAATGGCCATGGGCATGATCCGCGAAGGACGGATCCTGGCGAACAGCGTGGACGCTGCTGGAGGCCATTTTGCCAACGCGGTGGAAAAGGCCGGCGCTGCGTTCTCCACAGACATCCACAATATCCTGCATGGGAAATCCCTTAGCGCGGCATCTCTCGGAAAGACTACGGCCAAGATGCTTTTCCCGCATGACAAGTTGGCCAAGCAGGGCTACGTCCAGACGATGAACAGCATATCACCGGGCCTCGGAACCTGGTGGCAAAAGAATGTCGCCGGATCATCTCTACTGAACTGGGGCGCCCCACATCAGTCGACCACTAATCCCAACGCATGGGGATGGAAACAGAAGAACCCCGGTAACCTGCGCCCTTTCGCTGGCGACTCGCACAGGCATGGATTCGCTGCATTCTCGACGTGGAGAGCTGGCTATCAAGCCATGGCCAACACGCTACGCAGCTATCCGGGTCAAGGGCGCGGCGATACGATTGCCACGATGATGCCGCACTACAACAGCCAAGCGACACCCGCGCAGCTTGCGCGGTATGAATCCGAAATATCCCGCTGGTCCGGTTTGGGTGAGCGTCAGAAGATGAACCTGAACAACCCCGGCATCCTAAGTCATCTGATGTCGGCCATGGTCCGGGCAGAGAACGGCATCCGTATATCGCCAGCCAATGTACAGAAAGAACTCGGCAGCCAATATCTCGATCTTCTCCAGCAGATCGCCCAGAACACGGCGCAGAACCATATCCACATCCACACCACTGGCTCAGGCCACGCGGCAAAGGTAGCCGTATCAGCACATGCGGCGGCGCGGTAGGAGCTGGAGGAGGTGTACCGGGCGCAGGCGAAGGAGCGGCAGGGGACGCGCACGGACCTGAACATTCCGCAGAATTCTGCGGGAAGTGCGCCAAAAGAAACCCGCGACGCTATTGCCGCAATCTCTCCCCGGATGCATTCAGGCTGGCGCTGGGACGAAGGTATAACCGCGTGAAGAAGGGGCAGGCAGTGGCGCCAGCAGGAAATCGCAATGCGGCAAAACAACGGGATCAAATTGAACCCATTGAATCAGACTCTCTTGCCATACGTACCGCCGACCGCTTAGCCGCCGAATACAGCGTATCACCGGCTACCGGAGCGCTGGACCCGCACGCCGCCGATCCGGTCGCCCCGGCCGGGTTGGGGCGGATTTGGTTATACTATGAGCACACTAAACACGGAGGTGCGTCATGTCGTATCGATCGTTTCGTCGTCACAATCCCGACGGCAGCTACCTTGGTTATGTCATCCGCTGGTTTTTGCTCGGCATAATCATCGGGATCGTTCTGCTGGTTCTGTTCGTGGCGTCTCAGTCATCGGCTTCGGCATACACGCGGTTTCCATTCACCATGTCGGAATGCCTGCACGCCGGGATCAGCGCCCAGATGTGCCGTAATCGTTCTCCGAAGCCTGGACCGAATTGCGAAAAATATGCCCGTAAGTGGTCGTTCTCACACTCGAAGATGGATCACGTCTGCCACCCGCGCGAGTACGGGCCGTATGTTCACCATCGCTACGTCAATCCCGCCAACCAGTGCGTCCGGCACTTGATCAATGAAGGACACGAGGGACATTGGATTTATCGGTACTGCGGCGCTATGGGTTACTGACGCGGTGCGCTGATATGCTCGCGGCCTTTCTGGGTGAGCATCTCAGGCCCAGTCATGAATCGTTTTCATGGGCATGGAATCCGCTAGTAGTGCAAGTCCCGTGCCCGTGAATCCCATTCATATGGCGCACCGAGACGCCATTGCCGCACCATGTTCGTGATTCTCAGCCAGCCCCTCACCAACATGGTGCAGGGGTTTTTCTTTGGGTGGCGTCTGTCACCGTGACGCTTCGATGAATATGAAATCCGGATTATACCCCCGGCCACGAATAGTCCGTAGAGCGGGATCATGCTCAGGTGCCACCGTGACGTGGGCAGCACAGGCAAAAGGCGGTGCAACTATTTTCGTTTCATGATCGCCTCAAAAATGCGCCTAAAGAATCCTCGTTGATCGCCATTCCGTTGTGCAATCCATTTTCTGAAAGCCTCCCGCCTTCTGTCCCTCTCTGCCAGACCCAAGTCGGTGAGCATCGTGTCAGGTAATCCGTCTAATGCAGATACCCATTCCAGATGACAAGCGCAACCAGTTTGCCGCCCCGGGATATCGATATCATCAACATAACCGAAAGGGCCAATCTTCATAAGACCTTTGCTGACCGCCCAGTTATCCCTGACTGCGTAAACTCTTCCATCAAGGTTCCGGTGATTTGATTCTGGAGGATAATCCATCCGCTCATCAAGATCGCTATACCGCCAAATGGCCGCGATAACATCCCTGCCGTATAGGCTGAATATGAAATCAACCTCCGCCGCAAAGCTGAAGGCCTTCAGGGTATCGAGTGTATCGTTCCATCGGGCAAAGTAGCCAATCTCTTTTTTGATCGGCGTAATTCTGGGGCCTGCATCCTTCGCCAATCGCGGAGGGTCCTGCAGGAACTCATCCAGTAACGCCTCAAAATCGGAGAGCCTCCTGCTGTAGTAGGCTTCAGCCTGATCCTTATAATTGCTGACCACCCAGTCACGGCGCGCTCTGATCTTTGGCAACAGATCATCAAAATGCTGTGCAATCCAGTCGCCGCTGGAGCTGGTGATAGTTTCTTGCTCAGGCTCACCAATGACCTTTGTTGGGATCCCTCTTACGCTGATGACATCGGCAAGAAAGGCATCACACGCCTTTTTGTATTTCTCAGTGGCAGCCTCTGGAGTAAGCGTTATTGAGGCCACCTGCAGATCAATGGATTTTCGCATGACTGCCGGGGCAGGCTTGCCGGATTTTGCGCGAGCGTAATCACGCAGAACGAGGCCCACAGACTCCTTGATCATGTTGATCTGCTGCGTTCTCGGTGAAAGCGTCCTCGACATCTGTTACCTCTCCTGTCCCTGCCGTGCCGAATCGCCGGTCTCTCCTCGATGGCACGGGCTAAGGAGATACGCCCGGAATGTGCGACTTGTCCCGAATACGGGGAGTCTGTTCTGTCAACGTGACACCCGGATCATGCCTGGGCGTGGGCAGTATCAGCGCAAAAAACGCCGGGACACTTTGGCCAAGTGTAACCGGTAATGTAACCGGTAAACGCTTCAGGCAAAAAAATGGCACCTAGCATAATCTGCCAAGTGCCTGTTTTATTTGGTCGGGGCGAGAGGATTCGAACCTCCGACATCCTGCTCCCAAAGCAGGCGCGCTACCAAGCTGCGCTACGCCCCGTCGCGGAGGAGAATAGCCGCTCGCCCCGCTGCGGTCAATC
>JAJYPA010000011.1 GCA_021795795.1 Pseudomonadota bacterium | reverse complement strand
TCGGAGTAAAAACCGGGCAAAGCTGCTTGGAAAGGTAGCCGTTTGTTGTGGAATTTGAGCCGGATTCGGCCACAGGCATGATTCAGTGGCTGAATTCATTGAAAATCTCGGGTTATTCGAGCTGCCCTTCGTTGAACGGTTATGGCGCAGCGTCAAATACGAAGACGTGTACTTGAAGGGCTACCGCAACGCGATGGAACTGATGCTGGGTCTGACGGAATACTTCGTGTTTTACAACGACGAACGCCCACACCAGTCATTGGGCAATCGCACACCGGCGACGGTGTACGCGACGGCCAGCGGTGGTGGCGCAAGGATAGTGGACAAATTTGGCAAGAATGGGGCAACGCCATGCTGTTGCGCGAAAGACGGACAGACCAGCTTAAATTAGACCAATTTCTGTCTTGACGGATAGGTCCCCTGTAATATCTCATTGAACTGAGTGGTTGATTTTTCTGGCTGCCCTGATAAATTTTCAACTGCCTGTTCCGCAGGCAAATTCGTCAATGGAATGTTAAGGAGATAGTTATGAGGCAAATGTTTCGAGCCATTATATTGGGATGCCTGTTGGTTGTGGGTATGGTTAATGCCCCGACTTATGCTGTTGAGAAGATCAATTTGAATACTGCCACGCAGGCACAGTTAGATGAAGTGAAAGGGATCGGGCCCAAGCTTTCGGCTGCGATCGTGGCTTACCGGGAGGCCCATCATGGATTCAAGTCGGTTGATGAGCTCAAGGAAGTGAAAGGGATTGGTGACAAGAGTTTTCTTAAGTTAAAGGATCATTTTGTGGTTGAGGGTCACCAGATGCCCGCAGCTTCCAAGAAATGACCGGTTTTTCAGGTGTTAGATGACTGAGCTCAAGTCCCGGATGACGATTTTTGTGAATGGTGTTGCCCATGGCATAGATCAGCCATTGACCGTGCATGATTTGTTGACGGAACTCGGGGTTCAGTCCAAGCGTCTCGCCGTTGAGATTAATGGTGAGATCGCCTTTCGAGATCGGCTGGATTCAACTGTTCTTTACGATGGTGACCGTGTCGAGATTGTCCATGCCATCGGGGGTGGGTGATCCTGCGGGATTACCTTTCCCATTGATCGTCCTCGAAAGGTCCTATGCCATAGGGTTTTCGAGGACAATATCTGCGTGAAACCCGCGGATGGTTCATCGTATTTCAATTGGTTGAGTAATTTCCTGTGGGTGTCTCTGCCCTGAAAGCCCGGGCTGCTCTCGGCCTATGGCTACTTGCGACTTGGTGTATTATTGTTCCTTTGCTCAGAAAGTTAGAGCAGGTACGTTTTATTGCCAAGACCGTTTATTTTTCTGGTTGGCGGCAAGTCACTGACCTGCTCGTATTGGTGATCATGGCGTCTTTGTGATCGATCTTCGCTCGATGGAACGCTCAAAAGAACACCCTACGCCGACTTTTGTCTTCGTCTGGATGATTTTCTGGGATGATTTATGTTCAGTTGCCCGTAAGGGTAGGTGCTTTTCAATATTTCAGAGGCTTAATCATGTCGATGGCTGATCGTGACGGTTTTATATGGTTTGATGGTGAGTTGATCGATTGGCGCTCTGCCCAGGTCCATGTGCTGACGCACAGTCTTCACTATGGCATGGGATGTTTCGAGGGCGTCCGAGCCTATAAGACGGATCGCGGAACATCCATCTTCCGGTTGGAGGATCACACGCGCCGCCTGACGAACTCTGCCCGCATTCTTGGTATGCCCTTGCCTTATTCTGAGAGCGTGATCAACGAAGCCCACCGTGAAGTGATTCGTTCGAACAGGCTTGACAGCGCCTATATGCGTCCGATCATGTTCTATGGCTCCGAGGGTATGGGACTTCGAGCGGATAACTTGAAAGTCCACGTGGCGGTCGCCGCCTGGGAGTGGGGCGCATATCTGGGGGCGGAGAATATTCAAAAAGGCATCCGGATCAAGACATCAAGCTATTCGCGGCACCATGTCAATGTGACGATGTGCAAGGCCAAGTCGACCGGCTCTTACATGAATTCCATGATGGCGTTGCGCGAAGCTACCCATGATGGCTACGACGAAGCCATGCTGCTGGATACCCAAGGCTTTGTTGCGGAAGGTTCCGGCGAGAATATCTTCCTTGTCAGGGACGGTATTTTGTATACACCGGATCTGACAGCAGCTCTTGACGGGATCACTCGCCGCACAATCATCACCTTGGCCAAACGATTTGGTTATGAAGTGATTGAAAAGCGCATCACGCGCGATGAAGTCTATATTGCTGATGAAGCATTTTTCACCGGGACGGCGGCCGAGGTCACTCCCATCCGTGAGGTCGATAACCGGCCGATTGGCAGTGGTTCACGTGGCCCGATTACCGAACGCTTGCAGTCGGCCTATTTTGATCTGGTCCATGGTCGCTTTGATGCTGAATTCGATGGTTGGCTCGATTTTACCGAGGTGCGTGTATGAACCCGAATACCGCAGCCCATCCTGAGCAATACAAAAAGGCCAGTGCTGCGCGTGAAGTAGCCATCCATCAGTCGGATCTGCCCGTATTTTGTCCTCGTGCAGATGAGACGCTTTGGAATGCGCATCCTCGCGTTTATATTCACCTTGAGAAGAAGGGTGATCAGGCGCGCTGTATTTATTGCGGCACGCTTTATCGGCTGATCGATTAAGCCGGATAAAGCGCATGTGGACTTTGGTGCAAAATAATCCGGTTATGGTTGCCATCATCGTCGCGGTGGTGCTGATCGCAATTGCGCTTCACGTGGGTATTTATATGGTGATCAAGCGATTGGTGAATCGAGACTCGCCCCCGGCATCGGATGAATAAGTGCCACTTAATATCAGGTTTTTTACTGTCCCGCCTTTGCGGGATTTTTTTCGTGTCTGATGCTTGGTTGGTGTGTCGATGGAAACACAACGTCAGGTGCAACGATGTTTATGAAATCGTTCACGTACCAACTGGGCAACATAAGGCGTGTCGTTGACAGGCGTGTATTGCCACTGTTCCAGTTTGCCCTCGAATGGGCGGGTTACACCCTCGCTTCTCAGTGCTTGGTGAAAATTGTTCAATCGGCCGGAATAGCCATCAAAATCCAAGGTGTGCACAGGTTTGCCAGTTGAGGCGGCTTCCGACACCATCGACACCGAATCGCCAGTCACAATCAGATAATCTGCCATGCCAAGAATTGCGTGATAGGGGTTCGGCCCCTCGTTGTTCCAGAACCAGTGCGTTGTGCCCGCAAGCGCCGTTTCCATGGCTGCGATATTTTCCGTGCCTGTGCGTCGCGATGCCGTGATCCATAAGTGAGCGCTGTGATCAGCTGCTACCTTCAGCAGCGTTTCGATCAATGCTCGACTTTTTTTGGGCGTCAGGGTGGCCGTCGCATTACTGCCGCCAATCAGAACGCCAATAATTGGCCGTTGTTGTTTGATCTCGATCAGCTCCGGGTGAATGTCGGTTTGCTGTGTCATGGCCTGTTCAATTTTTTCAGGCGTGACATGGTGCAGTGCGCCACGGGTATTGACGACATTCGGTCCGATTAAACCGTCGTGACGGGGTGGCACGATCAGGTCCACCAGATGATGCGGCATCTGCGGGTTCTGGATATGCACGGTGAATACCCGCCCGCCGCTGGCTCGTTTGACCCCCAGCGCGGTAGCGGCGCCCAGGCGCCCACAGGATATGATGATGTCCGGCCACGGCGCCTTCAATGGAGAGGATTGTGGGGTGAGGCGGGTATGCGCTTTGGATAGCCAGTGGCCGGGCAGCCAGCGCCAGGGCTTGGTCAGATTGACTAGCTTGACCTCGAACGGCCAGCCGATGTGCTCGGCCAAGCCAACCGCCTGGTTGCGCAAACCGACGGCATCATTTGTTAGTAGCCAGATTTTGGGTGGCGATGATGTTTCCTGCGGTTCCGTGCTCATGCCGAGGTGACAGGTTCGTTCGGGAAGGCGAGCTCGTGGCGGTTACGCCATTCCTGAGTGACATAGTTGATAATCAGGGTACGGCGTATACCATTGATTTTTCTTGGTTCGAACCCATGCCACGTATTGGTTGACGGGACGAAGATCATCGCCGTATTGAATGTAGCGGGTATGCGCTGGGCGGGCGATTCTTTGGTCAGATAAATGTCCGTTCCCCAGCTCTCATGTTCCGGATCTTCGGACATGTAAGCCAGCATGGTGAATTTTTTCACACCCAGATCAGTGTGGGGTTCCAGCCAGAAGCCTTGCGTGTCGAGCGCGTATTCAATACGCAGGTTGGTACCGGTCAGGTCAAGGCCACAGCACTTCTCAATCACACGAATCATTTCGGGTGATTGCAGTGCATGTGCAATGGCCGAGCAGGTGGGGTAGCGCGCGATGGCATCCTGATCAAAAAACTTACGCAGTTCGTTGTGGGTTTCCCGTCGCCCACCCGTATCATCAATGGCGGGTGGCGAGAACGGGAGCTTGGCAATCGATTGGGCTGTTTCCACCGGAAACAACTCACGTAAGCGCCAGTGCCGGTAGGGTGACTCTTCGGGTTTTGCGGACTCGAATGAGTGCTTCAGGCTGGCTTTTACAGCATCTAATAGCGTTGAATCGGGCATGCGCATGACCTTAAGATAACTAAACGACGGGAAGATAATGGCAGGTATAATAAACTTCTTATCGCCTAAACGTTAATTTGTGTCCAATCTATGACCCTATTGCCAGTTAATCCGGCCGCTGATCGGCCCGTCGAGCGTGAGTCGCTGATTGTGATGCAATTGCTGCCCGCGCTTGAAAGTGGCGGTGTCGAGCGCGGCACCATTGAAATTGCGGCCGCGCTCATGGCGGTAGGGCACAAGGCCATCGTGGTGTCGGGCGGCGGGCGCATGGTCGCTGAGTTGGAGGCGCTGGGTGCCGAACACATCACCCTGCCCATTGGTAAGAAATCCCTGACCAGTCTGCGCTATATCCCGATTCTGCGGCGCTTGATGCGGGAAAAACAAGTGGACATCGTCCACCTGCGTTCACGATTACCGGCCTGGTTGGGATATATGGCCTGGAAGAAACTTGATCCAGCTACTCGCCCGCGCTTGGTGACGACGGTACACGGGCCATACACCCCCAACTTCTATAGCGCCGTCATGCTCAAAGGTGAGCGCATCATCGCGGTTTCCGACATGATCGTTGCGTACATCCGCCGGCATTACCCGTGGGTTGATTCCGCCAAAATCACACGCATCTATCGTGGCGTCGATCCGGTTGCATTCTCGCCGGAATATCAACCCGAGTCGGCCTGGTTGACGCGTTGGCAGACAGAGTTCCCGCAAGCGGTCGGGAAATGGACCATTACTTTGCCGGGGCGAATCACGCGTTGGAAGGGGCAGCTTGATCTTCTTCAAATTGTTGCACGCCTGAAGGCAGAAGGTATCCCAGTTCATGCATTGATCGTAGGCGGCGCGCATCCGCGAAAGCAGTCGTTTTTGCAGGAAATCGAAGCGGAAATTTCGCGACGGAATTTGACCGAGGACGTGACCCTGGTCGGTCAGCGTTCAGACCTCAAAAACATCATGGCGATCAGTGATATCGTGCTCTCGCTGTCGACCGAGCCGGAAGCATTCGGACGGGTCAGTCTGGAAGCCTTGAGTCTTGGGCGCCCTGTTCTTGGTTATGCCCACGGCGGCGTGGGTGAACAACTCGCGGCCATGTATCCCGCCGGTGCCATTGCACTGGGTGATATCGATACGGCCGTTGCCACATTGTCACGCTGGTATCGAGATGGTGCGCCCGAGGTGCCCTCCGAGTGTCCGTTCACTTTAGCGTCAATGCAGGCACAAACTTTCTCGGTATATGCTGATTTATTGGCTTCGCCCCGAACACGCTAAGGTCTCTTTGATTGGAGAATTTGCTCGTAGAAAGCAACTGTTTTTGCCGTCATCTGAGCCAAGGTCAGTTCATGGCGAGCGCGGGTGCAATAGGGCTCGTAGCGGGCACGTAAATCTGGCCATTGATTGAGCGCCCATTGCAGTGCGTTGTGCAGGGCATTGGTATCGTCGCAGGGTACGACGGCCTCGCGGGGCAAAAATTCGCGTGCGCCCGGAATATCGGTAGCGATGATGGGGACGCCCGCGTGGAGCGCCTCGACCAACACATAGGGAAATCCTTCGCGCCGCGATGACATCGCCAACAAATCCGCCGCTTGCATAAGCTCGGGCACGTCAGCGCGGAAGCCGACGAAGATCACCCGTTTGCCGAGCCCTTGTTGCGCGGCTTGCCTTTTGAGGGACTCTTCTTCCTTGCCGGTGCCCACAATCACCAATTTGCCGGGTAAATCGCGCCAAGCAGAAATTAGGTTATCGAAACCTTTGGCTTCGACCAACCGACCTACCGCTAAAGTGAGCGGTTCATCCGGCGTGCACCAGCGCGCTTTCAACACGCTACGCTGCGTGTCGGATAGGGTTCGAATTGGGGCGATGCCATTTTCAACAACCAAACTCTGGGCATGCTTCAAGCGCTGCTGTGCGGGATGCGAAACGGCGATGACCCCATCAAAAGCGGTGAATGGTTCGGTGTGGTGTTTTACATTGTGCAGGGTTGCAATGCGTGCAGGCGCGGTGGTGCCGCATAAATTCGTCATGAAGGCGGCCTTGTTCGCCTGCGCGTGAATCACATCGGGGGCGAAGGCGTCTAAATCTCGCCGTAATTGCCATAAGGCGAGCAGGTTGAATCGCCAGGTTGTTGCGGCGAGTTCACGAAGTTGAATCGACGGGTCAAGCTTTTCTCGAAAGCTGGCGTCGCCGAAAACGCAAACCGTGTGCGCTTTGGCCAGTTCATTGGCCAAGTCGATGACATGGCGCTCCAAACCCCCATAGCCTTTGCTGACGATGACTAAGGCAATGCGCATAAGCTTTTTATACCCCGATTTTGAATGGTTTTGGCATGATACACTGCGCTGAATTTAAGATAAGCCTCGTGAGGATGGGCGGATGAACGCAAACAGGTTGGTCGATATGCGCGCCTTTGATGCCGCACCTTTGGTGAAAGAACCATTCATGCATTTTGTGGCACATGATTTTGTGCCCAAGTCCGTCATGGTCGATATCGATCGAGACTTCCCCGAGGTGCCCAAGCGGGGCAGTTTCCCCATGAGCGAACTCGACAGTGGGCCGAGTTTCAAGGCGTTGGTCGAGTACCTCGAGAGTGAGGAAGTGGCGCGCAAGTTTTCCGAAAAACTGGGTATCGATCTGGTTGGTAAGCCCACTACCATGACGATTCGCGGGTACAGCGGCGAGCAGGATGGCCGCGTTCATACCGATTCGCGCTCGAAACTGGTGACCGTCTTGCTGTATCTGAACAGTGATTGGAATCCGGCTGATGGCGGCTTGAGACTGCTCAATTCAGATAATTTGGAAGACAGCTTCGATGAAGTGATTCCGGCGGCAGGCACCCTGCTCGCATTCGTCAACACCGAGAATGCCTGGCACGGCCATAAGCCATTCGTCGGCCAGCGGCGCAGCATTCAGCTCAACTGGGTTGTCAGTGACGCTGCCGTGCGCCGCAGTCAGTGGCGTCACGGGCTTTCGGCTAAGATCAAGCGCTGGTTTGGCGGCGGGAAGAAAGCAAAGCCGGTCGATGATGCGTATTGATCCTGTCGCCGTCCTCGGTTCGATCGTGTGTTGGATCGCGGCATGATTGAAGGGGTGCTGGTCGCCGCTTTCGGCTTGGCCGGGGTGATCGCGCTGCTGGCATTGGCCGCTCGTTGCAATTTCTGGCGCTGGCCGAAGCCGCTCGGCTGGCCGCGCATTTTGATGTATCACCGCATTCAACCCGCTGCTGTCGATAGGTCACGGGGCGAGGGAATCACGGCAACGACAACGCAGTTTGAGGCTCATCTGACCTGGCTGGCCGCGCACGGTGCGCGATTCGTGACAGTATCCGAACTGATGGCTGCCGAAAATCCGGCGCATATGGTCGCGATCACCTTTGATGATGGTTACGCGGACAACTTCACCCATGCCTGGCCGATTCTGAAGAAATTTTCTGCTCCGGCCACCATTTATCTGGCGCCGGATATGCCGGATATCGAGCGCCTGAGCCTTGAAATGATTGCCGAGATGAGCGCGGCAGGTATCGAGTTTGGTGCCCACACGATGACTCATATTCACTTGCCGTCAACCGACGACAATCAGGCGCTGGCCGAAATTCAAGCCTCGAAAAATGCGGTGGAATCACTGACGGGCAAGCCCTGCACGAGTTTTGCCTATCCGTATGGCAAATTCTTCGACAAGCACGTGGCGATGGTCGCTGCGGCCGGATTCGAGACTGCCGTGACCACCAGGAAAAAAATCTTGCCGCGCCGGAAGTTCGATCTGTTGTGTCTGCCGCGTTTGTCGATGGTCGGGCAAATGAACCGGTTCGAATTCTGGCTGACCATCACCCGAGGACGCTATCGCGTATGAATGACGTTGCCCCCACTCCCCGTGACCTGCGTGACGGTGTGCCGGTCAGTGTGTTTCTGATCACCAAGAATTGCGCCCGGTGGCTGGATGAGGTGCTGAGTGCTGTGTCGGGTTTTGCAGAAATCGTCGTCGTCGATTCCGGCTCGACTGATGAAACCTTAGCGATTGCCGAGCGCCACGGTGCGTGCATCGTGCATCAGGAATTTCTGGGATATGGGCAGCAAAAGCAGGTGGCGCTTGATCTGTGCACCCAATCCTGGGTGCTCAATCTTGATGGTGATGAAGTGGTCGATGCCGAACTGCGCGACGCGATTATCGAACTGGTACAGCGTGACGATCCCAACGTGATTGGCGGACAGGTTCGATTCCGCGATTGGTTCATCGGCGTGCCAGCCAGTAAACACACGCGGGCGATTTCGCGCGTGCGCTTGTGGCGTCGTGGGGCTGGGCGCTTTCTGTCCGAGCAGATCGTGCATGAATCCGTGCAACTGGATGCGGGCGGGCGAATCGAAAACTTGCCCGGTTGGGTTGAGCATTATGGCGTGGAATCCGTCACCCTGCGGGTGCAGAAGATCAACCACTATTCGACCCTGCGCGCCGAACTGGACGCCAGCCGGGGCAAAAAACCATCGGCGCTCAAGCTGTTCACCATTTTCCCGCTGCGCTTTTTGAAAAATTACCTGCTGCGGCGCGCTTTTCTCGACGGCCGTCGCGGACTGATTCAGGCGATGGCGAGCGCGTATTACTCCTTTCTTATCGAAGCCAAGAAATTCGAAGCCGCAGAGCGCGAGCGTTTGGGGCTGGCGTCTAAACCCTAGGGAAGCGCTGATTTAATCAGTGCTTCCCGCTCGGGGCAGGATGCCCCAACACGAACAAAGACGTAAGTCTTTGATTCGTAAGGGCTATCGCGGGCGTGTACCGCGATGAGCGAGCTGATTTATTCCATGGATGGAATAAATCAGCATTTACCTAGGATAAATCATGAATTCGGATCACTTTGTGCAAAATTCGGTGTCACCAGCCTATCGACCGTTGGACTGGGCGCAGAAATGGGCGCTCATTGGCGTGCTGCTCTTGTCAATTTTGGTGCTGTTCAAGCGGGTGCCCGCCGAAGTAGCGGTCGGGGTGACCGTTCTGATCGCGCTGTTCGTTGCGATTCGTCGTCGGGATTTCTCCTGGTTGGCGCAAGGTTGGGTGTACGCGGCAGCTGCACTGTCGGTTATTTTGCTCGTGCTCTCGCCCTTCTCGGTGAATCCGGCCAACTCTGCTTTGTCCGCCGTGCTGGCTTTCCGTTGGCCCGTATTCGCCGCAGCGCTGATCTGGTTGTTCTCAAAGCAGCCCGATACCCTGGTATGGTTCGAGCGCGCCATGCTGGCCGTGATTGTGTTCATTGTGCTCGATACGTTCTTGCAGTACGCCATTGGGCGGGATATTTTCGGGCATGTGCCGAACAGTCCGGTTCGTCTGACAGGGCCATTCGAGCACCCCATGGTGGGCACGTTTACGGATCGGTTCTGGTTTATCGGGCTGGCAGTCGTCTGGTTCGCCGCGTTGCGATGGCGAGAACTCTGGGCATTGCTCGCCATTGCCGGTATGTCGGCAGTCGGCGCGTTATTCCTGTTTTTAACGGGTGAGCGAGCTGCGTTGTTAACCTATTTACTGGGTAGTGGTTTGGTAATGCTGGGCGTGATGATTCACCATCATCGTTGGCGTATGCCGCTGATCGGACTGCTCGTCGTGCTCGGTGTGGCCGTGGCCGGGGTTGCCATAACCCAGAAAGAAATGGTGCATCGCAGCGTGGATTCGACGGTTCACACCATCGGGCATCTGGATGAAACCGTCTATGGTCTCAACTTTATGACGGCCTTCGCCGAATTTGAGGCCAAACCCTGGACGGGGGTTGGCACGCGTGAATTCAAAGCCTATTGCGATACTCATCTGCCAGCCTACAAGGCGCGCTACGACGCCATGGGTTTTGATGGCGCGGTGATTCATCCGCATAATTTTTACAGCGGTATGTTGGCCGAGGGCGGCATTTTCGCTTTCGTCATTTTCGTGACCATGGTGCTGTTATTGTTTGCCAAAGTGATTGGTGACTCGATTCGTCACGGTGTGCCGATGCAAGCCTACTTTGGTAGCGCCGTTTTGCTTACCACATTCTGGCCGCTGCAAAGCACGATGGAATATTTCAATGGCTGGACTGCAGCCGTGATCTGGACGGGTGTGGCGTGGTCGATGGCCCGTGCCCGTGCTGCCTGAGCGTGTGCCACCACAATCCGGACAAAATGTGGTGACCGATACGGCGATTATCCTCCCGCATCGAGAGGCTTTTTCTGTCGATCGGCCGGGCGCGATTGCACTGACCCTGGCGACCCAGCTTGAAAATGCATCCATCCACAGCGCGATTTGGGGCGATCCGTTGCGTGCGGCATCGCTCGTTCCTGCGGTGCCGTACGTCGGACTGGCGACGCCCAAATGGTGGCCGGCACGACAGACGGTGCGTTATCGTTGGGCGATTGCTCGCGCCATAAAATGCCATACCCCGAGGCGACTGGAAATCCAGAATCGGGCGCACCTGTTTCATGAGTTTAGCCACCTCAAGCAGGGCTTGTCCCTGTATCTTCATAATGATCCGCTGTCGATTCGTGGCCTGAAAACGCCCGACGATCGGCTGCGGATATTAACGCGTGCTGATTATGTGGCCGCCGTCAGCGAATTTATTCGGCAGCGTTTTTGCGAGGGTGTCCCTGAATCGCTGTGTGCGCCCGTGGTCGTTGTGCCCAACACAGTGGATATGAATCAATTCGCGCCAGAGACCGAAAAAAGCAAAGAAATTTTGTTCGTAGGAAGGCTGATTCCGGAAAAGGGTGCGTTGCCCCTATTGCAGGCGTTGCAGACGGTGTTGCCCCGGTTTCCCGAATGGCGTGCCCGCTTTATCGGCGCCTGGCATTTCGGGCAAACCACGGCGCAGTATCCGCACGAACGTGAGTTGCTGGCGACTCTTCAGCCACAAATGCGCGACCGGATTCTGTTCGACTGGTATCAGCCTTATGAGATGGTGACCACGGCATTCAATCGAGCGGCCATCGCGGTGGTGCCGTCGCTCTGGGCGGAGCCCTTTGGCCGAACAGCGCTGGAAGGCATGGCGGCGGGCTGCGCGGTGATCGCTTCGAATAGCGGCGGCCTGCCGGAAGTGATCGGCGAGGCAGGGCTGCTGGTCGATCCAACGGCTGAACATCTGTCGGATGCATTGACGCGATTGTTGTCCGATGATGCCTATCGTCAGGCCATCGGGGCACTCGGTGCGACCAGGGCACGAACGGTGTTTGAGCCGTCGGTCATCCACGAAAAAATCAATCTTCTGCGAAGAAGTTGATTACTCCGGTTCGACTGCGGCGTCGGCTTTATCCGGTGCCCGGTTTTTGTAGCGTCGATGGCCCCATAGATATGCACCTGGTTGAGCGCGTATTTCCTCTTCCAATACGGTGACGAGCCTGGCCGTATCGGCGACATCATCGCCACTAGGCAGATTTTCCAGCGGTGGGTGAATGATCACCTCGTAGGTTTCCCCCGATCGGCGCATGTAATAGGGCAAAACCACCGCATTGCCCATCCGTGCCAGAATCGGAATGGCCAGATTGGTGGTGCAGGGGACGCCGAAGAAGGGAATGAAGGCGCTCTGTTTGCCGTGGAAGCTTTGATCGGCCGCCGTCCAGATAATCCCGCCTTTTTTGAGTGTGCGGACCATGGCACGCGTGTTCTCGCGATCGATCAGACTGGCCACGTGCTTGCGACGCCCGACGTTGATCAGCTCGTCGATGACGGGGTTATCGTTCGGGCGATAAACGGCATGAACCGGCCAGCGTCGTGCGGCAAGATAAACGGAAACCTCGCCCTGGGTGAAATGGCCTGCATTGAGTATCACGCCCTGGCCGCGGGCGAGCGCGGCTTCAACATGCTCCGCGCCGGTGACCGTGTGCGCAGGCGGTGGTTCGGTTTTGCCATACCACCCCCAGATGGATTCCAGCGCATCCTCGCCCAGGCGGTCGAAATGTTCGTTAATGATCTCATCGCGCCACGCTGCCGTGGAATCGGGGAAGGCAGTTTGCAGGTTTTGCGCCATAATCTTGCGTCGCTTACCGACGAAACGTTTACTCAGGCGTCCCAATAGTGCGCCGAGGCGGAGTCGTGCAGATTGCGGCAGGGCGGCAATGCCGCGTAGCAGCAAGGTAAGCAGACCCAGTGAAATTTTTTGCAGGAAGGATAGCGAATGCGTCATGACGGCGATTTTAACAGTTGGCATCACTGTGGGTACTTCGGTGTGCATGTTTTCTCATGACCTTTTTTCCTGGTTTATGAGTTTGTGGGCATATCGCTTCGCATTGGGCCTCGCTTTGCCGTGGCTGATTTTCGATGCCTTGCGTCGCTACTTGCGCGCACCCGGATCTCATCGGGTTCTCGGGGCCCAGTTCGGCCGAATTCCTGATGATTTACCCGCCGGGAGTATCTGGCTGCATGCGGTTTCTCTGGGAGAGATTCGGGCGGCGGCCTCCTTGATTCGCGCACTGCAATCGCGTTGGCCCGATGTGCCTTTGGTGGTGAGCACCATGACGGAAACCGGTGCCCAAGCGGCGCGAGAATTGGGGCTGCGGCATTTCTATGCCCCGTTTGATTATGCCTTCGCGCAACGCGCCGTGCTCCGGCGACTTCGGCCGAAATTGATCGTTGTGATGGAAACTGAACTCTGGCCGAATTGGGCGCGGGTGGCACAGGCTTGCGGCGTGCCGATGGCGGTGGTCAATGCCCGCTTGTCGGATCGGTCATTCCGGCGGTATCGCCGGTGGGGTGGCACCTTGCTCAAACAGACGCTGAACCGTATCGGCCTGATCTGTACCCAATCGAGTGATGATCAGGCGCGATTTCGCGCCCTCGCGCCAGACGTGATGCACGAGCGCATCATCGATTGCGGCAATATCAAATTTGATGTGGCAAAGCCCGAAGTCGCGTCCTGGTCTGCAGGTGCCCGCCCCGTCTGGTTGGCGGCGAGTACCCATGAAGGTGAAGAGTCCTTGCTTCTGGATGCGCATAGATACTTGTTGGCGGATCATCCCGATGCGTTGCTGGTCCTGGCGCCAAGGCACCCTGAGCGGGCGCAGCAGGTGTTGTCGTTGATGTCGAGCCGAGATTTGAATGCCCAGCGCTCGTCGATGGGGCTAAGGGTCGATACAAAAACCCAGGTGCTCCTTGTCGACCAGACGGGATTGCTCATGCAATTTTTTGCCGCAATCGAGGTGATATTCATGGGCGGCTCTCTTGTCATGACGGGCGGGCATAATCCCATCGAACCAGCCGTGTTCGGCCGTGCGGTACTTAGTGGGCCGAATGTGGATAATTTCCGGGCGGTGTACCGATTGCTGAGAGAGCGAGATGCCGTGCGTATGGTGGAAGATGAAGCGGATGTGGTCTCCGCCGTAGAGGCTGCCTGGGCGCAACCGGGAGTATGGCAACAAGCCGGAGCACGTGCCCATGCTGTCGTGCAAGCCAATCGAGGGTCGACGGCACGGGTCGTTGATGCCTTGGATCGTATTTATCGAGGAGTTGAGTGTGTTTGATCCGCCAATGAAAAAGACAGTCACCGTGGCAGCGCCTGTCATCCGCGCGCAAGGGCTGGTGAAGCAGTTCGGGCAATTTCGTGCCGTGGATGGCATCGATTTCACGATTCCTCCGGGGCAGTGTTTCGGGTTCCTCGGCCCCAATGGCGCAGGCAAGACCACCACGCTGAAAATGCTGATGGGGCTGGCGGATTTCGACGCGGGATCGCTATCCGTTTTGGGGCAGGACTTGCCCGATCAGGCGCGGGCCATTCGAGCATGTGTCGGGCTGGTGCCACAGGCCGATAACCTCGATCCGGATTTCACCGTGCGGGAGAATCTGTTCATGTACGCCCGCTTCTTTGGCCTGAAGCGCGCCGCCGTGGCTGATCGGGTGGAGGCGCTGCTTGCCTTTTCCGAGTTGACGGCAAAAGCCGATGCCAAGGTTGAAACCTTGAGCGGGGGCATGAAACGACGGCTAACCATTGCCCGCGCGCTGATCAACGATCCGGAGATTGTCATTCTCGACGAGCCGACAACCGGGCTTGATCCGCAGGTGCGCCACCTGATTTGGGCACGTCTGTCTGAACTGCGCGCCCGTGGCGTCACGCTCGTGCTGACCACGCATTATATGGAGGAGGCCGAACGGCTCTGCGACCAACTTGTCGTGATGGATCATGGACGAATTCTGGATCAAGGCTCACCCAAGGAGCTGATCCAGCGGCATGTGGAAAGCGATGTGATCGAATTGCGTGGCACGGTCAGTGAGGGTTTGTTCACCACCTTGCGATCCATGAGCGCGCACGCCGAACGTCAAGGCACTGCGGTATATGTTTACACCCATGCACCGGCGCCGATCCTCGAATTTCTCGGTGATGATACGGAGCTGACCGTCATCCATCGGCGCGCCGGGCTGGAGGATGTCTTTTTACGATTGACGGGGCGAGGTTTACGGGAATGAGTCGATCCACAACGAATCGAATCCAAGCAGGTCGAAGGCAGACAAGTCGAACCATCTGGGCAATGCCGCGGTTCCGTTGGGTGGCATTGGCTCTGTTGGAACGTAATTTCCAGGTTTGGAAAAAATTGATTGGCCCGGCCATTGTGTTGAACTTCGGTGAGCCACTGATTTACCTGCTGGGACTGGGACTGGGGCTCGGGCATCTGGTCGGCGAGGTGGGTGGGCTGCCTTATCTGGTCTTTCTCGCATCCGGTGTTGTGGCTTCCTCAGCAATGACTACCGTGTCATTTGAAGGAATGTACTCGGTATTCACGCGTATGGTGCCGCAAAAAACCTACGACGCCATGATGGCGACGCCGATGGATATCGACGACATCGTACTGGGTGAGAGCATCTGGGCGGCGTTAAAGGGTTTGTTGAGCGCCATTGCCATTTTGATTGTTGCCGCAGTATTGGGCGCGGTGCCCGGCGGCTGGATGGCCGTATGGGCGTTGCCGGTCGTTTTTCTGATGGGGCTAGCCTTCGTGGGACCGGCCATTATCATGAGTGCGATTGCCGGCAGCTATGATTTCTTCAACTACTACTTTGTTCTGGTGGTGACACCCATGTTCATGCTGTCGGGCGTGTTTTTCCCGCTGGACAGCATGCCCCCCACCTTGCAGGTCGCGGTGCAGTTTCTGCCCTTAACCCATGCTATTGAAATCATTAGACCTTTGATTGTTGGTCAGCCTGTTGAGCACCTTGTGCTTCACCTATCTGTACTGCTGTTTTTCGCACTGATAGGCTATTTTTTCGCCGTGGCCATGGTCCGCCGCCGCCTGTGGGTATGAACGTTTTAGTTTTGAAGCGTTTTTGATTTTATACCCGAAAAATAGCGTGACCTCATGACATATGTTGTTTTCGCGATAAAAATGCGCTAATAAATTTGTAATTAATTGATATTAAATAGTTTTTGTTTTTTAAAATCCTGTGGTTTTTGGTAAAATGTAGGTGTATTATCTATATGTCTACTTAATTATTTTTCAATCGGAGGTTTTGGATGAAATCAAGCATGATCAAGTGGGTTGCTGGTGCATGTGTTGCAACGGCGGTGGCTTTTTCTGGCGTGGTTATGGCGGCTGAGCCTGTTGCTCCAGCACCGATGGATCACGCGGCAGCCAAACCCGCTAAAGCAAAGCATGTCGTTAAAAAGCATGTCGTAAAAAAACACGTTGTTAGGAAGCATTTTGTTAAAGCGCGCCATGTAGTGGCAAAAAAACATCATGTGGCTTCAATGAAGAAATAATCGATCAATCTGAGCAACCGACAGGTTTGCCCAGAAAAGACGAAATGAACCCGGCTTGGCCGGGTTTTTTTAATGGTGTGGTAAAAAATTGCCATGTCATTCAAGTACAAAGGTATTTGGCCGTCAGTGGCCATGTTGCGTTGAAAAAGGGCAGGAAAGCCCTCAATCAGTATCCTGTTAATCCCGTGCCGAGGGATTGAGCAAATGCAGCCCGCAGTCGACAGTGAGTGTGCTGCCGGTGAGGGCAGGGCAATCGAGCAGGTAGTCGAGGCTATTGGCGATGACACCAGCCCCCGGTTCAAACGGCAGCAGGTTCTTGGTAAGCCGGTTGGCGCGTTTTTCGGTGGAATCCTGTTCATGAAATAGGATTAAACCCGGAGCAATGGCGTTGACCCGGGTGTGTGGGGCGAGTCTGATCGCCAGTGAACGCATGGTGCTTTCCGCTGCGGCTTTAGAGGCGAGGTAGTGCATATGGCCGTCGCTGCCCGCTGATACTTTGGCGTCCGTGAGAAACACCACCGTTCGCGTGGCGCGTTCGTCATGGGTTGGCGCGGGCAGGCGATGCTGAAGCGCCAAGGTCAACTGAACGGGTGTGGTGACATGCAGTTGATACAGCTGTGTGATCAATTCCGGCTGGCGGGCGCAGTCGGCATCACTGGGCCAGATCGAAGCATTATGGATAATCGCATCGAGCCGGTTGGTGTACGCGGCGATGCCGTCAATCAATCCGGATAGGGCGTTCGTATCGGTCAGGTCGATCTTAACAGCATGCAGGCCCTGTTCGCGCAGGTTCGCCAACTCGGCTGTTTCTTGCCGATACGTGCCGATGACCCGATCGCCACGCGCCAGATAATGGGCGGCCAGATGCGCCCCAATCCGACGGCTGACGCCAGTGATCAGCACGGTGCGGCCCGGACTCATGAATGGCCCCTTCCGGCTCCTTGTCCGATGAGTTGCAGAAATTCGTTTCGTGCCCGCGCGTCACTGCGGAACGTACCTAGCATCATCGAGGTGATGGTTTCGGCATTCACCTTCTCCACCCCCCGCATTGCCATGCACATGTGCGCGGCACGCACCTGAACGGCGACACCACGGGCATCGGTGGATTCACGAACGGCATCGGCGATCTGCTGGGTCATGTTTTCCTGAATCTGCAGCCGTCGCGCATACAGATCGACAATGCGCGCCAGTTTCGACAGGCCGATGACCTTGCCCTGCGGAATATAGCCGATATCGACGTGGCCGATGATCGGCAGCATATGGTGCTCGCATAAGCTGTAGAACTCGATGTTGCGCACCACGACCATCTCATCGTTGTTCGAGGCGAACAACGCATTGCCGATAGCGCTTTCCAGCGGTTTGTTCAGTCCGTGCGTGAGATAAAGCAGTGCCTTGGCGACTCGTTTGGGCGTGTCTTGGAGGCCCTCGCGATTCGGGTCTTCACCCAGTGCGTCGAGAATCTGGTGCACGGCTGCTTCGATGGTGGCGATACGAGTTGGGTTTTGGTCGAGAGATTCGGGAAAGTCGTCTTCGTGCAGGGGGCTCATGTGCAATGGGGGTTCCATGGTAAACAGAGGGGATAAACAGTCTGTTTACTTTAGCAGCTGCGCGCGCCATTTGGATGTGCATGGGGAATGGGCGAGAGCCGAAACTTCGGATCATTCCTTGGATACCTCGAAAAACCTACTACGCGACCCGATTGCTGTGTTGGGCGGTACTAACGCGAAGCTGGCGCAGGCCCGCCTATCTACTTGATATGTCTTTTTGTCACTGCGCTCAATCCACCTTGCACTCGAGCCACTCGCGACGGTTTTTTGAGCTGTCCTCATTTGAATCGGGCTGTGAATTTTGCCCGATTCATGGCTGCCGGGATAAACTGTACGTCTATCGTGAACATCTTTACCTGCTAATCCTTATTACGTTGGACATTGAATTGAAAGCCCAAATCGAACTCCGTCTGTTGAACGCCGTGCGCCACATGCAAGAACAAGGCGTGCTGGACGCGGCCATCAATGTGACGCCCGCACTCACGGTGCCGAAAGATCCCAGCCATGGCGATTTTGCCACCAACATCGCTTTGCAAATTGCCAAGCCCATGGGTGTGCCGCCGCGTGTGGCAGCGGAGCGACTGCTCGAAGCGTTGACGGATCGCAGCGGTATTCGGCAGATCGAAATTGCCGGCCCGGGCTTTCTGAACTTTTTCGTCGATCCGGCGGCGGCGTTTGCCTTGATCGACGCCATCCTTTCGGCGGGGGGCACGTTCGGTCACTCGCAGTTCGGTGCGGGGAAAAAGGTTCAGGTCGAGTTCGTTTCCGCCAATCCGACCGGCCCGCTGCACGTCGGGCATGGCCGGGGCGCGGCCTATGGTGCCGTGGTCGCGGACCTGCTTGCGGCCGTCGGTTTCGACGTGCACCGGGAATACTATGTGAATGATGCCGGGCGGCAGATGCATATTCTGGCCGTCAGTATCTGGTTGCGTTATCTGGAAGCCTGTGGTGCCAAGCTGACCTTCCCCGCGAATGGCTACAAATCCGAAGCATATATTTTCGACATCGCCAAAGCGCTCAAGACCGAGCATGGCGACACATTGTTCGTATCGACAGAGGATGTATTTACCAACCTGCCGCCGGATGAGCCGCAGGGCGGCGACAAGGATGTGTACATCGATACCTTGATCGAGCGGGCCAAAACCCTGTTGGGCGAAACGCGTTACCGCACGGTGTTCGATGCGGGCCTGAACTCGATTCTGGCCGATATTCGCGACGATCTGCGGGAATTCGGTGTGGAATACGAGCAATGGTATTCCGAGCAGACGCTGGAAGATCGCGGCTTGATCGACCGTGCGATCGCCAAGCTGGAGGAACGTGGCTTCATCTACGAGCAAAACGGCGCGCTTTGGTTCAAATCGACCGATTTTGGTGACGATAAAGACCGCGTCGTTCGCCGCGACAACGGTCAAAGCACCTATTTCGCCTCCGATATTGCTTATCACATGGAGAAATTCGAGCGCGGTTTCGAGCGCGTGATTGATATCTGGGGCGCGGATCACCACGGTTATGTGCCCCGTGTGAAGGCGGCGCTGACCGCGCTGGGGTTTGATGCGTCCCGGCTTGATGTTTCCCTCGTGCAGTTTGCGATCTTGTACCGTGGTGGCGAGCGGGTGCAGATGTCGACCCGTTCCGGCAGCTTCGTGACCCTGCGCGAACTGCGCCAGGAAGTTGGCAACGAGGCGGCCCGATTTTTCTACATCATGCGCGCCGCAGCGCAGCATCTGGATTTCGATCTTGATCTGGCGAAAAGCCAGTCCAACGACAACCCGCTGTATTACATCCAATACGCCCACGCGCGGGTATGCAGTGTGTTCCGTCAGTTGCCGCTGCGCGGATTTACCCACGATGCCGAGAACGGCCGCATCGCCTATGCACGATTGACCGAATCGCACGAACAGGCGCTGTTCAAGCGACTCGCGCAGTTCAGTGATACCGTGCAACGTGCCGCCGTCAATCTCGAACCGCACCTGATCGTCCATTATCTGCGTGAACTCGCGCAGGATTTCCATGCCTACTACAATGCGCACGCATTCCTCGTGGCTGATGACGCCTCCTTGCGTGATGCACGCTTGAATCTGGTCGCGGCGACCCGTCAGGTGTTGGCCAATGGTCTGGCGTTGCTCGGCATGAGCGCACCGGAAGAAATGTAAGCCGAAAATTCAAGCCAGAAATTCAAATCAGGTAACTTCACACATGGCTCAAAGCAAACGCACGCCGACCAATCGTCGCCGCAGCAATCCGCCCGCCGGTTCCGCGGGGAAATGGATTGTTGCGCTGCTGCTGGTCGTAATTGTGCTGCTCGGTTACGTCGCTTCACATCTGTGGAAAAAAGACACGCATTTGGGTTCAGGCTCGGTGCAGCAGGATGCCCGTTCGGTCAAAAAGCCCGATGAGAAGCCGCCGGTCAAGCCGGATTTCGAGTTCTATACCCTGTTGCCTCAGCAGAACAACGGTCCGGCCAATACGACACCGGACAAGCAGCTTCCTTTGGACAAAGCCACATCTGAAAACAAGACGACCGTAACGCCGGCAAGCAAGGCGCCGGAGCGAAACTACTGGATACAGGCCGGTTCTTTTGCCACCGAGGCCGAGGCCGACCGTCGCAAGGCGGAAATTGCCATGCAGGGCTTTGCTTCGGAAGTCCGCCCGGCCAGCGTAAACGGCAAAACCTATTACCGAATTCAGATCGGCCCGATCAAACAGGAGCAACTCGCCACATTGCGCAAGCGTCTGTCCGATGCCCACATCGATACATTGCCACCGAAAGTGGCGCCTTGATTTCTGATTTTTCGGGATTTTTGCCCGTCAGAATCGGTCTGGCTTAATTTTTCCAGTCGATTCGGGTACATTGCATCACAGTTTTTACTTTAATTTATGGGGAAACCGCATGTCTGATTTCATCATTGCACCAAGTATCTTGTCTGCCAACTTCGCCGCCTTGGGCGATGAGGTCGATAAGGTTATCGCCTCCGGCGCCGACTGGGTGCATTTCGACGTTATGGACAACCACTACGTGCCCAACCTGACGATCGGCCCGCTGGTGTGTGAGGCCCTGCGCAAACATGGCGTGACCGCACCCATCGACGTGCATTTGATGGTCAAGCCGGTCGATCGCATCATTCCCGACTTCGCCAAGGCCGGTGCCACCTACATCACCTTCCACCCCGAAGCCTCCGAGCACATCGACCGCAGTTTGCAACTGATTCGTGATCACGGCTGCAAATCCGGCTTGGTATTCAATCCGGCCACGCCGCTGGACGTGCTCGAATACGCCATCGAAAAAGTGGACATGATTCTGCTGATGTCGGTCAACCCCGGTTTCGGCGGGCAGAAATTCATTCCTTATGTGCTCGACAAAGCCCGTCAGGCGCGCAAGATCATTGATGCCTCCGGTCGCACCGACATCCGTCTGGAAATCGACGGCGGCGTGAGCCCGGCCAATATCCGTGAAATCGCCGAATCGGGTGTGGATACCTTTGTTTCCGGTTCAGCTCTGTTCGGCAAGGCCAGTGCAAGCGACGCGAATCGCTATGACACGATCCTCTCGGAATTCCGCGCCGAGCTCGCCAAGGTTAAAAAGTAATGCCGCAATTTGCGCCCAACTTGGTGCTGTTCGATCTGGACGGCACCTTGGTGGACTCGGTGCCGGATCTGCACGAAGCGGTCAATCGAATGCTTGCCGAGCTCGGCCGTCCGACACGCACGATCGAGCAGGTTCGCGATTGGATCGGTAATGGCATCAAGCCGTTAGTGAGCTGCGCCTTGACCGGCCAAATGGATGGCAAGGTCGATGAAGCGCTGCTTGATGAGGCCATCGCCGCGTTTGATCGTGCTTATCAGGCCACGAATGGCAAATTCACCCGGATTTTCCCGGGCGTCATCGAGGGGCTGGAATACGTACGCACACTCGATATTCCCGTGGGGCTGATGACGAACACGCCCCGCGCCTACACCGAGCCGCTTCTGGCCGAAACCGGCCTGTTGCGTTTTTTTGATCATGTGCATTGTGGCGATGATTTACCGGTGCAAAAACCCGATGCGGGTCCGTTACTTTATGTGGCTGGCTGGTTTCGGGTTGAACCGACGGGCGCGCTGATGGTGGGCGATTCCATCTCTGATCTGAATGCCGCGCGCGCCGCCGGATTTAATATCGTCTGCACGAGCTATGGCTACAATCACGGACGCGATATCCGCGACTACAACCCTGATGCCATGATCGACTCGCTTGACGAGTTGAAATCCCTGTTGGCGGGCGCGACTACTTAATTTTTCTCCAATTTCCGAGTTCTCCCATGAAATTTACCCCCAAAATGGTGTTGTTCGATCTGGATGGCACGCTGATCGATTCCGTGCCCGATCTGCTGGTTGCGGTCAACCAGATGCAGGATGAACTTGGCTTGCCGCACCGTGCCGAAGCCGATGTGCGTAACTGGGTTGGAAACGGTATCGAGCGCCTGGTCGAGCGCGCATTAACCAACGATTTGCACGGTACGCCCGATGCGGCTCTGTTCGACAAGGCCATACCGATTTTCAAACGCTTGTATGCAGAATCCAATGGCAAGCATTCCTGCGTCTTCCCTGGCGTGAAAGAGGGCATTGCCTACGTCAAATCGCTGGGGCTGTCCGTCGGTTGCGTGACCAACAAGGCCGCAGCATTCACCTTGCCGTTACTCAAGGATATGGGCTTGCTCGATTCATTCGAAACCGTCATCGCGGGCGATACGCTGCCCCTGAAAAAGCCCGATCCCGCCCCGCTGATATACGCAGCAGGCTGGTTCAAGGTGCATCCGCGTGAAGCGTTGATGATCGGCGACTCGATTTCCGATGTGAAGGCGGCTCGTGCGGCCGGTTTCTCCATTATCTGCATGAGTTACGGCTACAACCACGGCGAAGACATCCGCAATTATCACCCTGATGCGGTGATTGATTCGATGGCGGAATTCCCCAAGCTGATCGGCAAGGCATCATGACGCGACCGGTGCTGCAAAGGGCAAAACGGCGATGGCGGAGTTGAGTAGTTCTCCCCGCTCCGTCCATAACGCCGTAAAGCACCAGAAACTAAGGAAATTGTCATGTCGTTCACCCCAACCGCTGCTCAACTGAAGGCCCTTGCTGCCGAAGGTTTCAACCGCGTCCCGCTCACCCGCGCCATTTCCGGCGATTACGACACACCGTTGTCGGTGTACCGCAAACTGGCCGATGCGCCCAACAGTTACCTGTTTGAATCAGTCATGGGCGGCGAGCGCTGGGGGCGTTATTCCATCATCGGGCTGGCGGCGCGGACGGTGCTGCGCGTTTATGGTCATAAGATCGAAGTGCGCCGGGACAATGAGCTGATTGAAACCACTGAGGCGGACGATCCGCTGGCCTGGGTGGAGGCATTCAAGGTACGCTATCGTGTGTTCGAGCCGGAGGGTATGCCGCGCTTTCACGGCGGGCTGGTGGGTTATTTCGGGTTCGAAACCATTCGCTATATCGAGCCACGGCTGGCTGCGAAACCACCCAAGCCCGATCCGTTGGGCACGCCCGATATTCTGCTCATGGTGTCCGAACAGGTCGTGGTGGTGGACAACCTCTCCAGTCAACTCCTGCTGGTGACACTGGTCGATCCGGCCCAGGCCAATGCCCTCGAAGAAGGGGCCCGGCATTTAGATGCCCTTACCGAACATCTGCGAACCGAGCGGGTGCGCTATGCGCCACTGGCCCATCCTCGTTATATCGACGAGAACGATTTCAAGGCCAGCTTCACGCGCGAAGGCTACGAATCGGTCGTGCTGAAAATTCGCGAATATATCGCGGCGGGTGATGTGATGCAGGTGGTGCCCAGTCAACGGATGACCATCGGCTACGATGCGCCGCCGATCGACCTCTATCGCGCCCTGCGCAGCCTGAACCCCTCGCCGTACATGTACTTTATCGATTGCGGCGATCATCAGGTCATCGGCTCAAGCCCCGAGATTCTCGCCCGCCTCGAAGACAACGAGATTACCGTACGCCCCATCGCCGGTACGCGCCCACGCGGCAAAACCCACGCGGAAGATCTCTCACTGGAACAGGATCTGCTGAGTGACCCGAAGGAAATCGCCGAGCACGTCATGCTCATCGATCTGGGACGCAGCGACACCGGTCGCGTGGCCGAAATCGGCTCCGTGAAACTCGAAGAACGCATGATCATCGAGCGCTATTCACATGTGATGCACATCGTCTCGCAAGTGACCGGCCAGCTCAAAGCCGGTCTCAATGCCATCGACGTGCTCCGCGCCACCTTCCCGGCAGGCACCGTCAGCGGCGCGCCGAAGATTCGCGCACTGGAAATCATCGACGAACTCGAACCCGTCAAGCGCGGCGTCTACGCCGGGGCCGTCGGTTACTGGGCATGGAATGGCAACATGGACACCGCCATCGCCATCCGCACCGGCGTCCTCAAGGACGGTGAACTCCACATTCAGGCCGGTGGCGGCATCGTCGCCGACTCCATCCCCGCCAACGAATGGGAAGAAACTCTCAACAAACGCCGTGCCCTGTTCCGCGCCGCTGCCGTCGCACAGGCGGGGGTGGATGGTGCAGCAAGGCACGGTTGATCAGACACGGGTAGCTTAAATAAGTGCGGTTGCAATGTCTGAGGTTAACACGGTTATTGGATTGAATCTGGAGCATCATGGCGCATAGCTATGGCTTTACCCATCACCTCGCTCATCATGTTTCGATAGGACACTTGAAGCTGAAGCGCTATCGCGGACGCAAGTTCAGTTGCAACGCAATAGCACTCAGGTCTTCCTGACTCTGCACCGACACACCCGCGCTCAGAGCAGGTACTGGCGATCAGCCCGTTGATATTTTCGTTGCGGCCGCGTTGCCAGTGCTGTGCGCATCGCAGAGGTAGATAAACACCCCGGTTCGCCGGGTGATCTCAGCGTGAACCGCATCCCGGGATATGAGGAAGCCTTAACTCCTGAATTAAAGAATCACCCTTCTATGAAGTTGTGTGCCAGTCAGAAATCGCCATCGGCCAGACTGAGAATCAATAGTAGTGTGTTTACATGCAAAAAACCCCGCCTCGATAAGAGCGCGGGGTTTTGAGCCGGTTTACGCCCCGAGAGGGCGGTGCTAAACCGATTTAATCGATAAAGACTCGATTAGAACTTGTAGGCATAACCGATGGTAGCTTCGTACTGCTTCATGTGGATAGTCGTTGTAGTTGATGGGTCGTAGCTGGCTACAGCATTATTCGGGCCCGATACTGTAACGTCTGGCGCATACATGAAGGCACCACTCAACTCTTGATGCTGATCCAGTGCATAAGTAAAGCCGGCCGTGTAGTGGTTTTTAACGACACCCGGAGCCAAGGTATTGAATACGACATCCTGCGATCCGACCGGGTTGGTGCCATGGTTAAAGCCTACGCGTAATTGTAGAGCTGGACTCATCTGCCACTGGGCGCCGAGTTTGACTACATTCACATCGCTCCAGCCAAATCCTGGCCCGTTGTCGGAGCCAAGCTTAACTCTTCCCAAGGTGGTAGATGTGCCCGCAATTGACTTGATACTGGAATAGTTGATGCGCTGGAAGTCAGCTGTCAATGTCCAAGCGGGAGCAACTTGGAATGCGCCACCAATGGTCCATGTTGATGGAATATCAAACTTGCCGCCTTCAGCGAACAGGCCTGCGTATTGATCGAATTTACTCATGGCCATCTTGGTCTGGTAACTACCTGCCAGTGAGATGGCGTCGGTGGCATGAAACAGAACACCGATTTTCCCGCCCCAGCCGGTAGAGTGGGATACTTCGTTTCCTGTCACATAACCAGGTGCGGCCGAGTACATCCCATTGTCAAATGCACCTAATCCCTTGACTTGTATGGTTTGGCGTGCGAACAGCAAGCTAGCACCCACGGAAAGTTTGCCGTCCATGAACTTGTGGGCATAGGTTGGAGCAATAAACATCTGCTTGAGATTTACACCACCTTCCCCGCCACCATAAATCGCTGTCATTGTCGAGTTTGGAGCTGCGAACGCGCCTGAGTTACCCGCCCCAAACAGGCTGGTTGCGGTACCCGAATAGTCTGAGTTCATCCCGCCGTTGCCATAAATAGCGATACCAATAGAACTGGTGTCGTTGAGCGCATAGCTGGCTGAGAGTTCGGGAATGTAGAAATTATTACTTCCGCTTTCGGCGGAGGCATTAAACATTCCACTATTACTTGTTTGGCTGTAACCGCGCACTGGATGGAACCAGGAGATATCAAAGTTGATCTGAGTGCCGGTTTCGGTGATGCCTGCCGGGTTGGTGGCGATAATCATCGCGCTGTCGTTCGGCAGGGCTACACCGCCGCCGCCCATACCCATGCTTTTAACGCCGTAACCATGAGAGAAATAACCATTCGTCGCGTGTGCAGCGCCTGAGGCGATCAAGGTGGCGGCAACCGATGCGGCCAGTAGTGAACGTTTGAATACCATTTTTATCCAGTCTCCTGATTGATTGTTTTTGCGGCCCGTTCCCCTCTCTGGAGTTGGGCGCACATCTGCTCGCTTTCCGCTATGCGGGTGCCCACATTCTGATGACGGGTTGCTTCGAGACCCGCGTAAGTTAACAGAAATGTAAACTGGGAGAATTCAAGAAAATTGAGGGCGCGCGAAAAAATATTAATAAATCAGCGAGTTGTGTATTAGTAAATGCTTATTTATTTATATAAGTAATTCGCTTGTTGCTGTCTTATGATTTATTTTCATTAACTTATGTTTCGTTTGTTTTAACTTCTGGCGAGCGTTTGTTCGTGGCTCTTGGGTTTGGGTTGAGTAGGCGAGTGTTGTTTTTTTTAAACTGATATTGTTTTTATGTTGGATATAGGGATGGTGCGGCCAGGGTTCACACGATGGTTTGGCTTATTTGGCCCTCAAAAACACTTTGTGCGGGTCCTGTCATGAGCACGGTATCTTCAGGTTGCCCCGCCCATGCTATGAAGAGCCTCCCCCCGCGAACGTCGACAAAGCAGGGAGAATCAAGCCAGTTTCGACGAATGCCACTGACAACTGCTGCGCAGGCACCGGTTCCGCAGGCGAGCGTTTCGCCGGTGCCGCGCTCGAATACACGCAGCCGGATGTGCTGGCGGTTGATGATTTGCATAAAACCCACATTTACTCGATTTGGGAACTGTCGATGGTGTTCGATCATCGGGCCGATATGACTGACCGGGGCGGTGTCGACGTCTTCGACTTCCAGCACGGCGTGTGGATTGCCCATGGAAACTGCATCAATGAGCCACTCACTGCCGTCATCAAGCGTTAATGGATAACTTGTGGCTTCCTGTTCGGTGATGAAGGGGATGTTGGCTGGGGTGAACATCGGTCGCCCCATGTCGACGGTGACATCGCCTGAATCGGTGATATGAAGCACAATCCGGCCACTGGCGGTACCAACGGGAATTTCTTTCTCGGCGGTCAATCCTTTGTCATACACATATCGGGCAAAGCAGCGCGCACCATTGCCGCATTGCTCAACCTCGCCACCGTCTGTGTTAAATATGCGATAGGTGAACAAGGTGTCGGCGGTTTTGGGTGGCTCGACGATCAACAGTTGATCGAAGCCGATGCCGAAATGCCGATCGGCCCACTGCCTGATCTGTTCCGGATTCAGCTCGATGGCTTGATTGATGGCGTCGATGACCATGAAATCGTTGCCCAGTCCGTGCATTTTGGTGAATTGGATTGTCATGTAGTGTTCTTCGGCAGTGGGTTTTATGTGCTTCATTCTATCTATATAGCGAATAAATGGGGGCTGATAATGATCGTACGTGCGGTATGGGTTGATTTGGTGGCGCTCTTTGATTTTCAACCAGATGATCAGTTGATGTTGTTTCCGGACGCGCTGGATGCGTTTGAACAGTGGCGCGCCCTGAGATTGACGGTGGTCGGCATCACGGCTGACGTGCGGCGTTACGGCTCACGGCTGTCCTCGTTTTTTGATGAAGCATTTGTGGTTATTGAAAGACCACTGCCTCAATGGCGCCAGACACAGACCTGGCTTGATCTGGCGGAAGAAATGGATGTATCGCCCGAACGGATCCTCTTCATCACCAGCACGCCCATGCTCATGGGTTTTGCGCGCCGTGCTGGCTTGCGAACCGTGGGTGTGATGCGCGACCCGCACACGATGGCCGTTCTTGACGGATACTGGGTGGATTCCCTGACTGACATTGATTGGCAAGACCCCCGGTTCTTTGAATAATTCCAATATTTTACCCGGCCACGCTGCCAGAAACACGCGGGTTCAGGTATACTGCCGCACCAATTTATTCCTTATTTATGGATGCTCCTGTGATTTCTCATTTGCGTAACATCGCCATTATCGCCCACGTTGACCACGGTAAAACGACCCTGGTTGATAAGCTCTTGCAACAATCCGGTACCCTGGACGCCCGTACCGACACCGGTGAGCGGATGATGGATTCCAACGCAATCGAGAAAGAGCGCGGCATCACCATCCTCGCGAAAAACACCGCCATCCGCTGGACCAGCCCGAAAGGCGAAGAGTACCGCATCAACATCGTCGATACGCCCGGTCACGCCGACTTCGGCGGTGAAGTGGAGCGCGTGCTGTCGATGGTCGACTCCGTGCTGCTGCTGGTGGACGCCGTTGATGGCCCGATGCCGCAAACCCGTTTCGTTACGAAAAAAGCGTTCGAACATGGCTTAAAGCCGATCGTGGTCATCAACAAGATTGACCGCCCCGGCAGCCGTCCGCAGTGGGTGGTGGATCAGGTTTTCGACCTTTTTGATCGTCTGGGTGCGACCGACGAGCAACTCGACTTCCCGATTGTTTATGCCTCGGCCCTGAATGGTTATGCCGGTCTGGACGACTCGGTTCGTGAAGGCGATATGACTCCGTTGTATCAGACGATTGTAGATTTTGTGCCATCACCAGATGTGGATTCCGATGGCCCCTTCCAGATGCAGGTATCGAGCCTCGATTACAACCCGTACATGGGCATCATGGGTATCGGTCGTATTTCCCGCGGCCGGGTCAAAACCAATACGCAAGTCAAGGTCATCGACCGGGATGGCAACATCCGCTCCGGCCGCATCCTTCAGATCATGGGTTTTCATGGTTTGGAGCGTATCGAAGTGCCGAGTGCGCAGGCGGGCGACATCATCGTGTTCTCCGGTCTCGACCCGCTCCTGATTTCCGACACCATCTGCGATCCGGATCACGTGGAAATGCTGCCGCCGCTGACGGTCGATGAACCAACCGTGAGTATGTCCTTCAATGTCAATACCTCACCGTTCGCTGGCAAGGAAGGCAAGTACATTACCAGCCGCCAGATTCGTGATCGCCTGCATAAAGAACTGCTGCATAACGTCGCGTTGCGCGTTGAGGATACCGAGGAAGGCGACAAATTCCGAGTATCCGGCCGCGGTGAATTGCACCTTTCGGTATTGATCGAAAACATGCGCCGCGAAGGGTTTGAGATGGGCGTTGGTCGCCCCGAAGTCATCATCCGCGAAGTCGATGGCGTCAAGCAGGAACCTTACGAGCAGCTCGTCGTGGATATCGAAGAGCAGAATCAGGGCGCGGTCATGGAAAAACTGGGCACCCGCCGTGCGGAATTGCGGAATATGGAACCCGATGGCAAAGGCCGTGTGCGTCTGGAATACATCATTCCTTCGCGTGGCCTGATCGGTTTTAGAACCGAGTTCATGACGGCCACGCAAGGCACCGGTCTGCTGTTCTCCGTATTCGACCATTACGGTGAGTACAAGCCGGGCAACGTGGGCCAGCGAATCAACGGGGTGCTGATCGCCAACGAAACCGGCAAGGCGCTGTCTTATGCGCTGTACAACCTGCAGGATCGGGGCAAGATGATGATCGGCCACGGGGATGAAGTATATGAAGGTCAGGTTGTGGGCATCCATTCACGTGACAACGACCTGACCGTCAACGTCCTCAAGGGGAAAAAGCTCACCAACATGCGTGCCTCCGGTACGGATGAGGCGCTCACCCTCGTGACGCCGATCCGGTTCACGCTGGAGCAGGCACTGGAATTCATCGATGATGACGAGCTGGTCGAAGTGACCCCGGCCTCGATCCGCATCCGCAAGAAATGGCTGACGGAGCTGGATCGCAAGCGGTATGGCCGTGGCGACTGAGCCTCTTTCCAGCCGATTTGAGTTACTGATCGAGATGGTGCGCGCGCATGTTTGAAAATCTTTCCCAGCGGCTCGGCGGTCTGTTCGATGGGCTGCGCGGGCAGGGGCGGTTAACCGAAGACAACATCAAGGACGCCCTGCGTGAAGTGCGGATGGCCTTGCTGGAGGCAGATGTTGCCTTGCCGGTGGTGCGCGATTTCGTCAATCAGGTCAAGGAACGCGCCGTTGGTGCCGAGGTCATCAAAAGCCTCAAGCCGGGGCAGGTGTTCATCAAGATCGTCAGCGATGAGCTGACCGCGCTGATGGGTGCCGAGAACTCGGCACTTAATCTGGCCGCCCAACCACCGGCCGTCGTGCTAATGGCCGGTTTGCAGGGGGCTGGTAAAACCACCACCGTCGGCAAACTCGGTCGACTTCTGCGCACGCGCGAACACAAAAAAGTGCTGGTCGTCAGTGCGGACGTGTATCGCCCGGCCGCGATCAAACAGCTCGAAACGGTCGCCGGTCAGGTCGGCGTCGATTTTTTCCCTTCCGATGCGGGGCAAAAGCCCCTGGACATCGTGCAGGCCGCCTTAAAGCAGGCGCGTGTCGGTTTTTACGACGTGCTGATTGTCGATACTGCAGGTCGGTTGCATGTCGATGCCGAGATGATGGACGAAGTGCGCCAGTTGCACGCCGCACTGAATCCGGTGGAAACCCTGTTCGTCGTCGATGCCATGACAGGCCAGGATGCGGCTAATACCGCCAAGGCCTTCAATGAAGTGCTGCCGCTGACCGGTGTTGTACTCACCAAGGCCGATGGCGATGCGCGCGGCGGGGCGGCGCTGTCGGTTCGCGCCATTACCGGCAAACCCATCAAATTCATCGGGATGGGCGAAAAGCTCGACGCGCTTGAGCCCTTCCATCCCGATCGTATCGCCTCGCGCATCCTGGGCATGGGCGATGTGGTTTCTCTAGTGGAAGAAGCGCAGCGTAATCTCGACACCAGCAAGGCCCAGGCTCTGGCCGAGAAGGTGCGGGCAGGCAAAGGTTTCACCCTCGTTGATATGCGCGATCAATTCCAGCAAATGCTCAACATGGGGGGCATCGGTGGCTTGATGGACAAGTTGCCGGGTATGGGCAAGCTGACGGCGGATGCAAAGGCGAATATCGAGGATCGTGATGTGCATCGCATGATTGCCATTATCAACTCCATGACAATCCAGGAACGGTTGCACCCCGAGTTGATCAAAGGCTCGCGCAAGCGCCGGATTGCGCTGGGTTCGGGGATGCAGGTGCACGATGTCAACCGGTTGCTGAAGCAGCACCGTGACATGAGCGACATGATGAAAAAATTCTCCGGTGGCGGCATGAAAAAAATGATGCGCGCGCTCAAGGGGCGCATTCCTGGCATGCCGATGTAGTTGAGCGTTGGCAGAGGGGTAGTTTGGGCTTGCCGATAAGCTCAGGTATACTCCCCCGCCGGTTTGATCCGTACGGATTTGGCATCGGCGGGTCGTGATTGAGATCGCGCCGGGTGTCGGAAATGCCGACAACGGGACGTTTTAGCGAGAGTGGCGGAATTGGTAGACGCACTGGATTTAGGTTCCAGCGCCTTTGGCGTAAGAGTTCGAGTCTCTTCTCTCGCACCATATTCCTGATCAGGGCATCGCCTTGATTATTTTTTTAGATATGAAGAAGTTTGAGGTTGAGTGACCATGCAGGTTGAATTGCAGTCATCAGAAGGTTTGATCCGTCGTTTGGCGATTGAAGTACCTGCCAGTGAAATCGATGTCGAAGTCGATCGCCGCATCAAGGATATGTCCCGCCGCGTACGTCTGGACGGATTCCGTCCGGGCAAGGCGCCTTTGCCGGTCGTGCGTCAGCGCTATGAAGGCCAGGTGCGCGAAGAGGTGGTCGGCGACGTCATGGGGCGCAACTATCAGGCGGCCATCGCCGAGCAGAAGCTGCGACCGGCGGGCAACCCCTCGATTGAGTCCGTCGAAGGGCAACCGGGTGAAAACCTCAAATTTGTGGCTGCCGTTGAAGTTTATCCCGAATTCGAATTGGGCGATCTTTCAGCCCTTGAAATTGAAATCTCAACAGCCGAAGTAACTGACGCCGATGTGGCCGACATGCTCGCGACACTGCGTGAACAGCATGCCGACTGGAAATCAGTGGATCGTGCGGCCAAAGATGGTGATCGGGTTACCGTGAATTTCGACGGCAAGGTCGATGGCGAAGCATTCCAAGGCGGTAGCGGAGAAGGCATGCAGGTTGTGCTTGGTGAAAACCGTATGTTGGCGGACTTCGAAAAAGGTCTGGCTGGTATTGCCATGGGCGAACCTGAACGTGTGTTTGATGTGGCCTTCCCCGAAGACTATCCCGTAGAAAACCTCAAGGGCAAAACCGCGCAATTCACTGTGACTGCGACGGCGGTTGAAGAGAAAGCGCTGCCCAAGTTGGACGACGAATTTGCCGCCCGTTTCGGTTCTGCCTCAGTGGCTGAATTGGAGTCTGATGTGCGCAAGAACATGGAGCGCGAACTCAGGCAGGCGCTCAAACGTCAGACTAAAGACGTGGTGCTGACTGCCGTGACCGACAGCCTGACATTTGACGTGCCGAGGGCACTGGTCGATGAAGAAGCGGTTGCCATGCGTGATGGGTTCGTTCGCCAGCAAATGCCTCATGCCGATGCCAGCGCGCTCGACGCCAGCCTGTTCAGCGAGCAGGCAGCCAAACGCGTCAAGATGGGCCTGGTGATCATGGAAATCGTCAAGTCAGCCGATTTGCAGGTTGACGATGCCTTGGTCGAAGAATTCATCAATGACATTGCCGCCGCGTATGATGAGCCGGAGCAAGTCGTTGCGACTTACAAAGGTGATCGTGAAATGATGAGCAATGCACGCACGGTAGTACTGGAGCAGCAAGCTGTTGATCACGTGTTGTCCAAAGCCAAGGTGACCAAAAAATCACAGGAATTCAAATCGGTGATGAATCCGGCCCCACAGGCCTGATTGAGCGCCACGCAGCTTTTTCAGCATTTTTTCTATAGAGAGATTGAAAAGTCGCGATCAACCGCCACAGTTCATGTGATGCGTTGATCGCGTTTTTTGTTTTAAAACCACCCTCCCGAGGCATCGAACCAAAGTGCACGGGGAGAATGCATAGGGGAGAATGTATGATTTTCGGTTCTCAAACTACAGTTAGCCAGTATTCATCGGCACAGGCCGCGCCGGAACTGGCCGCATTGGTGCCCATGGTTGTGGAGCAGACATCCCGCGGCGAACGGGCGTATGACATCTACTCCCGCCTGCTCAAGGAACGGGTTGTATTCGTTATAGGTCCGATTGAAGACCACATGGCCAACCTGATCGTGGCGCAGCTGCTGTTTCTGGAATCGGAAAATCCGGACAAGGACATCCATCTGTATATCAACTCGCCGGGCGGCGTTGTGACGGCGGGCATGTCGATCTACGACACCATGCAGTTCATCAAGCCGCATGTCTCGACACTGTGCATCGGTCAGGCTGCCAGCATGGGTTCCATCCTGCTGGCGGGTGGCGAGCCGGGCAAGCGGTTTGCGTTGCCGAACTCGCGGGTGATGATTCACCAACCTTTGGGCGGATTCCAGGGGCAGGCTTCCGATATCAAGATTCATGCGGAAGAAATCATCAAATTGCGTCATAGTTTGAATGGCGTTCTGGCCAAGCACTGTAATCAGCCGATGGAAGTGATCGAAAAAGATACGGATCGGGACAAATTTCTGTCGGCATCCGAAGCTGTCGAGTATGGTTTGATTGATGCGGTGCTGGATAAACGCGCGTGATGCGAATGACTGAAACTGGGCTCGAAACTTGCCCGGTTTGATCACAGACAGAGGCTGATTATGGCTAAAAGTACAAAAACCGAACAGGATCTCTCCTGTTCATTCTGCGGCAAGCCGCAGGCCGAGGTTCGTAAACTCATTGCCGGCCCATCGGTATATATCTGCGATGAGTGTGTCGAGTTATGTAATGACATCCTCCGTGAGGAAATTTCCAGTGCACGGGATGAAACACCGACCAGACTGCCGACACCCAAGGAGCTGGTCGAGGCCCTCGACGAGTATGTTATCGGGCAAATGCACGCCAAGCGGGCTCTGGCCGTCGCGGTATACAACCATTACAAGCGACTGAATCTGTTTGGTTCATTGCACATAGTGGCCAAAAAGGACAAGGATAACGAGTCCGAACCGGTTGAACTCTCCAAATCCAACATCCTGTTGATCGGCCCGACGGGCTCGGGTAAAACGTTGTTGGCGCAGACGCTGGCACGTGTGCTGGATGTGCCGTTTGCCATCGCCGACGCCACCACGCTCACCGAAGCGGGTTACGTGGGGGAGGATGTCGAGAACATTCTGCAGAAATTGTTGCAGCGTTGTGACTACGACGTTGAAAAAGCCCAGCACGGCATCGTCTACATTGACGAGATCGACAAGATCACCCGTAAATCCGAGAACCCGTCGATCACAAGGGATGTATCCGGTGAGGGTGTGCAGCAGGCGTTGCTCAAGCTCATCGAAGGCACGCAGGCTTCCGTGCCGCCCCAGGGTGGCCGCAAGCATCCGCAGCAGGAGTTCGTGCAGCTGGATACGACCAATATCCTGTTCATCTGCGGCGGTGCCTTCTCCGGGCTGGATAGCATCATCCGTCAGCGGATCGAGAAAGGCGGTATTGGCTTCTCTGCGGAAGTGAAATCCAAGGATGACAAGCGGGCGGTCGATGAATTGCTGACCCAGATCGAGTCGGAGGATCTGACGCGTTATGGTCTGATTCCCGAGTTCATTGGCCGTTTGCCGGTCATCGCGACGCTGAATGAACTGGATGAAGCGGCGTTGGTCAAGATTCTGGTCGAGCCGAAGAATGCGTTGACCAAGCAGTACATGCGTCTGTTCGAAATGGAAGGCGTAGAGCTTGATCTGCGTGAAGATGCGCTCCGGGAAGTGGCGCGTCAGGCAATCAAGCGCAAAACCGGCGCGCGTGGTTTGCGGACTATCGTCGAGCATGTGCTGCTTGATACGATGTTCGAGGTGCCTTCTACCGAGAATGTGAAGAAGGTCGTCGTGGATGCCTCGGTTGTGCGTGGCGAGAATGCGCCCTACCTGCTCTTTGATCAGGCCGAAAGCCTACCCAAGGCAGCTTCCGATAAGTAACTTTTCCCCGGCTTTATAGAGCGTAATTGAAATCCCGCTGCTTGGCGGGATTTTTTTGCAAGTCCACTGAGTGACTCCGGCGCCGCAACGACGCATCATATTCAGGATGTTTTCTTTGATCGTGGATCGCTTTTCTGCGCCAGCGACTTGAAAAGTTGCCATTCGGCATTAACTATTGGCTATGCTCTATACGTATCCGCTCACCTTACCGCCATTCGGCGCGTCACACAGGTAAAACATATGCCACATAACGACACAACATCTGAAGTCATCGCCGGTGCACCACGTACCGTTCCGGTTCTGCCGCTGCGGGATGTGGTGGTTTACCCCCATATGGTGATCCCTCTGTTCGTGGGACGGGAGAAGTCCGTGTCCGCGCTGGAGGAAGCTATCAAGGGCAACAAACAATTGCTGCTTGTCGCTCAGAAGGATGCCGAGCTTGACGATCCGGGCCGCAAGGATCTGCATGCCGTCGGCACGTTGGCTTCCATTCTTCAACTGCACAAATTGCCGGACGGCACGATCAAAGTGCTCGTCGAGGGCATCGAGCGCGTACGCTGCGTGCAGGTGCACGAGGTTGACCAGTATCTGGTAGCCGAAGTGCATGCGATTGAAGAGCCGAAAGCACAGCCTGATCGCGAACTGGAAGTGGAAGCGCGTACGTTGCTCAATCAGTTCGACGGGTATGTCAAACTCAACAAGAAAACGCCACCAGAGGTGCTGACATCGTTGGCTGGCATCGATGATGTCTCGCGCCTGGCCGATACCATCGCCGCTCACATGGCGCTCAGCCTTGAAGAAAAGCAGAAGATTCTGGAAACCATCGATCTGCACGCGCGGATCGAGCACCTCATGGTGCTGATCGAATCAGAAATCGATACCTTGCAGGTTGAGAAGCGCATCCGTGGCCGCGTGAAGCAGCAAATGGAGAAAAGCCAGCGCGAGTACTATCTGAACGAACAGATGAAAGCGATTCAGAAGGAACTGGGCGATCTGGAAGAGGGCGGAAGCGATCTCGACGAGTTGGAGCGCAAGATTCTGACTGCCGGTATGCCCAAAGAAGCGCTCGACAAGGCCAAATCCGAGCTCAACAAGCTCAAGATGATGTCGCCCATGTCCGCCGAGGCATCAGTCGTGCGTAACTATCTGGACTGGATTATCGCCGTGCCATGGAAGAAGCGGACCAAGATCAAGCACGATCTGGGCGTGGCGGAGCAAGTGCTGGAAGCTGATCACTTCGGCCTTGAGAAGGTCAAGGAGCGGATTCTCGAGTATCTCGCGGTGCAGCAGCGCGTGCGCAAAATGAACGGCCCGATTCTGTGTCTGGTCGGCCCGCCGGGTGTGGGTAAAACCTCGCTCGGGCAGTCGATTGCCAAGGCCACCAACCGGAAATTCGGCCGAATCGCCCTCGGTGGCGTGCGCGACGATGCCGAGATTCGCGGCCATCGTCGGACTTATGTCGGCGCCTTGCCGGGCCGGATCGTGCAGACGCTGAGCAAGATCGGTTCTCGCAATCCGCTGATTCTGCTCGATGAGATCGACAAGATGGCTTCCGATTTCCGGGGCGATCCGGCTTCGGCCTTGCTGGAGGTTCTGGACCCCGAGCAAAACAAAGCGTTTGCCGATCACTACATGGATATGGACATCGATTTGTCCGAGGTCATGTTCGTGTGCACGGCCAACAGCCTGAATATTCCGGGTCCGTTGTTGGATCGGATGGAAGTGATTCGTATTGCCGGCTACACCGAAGACGAGAAGACCGAGATCGCCGAGCGCTATCTGTTGCCCAAGCAGTTGGAAAAGAACGGCTTGAAGGACAAGGAGCTTGTCATCGATACATCAGCGGTTCGCGATGTGATTCGTTACTACACCCGTGAAGCCGGTGTGCGGAACCTTGAGCGCGAACTGGCCAAGGTATCGCGCAAGGTCGTGCGCAAACTCGTCACGAATGAAGAGAAGCCACCGATTACAGTCGATTCCAGCTCGCTGGATCAGTACCTTGGTGTTCATCGTTTCGATTTCGGCAAGGTCGAACATCCCGATCAGGTTGGTCAGGTGACGGGTCTGGCCTGGACGGAAGTGGGTGGAGACCTGCTGACGATTGAAGCGGCGACCATGCCGGGTAAAGGTAACCTCAAGTACACCGGCCAGTTGGGTGAGGTAATGCAGGAGTCGATTCAGGCCGCGATGACGGTCGTGCGGGCACGGGCGGTTTCGCTGGGGATCGATCCGGACTTCAGCCAGAAGGTGGATATTCACGTGCACGTGCCCGAAGGGGCAACGCCGAAGGATGGTCCTTCGGCCGGAGGCGCCATGTGCACGACCATCGTCTCGGCGCTGACAGGCATTCCGGTCAAGTCGACCGTGGCGATGACGGGCGAGATCACCCTGCGCGGTGAAGTGCTGCCGATCGGTGGGCTCAAGGAGAAGCTCCTGGCAGCGCAGCGTGGTGGTATCAAGCTGGTTCTGATTCCGGAAGGCAACCGCAAGGATCTGGTTGAAATTCCAGATAAAATTAAATCATCGCTGGATATTCGACCGGTGCGCTGGATCGATGAAGTGCTGGACCTGGCCCTGGTTACCCCGCCGACACCAAAGCCTGTCGAGATAAAAGAACCGCTACCAGTTGTCGAGGCCAAGCGCCCCGACGACCAGAGTGCGCATGCACATTGATTACCGTTCTGATAGCAGTTTTATGTGCCGAGCCCAAGCCTTGCCGATTCTTATTCGGCCAGACTTTGTTGACAGCGCGCCCGTGTGGCTTGTATAAAAGTGTCTCGACTCAGGTGCGCGTGATCGGAATTGGTTGATTGTTGCGGGTACTGCCTGCAGAATACGTCACTTGGAAATCAAAAACTCAACCCCACTATCTTAACTCCCCCAAAGAAAAGGATTGCAACGACATGAATAAATCAGAACTGATCGACGCGATGGCTGCTAAAAGCGGAATGAAGAAAACTGAATCTGCGGCAGCGCTTGATGCGTTTATCGAAGCGGTTGGTGATGCACTGAAAAAAGGTGACCAAGTGACCCTGGTCGGTTTCGGCACGTTCCTGGTTCGTGAGCGTGAGGCCCGTACCGGCCGTAACCCACGTTCAGGTGAAACCATTGAAATCGCCGCTTCCCGCCTGCCTTCATTCAAGGCCGGCAAAGGTTTGAAAGACGCGGTTAACTAAGCCGTTCGCTACATCGGGTTCGTTCGGCCAAAAGCAAACTGGGCTATGGTGTGAATTTCTGAGGTAAGTACAAGAAGCAGGGGCGGGAACGTCCCTGTTTTTTTATAGAGAAGGTCTGCACAAATGCAGACCTTCCTGGGCAGAGCACGGATGCCCTGCTGCTCAATGATGTTAGTCATTGAAATGCGCAGCGCGTTTCGGGCGTGAACGTAGGCTTACACCGGCTTCGCATTGAAGCTGGCATAAGCCCGCAGGCTTGTGTATTTCTGCAAGAAGCCATGGATGGATTTGTGCAGAGATTCCATAGAGAGAGTAATTCTCCCGATTGCACTCAATGGCCAGTTGCCTGCTCCGGTGGGCTTTTAAGTTTTTTAAGGTATTGATGCTATGTTGATGGATTTGCGGGAACGCATTCAGGGTTGGATCGCTTACGTGATCATCGGCTTAATCAGTGTGCCCTTCGTTTTGTGGGGTGTAGGCGAGTACTTCAGTGGTGCTAAAAACAAGCCAGTGGCCGAAGTCGATGGCTTGCCGATTTCCCAGCAAGCGTTCGAGCAGGCGGTCAGTCAACAGCGTCAGGCCATTATTCAGAAACTCGGTGGCAGCGTATCCGCAGAACTGCTGCAGAGCCTGAATCTCGATCAGCAGGTGCTCGATCAGATGATCAATGAGCGCGTTTTGAACGTGTTTGTACACAAGGCCGGGTTCCGGGCGCCGGATGTCGTGGTGGCCGACCTGATTCGTTCCGAGCCCGCTTTCAAAACCAATGGCGTGTTCGACGTCAAGAAATATGAAGCCTTCGTGGCTGCGCGTGGTGCGACGGTTGCCGATTTCGAGGCCGGTCTGAAGCAGGATATCGTCATGCAGACGCTGGAAAACGCGATCAGCGAGAGCACGATTGTGACAGCGCCCGAGTTGGATCAGATCGTGCGCTTGCGTGACCAGACTCGTGAGATCGGCATGGTGCGTATTGATCGTGCGCGGGTGGTCGATTCCGTTGCCGCACCGACCGATGTGGCGATCGAGGCCTACTATGGCGCGCACAAGACCGAATTTATCCGCCCTGAGCGGGTAAAACTACGGTACATCGAGTTGTCGCCGCAAACGCTGGCGCCTTTGGTCAAGGTAACGGCTGCTCAGGTTGAGCAGGCCTATGCAGACTATGTGAAGAAGCAAAATGCACAGGTTGTCCGCACGGTGCGACATATCCTGATTTCCGTACCCAAGAATGCAGATGGTGCCGCTATCGAAGCGGCCAAGAACAAAGCTTTGGCGGCTCGTGCAGCGATTGTCTCCGGCAAGATCAGCTTCGGCGATGAGGCGCGTGCCATTTCCGATGACCCCGGGTCAAAAAACCAAGGCGGAGACTTGGGTGAAGTGGCGCCCGGTCAGATGGTTAAGCCGTTTGAAGAGGCCATGGATGGCATCAAGGTCGGTGTGATCAGCGAGCCGGTACGCACGGAATTTGGTTGGCACCTGATCGAGGTGACCAAAGAGAGCCATCCCGATATCAAGCCACTGGTGGACGTGCATGACAAACTGGTAGCCGAGGTTCAGGATCGTCAAGTTGAGAAGATTTATTACGACGAAGGTGAAAAGCTTTCCGATCAGTCTTATGAACATCCCGATAGCCTGATCCCCTCGGCTGAGGCACTGGGTTTGAAGGTGCAGACCAGTGATTGGCTCAACCGGGATAGCGGCACGGGCATTGCTGCGAGCGAGAAAGTCCGTCAAGCGGCTTTTTCAAAAGAAGTACTTGAGCAGAAATTAAACAGCAACCTGATTGAGCTGGGCGCGAACCATGCGGTCGTGATTCGCGTTGATCAGCATGAACCGGCTACGCAGTTGCCCCTTGCCGATGTGAAAAATCAGATCGCCCGCACCCTGAAACAACAGGCTATTGACCAGGCGTTGGCTGATGCAGCGAAGCAGATAGGCAAGGCGATCGATTCGGGTAAGGAGCCGCAGGTGGCGGCAACAGCGGTCGGCGCAACCTGGGTGGTGCCGGTGTGGCTCAAGCGGACGGCGCGTGATGCCCCGATCCCCGCCGAAGCGATTCAGGCGGCGTTTGCTCTGCCTCCGGCACCGGAAGGCCAACTGGCCAGCAAGGCCTTGGCTCTGAGCGACGGCAATGAAGCGCTGGTGGTCGTCCAGGCAATTAAAGATGGCGATCCAACCGCGATCAGCGAACAGGACAAGAAGGCGCTCTCTGCCGAAATCCAGCAGGCGCAAGCACAGCAGACTCTGGGCGTGTTGCTCAAAGCTCTGCGGGATGAAGCCAAGATCACCATCCACCAAAAGGCCGAGAAAACAGCGACGCCTTGAGGTGAATCGGTCTGAACCTCTTGAAAAGGTCACTTGGACCGGGGCCTATACCAAGAATGAAAAAACCCACCGATAAGGTGGGTTGGCAAGCGGTGCGACGCAGGTTGCGCCGCTTTTTTATTTGCGCCGTTTGCACTGCGCCAATGGGGTATACCTGAATAAATTCAGGTAAGGTCTGCACAAATGCAGACCTTACCGCACAATGTCGTATGTCATTGAAATGCGGAGCTTGGGCCGGGCATGTATCGGTCCGAGCGTATCTGAACGCGCAGCTGGCGTAAGCCCGCGAAGCCATGGATGGATTCGAGCAGAGATTCCATAGTGGGCTTATTTCGGGCACTGGCCCATGCCGGTGATGAAGTACCCCGAATCAACGTAGACATTCTCGCCGGTGATGCCGGATGCGAGATCCGAGCACAGGAAGGCGGCAGTATTGCCGACCTGCTCGATGGTGACGTTGCGCTTCAATGGTGAGTTGAGCGCGACGTAATCGAGGAAGCCCTTGAACTCGCCGATACCGGAGGCGGCCAGCGTCTTGATTGGCCCGGCGGAGACCGAGTTCACGCGAATACCCCGACCGCCCAAAGAGCCGGCCAGATAGCGCACATTCGCTTCGAGTGCGGCTTTGGCGACGCCCATCACGTTGTAGTTCGGCATCACGCGTTCGGCGCCGAGATAGGATAACGTGACGATGGCACCGTTATCGCGCATCGTCTCGCGGCCTGCCTTAGCCAATGCAGCCAGAGAGTAGGCGGACACATCGTGGGCCACACGGAAGGCCTCGCGCGACATGCCGTCGAGGTAGTCGCCATCCAGGGCTTCACGCGGGGCGAAGGCGATGGAGTGCACCAGAATATCGAAGCCTTCCGGCCAATGTTCGGCAAGTGCCGGGAACAGCGCATCGATCTGCTCGTCGGATGTGGCATCCAGTGGCAGATAGATGTTCGAACCCAGGTCCGTCGTCGCTTTTTCGACTTTTTCCTTGAAGCGATCGTTCAGATAGGTAAACGCCAGTTCCGCGCCTTCCCGGTGCATGGCTTCGGCAATGCCCGATGCAATGGAGCGATTGTTCGCAATACCCACGATCAAGGCACGTTTGCCGCTTAAAAATCCCATACTATGTTCCTCATGCTGACTAAAAATGTGATCACTCACCCGAGTAGATGCATAAAGCGTCCGTCGTTCGTCTGGTTGTCCCGCTCGAACGACTCCTCCCGAGGCTTATCGACATAGTGTACGGTTGAAATGAAAAACGAGCATCCCTCGCGACACGATCAATTAGGAGACGACCAGCGTTCGCGCCGTGATTTCCTTCGTCATTTGCTGGCAACAGGTGCTCTGGCTGCGGGTGTCGGTGGGTTCAGCCCGGCTGGCCGGGCAGCCGGATTTGCCGACGCGCTGGGCTATTCCCCCAAATATCCGGCCGATTTTAGTGCATTTGATTATGTGAATCCCGATGCGCCCAAGGGTGGCCGGTTGGCGCTGTCGGTCTTTGGCAACTTCGACTCGCTCAACCCGTTTGTGTTGAAAGGCTTGGCCGCCTCGGGCTTGAATGAACTGTGTTTTGAAACCCTGACCGCGCGCGCCTGGGATGAGCCGTTTTCAGCCTATGGCTTGCTGGCCGATCGGGCCGATCTGGCGGTGGATGGCTTGTCGATTACTTTTCGCATCAATGCCAAAGCCCGTTTCCATGATGGCAGCCCGGTCACGGCGCAGGATGTGCTGTTCAGCTTCAATACGCTCATGAGCAAACAGGCGCATCCGCGCTATCGAATGTACTGGGGGGATATCGCCGGGGCCGAACTGACCGATGCACGGCATGTGCAGTTTAACTTCAAGCGAGTCAATCCCGAACTGCATCTGATCATTGGCGAATTGCCGGTATTCTCCAAACGCTGGCTGGCGGGTCGTGATTTTGCCAGCCTGGCGCGCGAGGCGTTCTTAACCAGCGGGCCGTATCGCGTGGGTCGGGTCGATTATGGCAATACCATCACCTTTGAGCGCAATCCCGATTACTGGGCGAAGGATCTGGACGTGCGCCGGGGGCAGTTCAACTTCGACCGGATCGTATTCAAATACTACAAGGACGAGACCGTCTCGCTCGAAGCCTTCAAGGCGGGCGAGGTCGATGTGTTCTACGAGACCAATTCCAAGCGCTGGGCACGCGATTATACCGGCGCGAATTTCGCTGATGGCCGCATCATCCGTCGGGAAATACCGCATAAAAACAACGCCGGGATGCAGGGCTTCGGCATGAACACCCGTCGTGCCTTGTTCTCGGATCGTCGCGTGCGGCGGGCTATGGATCTGGCGCTGGATTTCGGCTGGTCGAACACGCACTTGTTCTATGGCCAGTACACGCGCTGCGACAGTTATTTCAGCAACAGCGAACTGGCCTGTCGCGGCCTGCCGCAAGGCGATGAATTGGCCCTGCTCGAACCCTTCAAAGCCCTGTTGCCGCCCGAGTTGTTCCGAGAGCCCTATCAAGTGCCCGTCGCCAACAATCCGGACGAGCAGCGCGTGAACCTGCTCAAAGCGCGTGATTTGCTGGCCGAGGCCGGTTGGCGGGTGGAAGAGGGCGTGCTGAAAAATGCCAAGGGCCAGCCGTTTTCCTTTGAAATCACGCTGGCCATGCGCGGTTTTGAACGCATCGTCGCGCCCTATGCCTACAACCTCAAACGGCTTGGTATCGATGTCAGTTACCGCACGATCGATGTGTCGCTGTATCAACGCAAGATGGATCGGTTCGATTTCGATATGGCGGTGGTGGCCTATGGCGAATCGCAGTCGCCGGGCAATGAACTGCGGGATCGGTTTGGCAGTGCTGCCGCACACACGGACGGTTCCAGTAATTACATGGGCATCGATAGCCCCGTGGTCGATGCGCTGATCGATCGGGTCATCTACGCCAAATCGCGGGCGGAGCTGGTCACGGCCTGTCGCGCGCTGGATCGCGTGCTGCTCTGGGGCGAATATCTTGTGCCAAACTGGTACATTGGTGCGCATCGGCTGGCGTGGTGGAATCGATTCGGTTTTCACCAGCCGCTGCCGCTTTATTTCGATGCCATGACCTGGGTCATGCAAACTTGGTGGCAAACACATGAACTTCCCCAAAAACAACGTAGCTAGAAAGATTCTTAACTGGTTCCTTCCGCTATTGGCGGTGGGCGCTTTGGGTGGTTGTGCCACGCCGCAATACGCCACGCAAACGTCTTATACGCCGCCGCAAACCGCCAAAGGATTGATTTGCGTGGCGCAATGCCAGGATGCGCTCAAGCAATGTCAGAACAGGTGTTCGGCGGCGCGCCAGTCATGCATCGCAGAGATTGAACCGGCAGCGCGGGCGGCTTTTGATTCGGCGCTTAAAACCTACGAAGCGCAACGCCGCCAGTATGAAACCGACCGGCAGTTTTACGAGCTCAATCGCAGCTTGCGCATGGGGTTCTTCAACCCGGTGTTTGTGCCGGGCTATGGCTGGGTGATGCGTCCGGGTTATTACGATGATTACTACGATGATGCGCCCACGCCGCCCGTTGCACCGAGTCTGGCCGAGGAGCGTAAACGTCTGATCCACGAACAATGCGACAGCGCACCATGCCCTTGTCAGCAGAACTTCGAGCAATGCTATGTGGGCTGTGGCGGCGGCGTGAAGAAATCGGTGGTGTGCATTGCCAACTGCAAGGATTCTGATCCGAGACCCGAGCCGCAGTCCCTGGTTCAATCTCCTGCCCAATCCCCGGGTGGCGTACAGCAGAACCTGACACCGTTGAATCCCTGAACCAGAGCAATCCGGCATAGACGCATGATGTATCGCTCGCCCGACTTTGTGGAAAATAACCGCGACACGATTGCCGCCCTGAGTCAGTCGCCGGATGCACATGATCAGGCCGTGGCGCGCCTGATGCGTGAACAGATGCGCGAACAGATGAAGCCTCAAAAGAAGGCCGGAGCAAACGAATGACCGGTTACATTATCAAGCGACTACTCTTGATGATCCCGACCCTGTTCGGGATTCTCGCCATTTCCTTTGCGGTGATTCAGTTCGTGCCCGGTGGGCCGGTCGAGCAGCTCGTCGCTCAGCTCAAATCGGGCGGTGCCGGGGCGGCGGGGGCGGAATCCGGCGGCGGCTTGTCAGGCGGCTTGTATCGAGGCGATCAGGGGCTCGATGCCCGCCAGTTGGACCAGATCAAGTCATTTTACGGGTTCGATAAACCGGCCTGGCAACGTTTCGGTGACATGCTGGGCAATTACCTCACGTTCAATCTTGGTACGTCCTATTTTTATCAGCGCTCGGTCACCGATCTGATTCTGGAGAAATTGCCCGTCTCCATCAGTATCGGTTTGTGGACGTTCTTCCTCACGTATCTGGTCTCGATTCCACTGGGCATTGCCAAGGCCGTGCGGGACGGTTCGCGGTTCGATACGGTCACCAGCACCGTGATTCTCGTCGGCTATGCCATTCCCGGTTTTGTGCTCGGCCTTGTGCTGATTGTTTTGTTTGGTGGCGGCAGTTTCTGGCAGTGGTTTCCGTTGCGTGGCCTCGCGTCCGATAACTTCGACCAGCTTTCTCTGTTGGGCAAAATTGCCGATTACCTCTGGCACATCGTGCTGCCGGTCACGGCGATGGTGGTCGGCAATTTTGCCGTGATGACGATGCTCACCAAGAACAGCTTTCTGGAAGAAATCCGCAAGCAATACGTGCTCACCGCCCGCGCAAAGGGCTTGTCCGAACGGCGGATTCTGTACGGTCATGTATTCCGCAATGCCCTGATTCCGATCGTGACCGGGTTTCCCGCAGCATTTCTCGGCGCCTTTTTTACCGGCAGCCTGTTGATCGAAACCATTTTCTCGCTCGATGGGCTGGGGTTGCTCTCGTATAACGCCGTCATCCAGCGCGACTACCCGGTCGTGCTCGGCACGCTGTACGTATTCACGCTGATCGGGTTGATCGGCAAGCTCTTGTCCGATCTGGCCTATGTGTGGGTTGATCCGCGCATCAATTTCCAGGCCGTGAATTCATGAGTGAGCAGGCATCCCAAATCACCGCCCCAGCACAATCCCTGGGCCCTTGGCGGCGGGTTTGGCAGCGATTCCGGCGACACCGGCGCGGTTATCTGAGCCTGTGGCTGTTTTCAATCCTGTTCGTGCTGAGCCTTGGGGCGGAGTTGCTGGCGAACAACCGGCCCTTGCTGGTGCTTTATCAGCATCAACTCTATCTGCCTTTGATTCACGATTACCCGGAAACCACGTTCGGTGGTGATTTCGCGACTAACGCCGATTACACCGATCCCTACGTCATTGCCAAAATCCGTGAACACGGCTGGCTTCTGCGCGCGCCGATTCCGTTTTCCTACGACACCATCGATTACTACAATCCCGCCCCGAACCCCGCGCCACCCAATGCGCGGCACTGGCTTGGAACCGATGATCGGGGCCGCGATGTCGCTGCCCGGTTGATCTACGGTTTTCGTTTGTCGGTGCTGTTCGGTTTCGCGCTCACGGCTATCGGCATGGTGATCGGAATGCTGGCGGGCGCGGTGCAGGGCTATCTCGGCGGCAAGGTCGATCTGTTCTTCCAGCGCTTCATCGAAGTGTGGGGTTCGCTGCCCGAACTGTACCTGCTGATTATTTTCGCCTCGATCTTCCAGCCATCGATCGGTTTGCTGCTGATTCTGCTCTCGCTGTTCGGCTGGATCGGCTTGTCGGATTATGTGCGCGCCGAATTCCTCAAAGGCCGCAATCTCGAATACGTGCGCGCCGCCCGCGCCCTCGGCGTTTCCGGTCCGCGCATCATGTTCCGGCACCTGCTGCCCAATGCGCTCACGCCCGTGATCACCTTTTTGCCGTTCCGGGTATCCGGCGCGATTCTGGCTTTGACGAGTCTGGATTTTCTGGGACTGGGCGTGCCGCCCTCCACGCCCTCACTCGGCGAACTGCTGGCGCAGGGCAAGAACAATATCGATGCCTGGTGGCTATCGCTCACCACCTTTGCTGTGTTGGTGGGCACCTTGCTCTTGCTGATCTTTATCGGCGAAGCACTGCGCGCCGCATTCGATACGCGGCAGAAATCACCGGGGTAAAGATTGGCAATTCTTACCCAAAGATGGGATCAGTCAATCGGTACCCGTACGCAGCGGATCGACGATTTCCGGGGTGTGCGGCACGATGGGTTCAAGCGGCGGCAACCCATGGGCTGCGCGGGCCCGACTGCATTTCTCATCCGGCTGGCCATGCTCATCCCAAGGTTCCAGCTCACGGCAGGGCGTGGGCCGGTTGGGATAAATCGAGCAACTGACGCAATCGCCAATGGCGCCATCAAGCGCAACGCAGCGTGTGGGTTCTGTGAGGGTGCCCTTCATGCTCACCAGATGCGGGTTGATCTGTTCCGTCAGTTCGGGCGGCACCTGACCGTCGAGAAAAGGCACCGACTCGGCCCAATAAAAAGACACGCGGAAATAGGCGCAACACGCACCACAACGCTGACACGGATTGCCCACGATGGCCTCGATGGTTGGTAACGATACATGGGGAAAAAACAGGGGATGCCCTTCGGAGAACCCGAAGGCGGAATGGATTCTATTCCTCGGCAAACAAAAAATAAATAGATTTCAATTGAGTGCGATTTTGAATCGTTGATGGCCATAGAGGCGGCATCCAGGAGGCTTTCCGCTCGAGCCATTTATACGTATCAAATTAGTCTATAGTCACATCGTCGTGATTTTTATGTTTTCGTTTTTTCAATTTTCAATGAGGAACTCACCATGTTTACTCGTCTTCTCGGCTTTGTGGGGCTTATGGCCTTGGCGCTCAGCAACATCTCCTCTGCCCAAGCACAGGAAACTATTTATGTGTATGGGCCGGGCGGCCCCGCGCCGGCTATGAAAGAAGCGGCTGCGGTATTTGAAAAAGAGACGGGCACCAAAGTCGAGGTTACCGCGGGCCCGACACCCCAGTGGATTGAGCAGGCCAAGGCCAAGGGCGACATTATTTTCAGTGGTTCTGAAAACATGATGACCGATTTTACCTACCAGCTCGAAGGTCAAATCAAGTCCGATCAAGTCATCCCTTTATACTTGCGGCCGATGGCTATCTTGGTTCGCCCTGGAAACCCAAAAAAGATCAAAGGGTTTGACGATATTACAAAACCGGGCGTCAAAGTATTGGTCGTGCAGGGGGCGGGACAAACCGGCGCATGGGAAGATATTGCGGGTCGATTAGGCAGTATCCAAACGGTTCGATCACTGCGCAGCAATATTGTTGATTATGCCAAAAACAGTGCCTTGGCCAAAAAGGCCTGGATTGATCAACCCGATATCGATGCCTGGCTCATTTACAACATCTGGCAAGTCGCGAATCCCAAGCTGGCCGACGTGGTCGAGATTGAGCCTCAATACGCCATTTATCGGGATGCTGGCGTTGTCTTGACCCAGCGCGCTCAAGCGAACCCCCAAGCCAAAGACTTCATCAAGTTCTTGCAATCAGAACAGGGTGAGAAAATCTTCGTTAAATGGGGATGGAAAGCCAACTGATCCGGCACATGCCAGGATTCATGGCCGTACAGTTGAATGTTTGATGCAGCGGTAATAATCTAAAGTTCCGTGAGTTGGTCGCCTACATCCCTTTGTGATGTCAGACTAAGCATTAGCTGCCCTGTCAATCAAGACTTGGCAGTTGTACCCCGTTCACACCAAAGACCGGTGGGTCACGAAACTACTTCTTTGGTGCGTGCCATCGTGTATCTCAACCTGTTGGGATACATGATGGTCTTGTGGTGCTCGAAGCCGGTGTTGATCGGCACCTCATACGAGGATTAGTACCATCCAGCCAGGATGGTAAGTATTTGGCTCTGTCCACCCTGCTTAGATACATCACCAGACTGGCACGGTCGATTTCGGCGCCTGTCGCCATCCCACTTCGTTTGAAGGTTCGAAACTTACCGAGGACCAGTGCCTGTTGAGTCATTTGGTGCCCTACGGTGCGGATATGGGTGGGTGTTTACCCGTGGGTGACCTGACGTTCACCAATAATTATTTCAGCGATCCAACGACGTTTTATGCCATCTGTCACAACCGGTACGATCCGGGTAGTCCGGTCAATGTCACCCTGTCGAATATCGGGATCACTTCTGCCGGTGACGTGCCCAGCTACATCCTTCAGGATGCTGGGCCCCAATAGCGCCTTCTCTGCCCGACCCGGCTCGATGCAGGGCGAGGCGAGTATCGGGTGCATTCATCGCGACACTTATTGAAGGACATTGCGCCACACACAAACGGCGGGCATTCTGGAATCGACAGAAAAGTGTGCCGTTTTAGCAGGGAGCACAGGTCATGATCATTACACTTACCCTGGTGGGGCTGATTTTCGGGATGGCGGTGGCCGGATTCTGGGGCGCGGCGTTTGGCGCGCTAACCGGCTTTCTTGTGGCGCAGGTCAGTCGGTTGACTCGGCAGGTTCAGGCCTTGATCGCCGATCAGATATTGTTGCGAGATGAATTGCGTCATTTGTCTCATCCTCAGGCTCAGAGAGCATCGTCATCCGAGGCAATGAATTCGCCCGTCGCGCCCGAATCTGCTGCGGAAGAAGTGGAGCCGAGAGCCCCGGAGCCTGAATCCGATCATGCGCGAGTGCACGAACCCTTGCCGGAGCCTTCTCCCGCATCATTGAAAATGACCGAAGAGCAGCCTGTGTCGGCACGTGTTGACACTCCGTTCCATGAAAGCAAATCCAACAATGGGGCGTCGGTCTCGGCCTGGGGCGCGCCCTCGTCTGCCGAAACCGGAGCGCCGGATGGCCTGTCGCGCCTGTGGTCGAGCGTGTACCGCTTCCTCACCGAGGGCAATGTGGTCGCCAAGATCGGCGTGATCGTGCTGTTTTTCGGCTTGGCCTTCCTGCTGAAATACGCCGCCGATCAGGCCCTGTTCCCGATCAGCGTCCGCTTGACCCTGGTGGGCATCGGCGGACTGGTGTTGCTCGGCATCGGCTGGTACTTGCGTAAGCGACATACCGGCTATGCCCTTGTGTTGCAGGGCGGGGGCATCGGGCTGACGTATCTCACGCTATATGCCGCGTTTCGTTTGTACGGGCTGTTGCCAGCGGGTGTGACGATGGGGCTGATGCTTCTGGTTGTGGCAGCTGCTGCGGTACTGGCGGTCGTTCAGGATGCCCGCAGCCTTGCCGCGCTGGGGATTGTCGGCGGTTTTCTCGCACCGATTCTGGCGGGTAGCGACAGCGGTCGGCATGTCGATCTGTTCAGTTATTACCTTGTGCTCGATTTCGGCATCGTCTTCGTCGCATGGCGTAGGGCCTGGCGCGAACTCAATCTGCTGGCATTTTTGTTCACGTTCGTGATCGGCACGATCTGGGGCGGGTTGAACTACAAGCCTGCGCTGTTTTCGACCACCGAACCTTTTCTGATCGGTTTTTATCTGATCTTTCTGGCGACAGCCCTATTATTCGCGCGTCAGCAACGCGCAGATGGACTGCGTGACTATGTGCAATCCACCCTCGTGTTTGGCCCGCCGCTGGTCGGGTTTGGGCTGCAAGCCGCTCTGGTCCAAAATTTCGAATACGGTCTGGCCTGGAGCGCATTCGGATTGGGCATGCTCTATCTCGTGCTGTGGCTGGGGTTGCGGCGCGTTTTTGGTATGCAGTTCAAAATTCTTAATGATGCCTTCCTGTTATTGGGGCTCGGTTTTGTTTCTTTGGCCGTGCCGTTCGCGTTCGATGGGCAATGGACCAGTACCACTTGGGCATTGGAAGGCGCGGCCATGCTTTGGGTCGGGTTGCGACAAGGGAAAACATGGCCGGTTGTGTTCGGCCTGTTGCTGCAACTCGGTGCCGGCGTGGCGTTTGGCGACGATCCTCCATCGCTCGACCCGACACACTGGCCTTTGCTGGATGGCTATTTCCTGAGTGGCGGTTTGATTGCGCTTTCCGGGTTGGCCAGTGCCTATCTATTACGTAATCGGCGTAACTGGGCGCCTGTTCCTGCCCTGTTGACCCTCTGGGGATTGGCCTGGTGGTTCGGCACCGGATTCTACGATCTGGCACATGTGGCGAGTTGGCTCCAGCCGTTCACGCTGTGGCTGATGTTCGCCAGTGCGTCGATGCTGGTGGCCCAATGGCTGCGGCAGTGGTTGTCCGATTGGTCGGTTCTGCGTTACCTACTCGCGCTGCAAACCGTCTGGATGTGGACGCTGGGCGGCTTGATTTTGCTGTTGAATATGAGCCCGTTCCACGAAGGAGGTTGGTTTGCATGGCTATTGGCGTTCGCCACACTTTATGGCGGACTCTACTGGAGCGAGCGTCGCGGCGAATCCGTATTCGCATCCGAGCGTTTGCATGGTTTAGGCTTATGGCTGCTGGTGCCTGTGTTGGCGCCCCAATTGGCGGATGTGATTTTCCGGGGGATGTTCGGCTTTACGCTGAATTTCAGCTGGTTCGATCTGGGACCATTTGGCATCATGCACCCGAACACGCCGGGCGTGTGGACGGCCGTGAGTTGGGGCTTGATACCGGTGTTGCTGCTGACATGGGTCGGTTTCGCCCGTCACTGGCCCTTCGCCGAACGCTTTGGCTACGCATCCATTTATCGCGGTTGGGTCGCATCGGGATTGGGTGTGTTCCTACTGGGTTGGATGTTTATCGTCCACGGGCTGTGGGTGACGGATCCTGTTATGGGCGCGGGCTGGGCCCAACCGGCTCAGATTGGTTACCTGCCCTTATTCAATGCACTCGATTTTGTTTCTGCTCTTGCCCTGTTCGCCCTATGGCGGCATGGACGGCTTGCTGGTGCATATTCTCTGAACTCTGATGGTGCACGAACACAACAGGCGCTGCATTGGCTGATGGGTGCGGCCGCGTTTGTCTGGCTTAATGCCATGATTGCCCGTAGCCTGAATGTCTACGCTGGCCTGCCGCTCGATGACGGGCGGTTCCTGCACGAGGCGCTGGCGCAAACGACATATTCTATTGCCTGGTCGTTGCTGGGCTTGGTGCTGATCGTGCTGGCCAGCCGACTGAAGCAACGTCGTCTATGGTTGGTTGCCGCCGGGTTACTTGGCGTGGTGGTGCTTAAACTCTTTCTGGTCGATTTGTCCGGCAGCGATACACTCGCCCGGATCATCTCGTTTGTCGGCGTGGGCGTACTGCTCTTACTGGCGGGTTATATCGCGCCGATACCGGCCAAACAGTCCCCATCTGCCAATGATGACCAGAACACAGATGACTCCGAACAGAAGGCCGACTGATTTGTATACCCCGATTTTCTGCGAACACTATGAATAAGCTGCGCTTAAGTATCCTGGGATTACATCCCGAACCCCGTTTTGAAGAGGATAAGTCTCATAAGGATAAAAAGGCAGGCCATCAGGCTGCCCTGCCAAATCAGGAGCGGCTTTGGCAGTGGTCACCGGATGGGCCGACCGACGGACCGCTGTCAGTGGCGCTGCGTTCACGTCGTATGAAACGAATGACGGAACGACTGGCAGGAGTACCACAAACTCAAGATGAAGCTTGTCAGGATGATCCGGAAACTCTGCTGTTGGCGCGGTTTGCTGCAATGGATAGAGGCCACAGTACGGCGGCGTTCGCATTGCAGGCAGATTTGTCCGTGGATGCCGGATTACGTGTAGCACTTGCCGAACATCCCGACATTGTGGCCGTCAGCCAGGTCACGCCGGTGCACTTGCAGGCGGGCACCGACAACGCAGTGCTGATGGGGCCGCGTTATCTGCATGTCGAGCGGGAGGAATGGGCAGCGCTGCAGGCGGATTTGAATCAATGGCTTCAAGCCGATGGCATCAGCCTGTTTTCGGCAGCGAGCGGGCGGCACTATCTGGGGTACACCGCCACTGCGCTTGAACGGGTGGGCACGGTCGATTTGCCGCCGTTGGGCTGTGCTCTGAATCGTCATGTCGGCCAACTGCTGGCGGGAGATGAGTTGCGCCCGTTCCGACGCTGGCTCACGGAGTTGCAAATGTGGCTTTATAGCCATCCCGTTAACGCCGAACGGGCAAAAAAAGCGCGTCCCGAAATCAACAGCCTTTGGGTGTGGGGGCGTAGTCCTTGGCCGAAACCCCAATCCACCGAAGCCAGTCAGTCAACATGGTTTTCTGCCGACGACCTGATGAGTAGCGATAATCGCCCTATGATTTATACCGACTCCGCGGTTCTGGCTGGCGCCCTTCATTCACACGATGCCAGTGATGCGAACAACCCGGTCGTGATTCTCTCAGCGAGTTTCCAGCCGCATATAAATGAGTTGGTCGCCCGTGGCGTTTCGCCCTCATGTCCGGTGCATGTTATCTGGAGCGAGCCGTTGTGGTGTTACCTCGAAGGTGATCTTGCCGGATGGTATGCAAGCCTGGATGCCATTGATCAGTTCCTCAAGCAAAGACAACCGGCCCGTACGCACGCCGCGGCCCAAGCCCGCGATCTTGAGATAGATAACGGTGTGGGTTTGGTCTGGCAGCGCCGCCACTGGCTCACCACCCTGTATAGGCGCCTGTTTCGATCAGAATGAAAAATCCCCCTCATTCCCCCCTTTTGCAAAGGGGGCGCACTCGTTCACGAAGGATGTAAACGCTCTTTTTTTTCTCCCTCCCCCTCGCGGGGGAGGGTCGGGGTGGGGGGTAGTGCTTGGGTAACAGCCTCAACACCCTCACCCCAACCCCTCTCCCATCAAGGGAGAGGGGGTTATTGCGCTTTTTCTCCCTCCCCCTCGCGTGGGGGGCGAAGAGGGCAACGCGCAGCTGGCGTAAGCCCGTGTTGGCCCACGGCCCTGGACGGGCTAGGGTGGGGCAGTCCTTCTCCCTCCCCCTTTGTGGGGGAGGGTTGGGGTGGGGGGTAGAGGATTTGCACAATAGCGAAACACGGCCATAAACACACTACTGACTGAGAAACGAATGCCATTTTCTGGGGCAAATACCCATGCTGTGTTGTGGTGTTGCAACACAAAGGTGGGTTCATGTTGTAAAAAAGTTCTTTGCGGCTTGTGTAAGCCCCGTATCCGGCTACTATTGCCCGGTACCCAGATGGCTGGGGAATCTTGTAATCTCAAAACCTCTATTGGAGATCGATCGGATGAAAAAGAATATCATCGCAATCGCCGTATCTGCCGCCATGATCGCGCCAGCCGCTGCCATGGCCGACACTACTTTGTATGGCAAGTTCCATGTGTCTTATGA
>JAJYPA010000160.1 GCA_021795795.1 Pseudomonadota bacterium | reverse complement strand
CAGATCCCCATAGTCCTGCCCGGAGTTGTAGGCCTCAAGGCTATGCTTGAGCGCCGTTAATCCCGGTCCCCAGGACGCGGCCGCATGTTGGTAGTCAGACCAGAGGATATGACTGCCAACCCGGACATTGGCGCAAGGCGAAAAGGCTTGGCGGTACGACCATCCAGCCGGGACGTTGCTGATGTTCACTTGCGCGAGGCCAAGATCGAAGTTGTGACCTTGGGCGCGCAGCGCCCTTGCCATGGCAATAGCGGCATTTTCCGTGGGCAAATGATAGGACTTGCCCGTCGTATCATCGTCTATGCTCCACGGCCACAAGCCGGACTCGGCGCGCACGATGGCCGTCATCGTGGATGGGGCAACATCCACCGCGCATTTTTGAATGACAGAAACTAGCAGCATAATACGGTTCTCCCTAACTCAGGGCATAAATTAGTTCGCACGTGCCGTCCATTTTCAGGCTCCAATACCGGCAACACACCAGGTATTCTCTGAGGCTGTCGGGGAGGAATAGCCGATCACCAACTTCAAAAAGAGGTAGCTCCGCATCGGTCTCGTGCAATGTGACTACATCATCGTCTGTCTCAATTTTGAACAGCTTGCGCATCGCGCTCTACTCCCATGCGAACGTTAGAAATGGTGCGGCGCGCCGGAGTATGTCCGACCGCGTGACAGGTCCCCAGTACCGGCTGTCGAAGGACAGGCGATTCATGCCAGAGATCAACCAGTACCGATTCGGCCGTACCCGATATGTCCGCAAGGGCATGTGCCAGACGGGGCGGCCTTGCGGATCCGTCTGGATGACGGCCGTGTCTGACAACAGATGATGATTCACCGAGACCCCCGCCATTGAGAGCGTTACGGTATCCCCAGGCACGGCCGCCACCGGCTTGACGACGGGGTACACGCCACCGGGGCAGCGCAGCTCTCCGAATTGGTGTATGGGCAGGTAGTGCCGCCGCAGGCCTTCGCGCGCGGCCGGAGTGTCCAGCGGTACGCAGGCCATCACCACATCCCCGGCTTTGATGGATCCGTGCGGCCGCCAGGTCCAATAAAATCCCACCGGCATCGAGGGCGTGAAGTTGTACATGATGTGCGGGGCGGTCCAGGCGACAAACGCGATGACGGCCAGCAGCGCGGCCCCCCAGCGCAGGAAACGGGTGCGGACGCTAGACATTGACGGCCCGCACGGCGGCAATCCCCATCAAGCGCGCCCACACCGTCACGTCCTCACGTTGAATTGCCGTGATATTGGAGTGAACGGCCCACCAGTCGTTTGCGACCGCTACCAGCACTTTCGGGTGCTCCACCACCAGCGAGATTTCCGGCCAGATCAGCACTTGCTCATAACACACCAGGTAGCCGACGCGGTGGCCGTCCAGGTGCCGGATCCCGGAGCCGAACCAGTGGGCTATCGCCGACCAGTGGCGAGACCATGGCCGCCACTCGGATACCGGAATGGGGATGCGCGCGGCCCAGGGCTTGCCGCTCTGGGTATCCATGATGGCATCGAGATAACGGTGATGGAGCAGAGGATAGGCAGCCCCTACCAGCGCGGTAACACCGGGATGGTTGGCCTGCCAGTTGTGCCAGACAAACGACGTTCCGGAGAACCAGGACCCCGCGACTTCCTCCGGCAGAACGATGACCCGTGCGCCGTGTTGTGCGGCTGCACTGGCTTGGTGCAACAGGGCGGCTTGCACTGCGTATGGATCGTTATAGGGCAGCACTTGGGTATTGATGCCCTGCCAGCCGGAGGGTGGAATAGGCCGCACATAAAACAGGTTGGCGGCAATGGCGAATGCCGCCAGGAATACCAGCCGAGCCACGGACCTTGCCGGACTGGAGGACGCCGCCATGGCAAGGTACACGCAGAGCAGCAGCGTGAACGCCAGCCCGATAAGGCCCAGGTCCGGGAACAGAATGCCCGCAGCCGTCCAGGGAGAGGCCCAGTCGAGGATGCCCAGCGGCGGGACTGCATCGAGGAGGAGCAGGGCGGGGACGCGCCACCAGTAGCCCCGGCCGTCCGCCTTCCAGGTGATCGCCCAGAGGACCGCGAGCAGCACAGAGACGCCGACCCACATGGTCGGCCCCATCCACCATTCGTCAGGGCGGGACCAGAACACCCGCGCCCCGGCCGGAATGCCGCGCGAGCTGGCGAGGTAATACGCCAGCGCCACGAGGCCCGCCTGCCAGCGATGGCGGGACAGCGCCCAGGGGAAAAAGACCAGGGGCGTCAGGCCAATCCAGAAAGGATTGTGGCCCCACGCCAGCCAGCCGATGCCAGCGGCACCGGCCACCAGCCCTACAGGCCTAAGTGCGGCGCTGAAACGACGCATGGACGCGATATGAAGCGCGGCGCAGTGCCCGCAGCGGCAGATCACGGAACAGGAAAAAGAAGCCGCGCGCTACCCAATAGAGGGCGACCTGAAACAGCCGCCAGGCGATAACCCAGAGGATCATCCCGGCAACACCCGTGACCAGGAACTTTACCGGCACGGGCTGATGCGCGAGCGCCGGGATCAGCGCGACGGAAGCGACCGCCAGGACGGCCGCGCCCAGGGCAATCAGCTTGATCAAGGCGGCCAGGTAGCCGGTCAGGGATTCAAAATAGGGATCAGTCTGCATCGGTTGGTTGCTCCTTGTCTGCAGGGCGGTCCGTGAAAGTGTCTTTAATCTTTTTCACCCATTCATCTTCAATTTTATCAAATCCTTCTGGGCGCTCAGATACCAGCAAATAGCGCGGCAGCCAGACCCCTTGATCTAGTCCGAAGTCACGTCGGAGCATTCTGGACCAGAGACTTTTGATGGTCCCCACCAAGTTTCCCAAGTCGCCCACATGCGGATTCGCTTCAATGGTGAATCGCACGATGCCGTCGCCCAACTCAAGCTGTATAAAAATACAGCCCTGCTTTTTGCAGAGCTTCGTGGCCGCGTCTTGCATCATGGGGATCGCGGCGCTGGGGATAACTGCCCCTTTTTTGATTAGGGTTGAAACTCTTATTACTATCATAAATGATGAATTTGCATAGTTTCTTAAGGCCATTGACATAATCAATCCTAAATCTATACTAGAGCGGTGGACGAAGGAGTGCAACCCCGATGCGAGACCTGGAGATACACCGCAAGGCTCTGAACAAGCTGTCAAGGGAACTGCGGCCCATCGCGGCCTTCCTGGAGGATCCGGGCGTCACCGACATTCTGCTGAACCCCGACGGCCGGATCTGGCTGGATACCATCGACCGGGGCAAGTTCCCAACCGAAATCACCATGGATCCCATGGCCGCCGCAACCTTGATCGGCACCATCGCCTCTATGCTTGGCACCGTCGTGACCGAGACGCACCCCGTGGTCGAGGGTGAACTACCGCTGGATGGAAACCGCTTTGAAGGGTTAATACCCCCTATCGTGCCTAACCCTGTGTTTGCCATACGCAAAAAGGCTCTCCTCGTGTTTACCCTTGCCGATTATGTTGAGAAAGGGAGTATGACGCCAGAGCAACACAGTGTCATCGAAAGCGCCATCCTGACCCGCAAGAACATCCTTATTTGCGGAGGCACCGCCAGCGGCAAGACGACTTTTGCTAATGCCGTGCTGGCCGCTATTGCGGAGCTGACCCCGGAACATCGCGTGATCCTCATTGAGGACACCATCGAGCTGCAATCCAAGATTGCGGACACCGTAGCACTCCGCACGTCGGAAGAAATCAGCATGACCAAGCTCTTGCGCTACAGCCTACGGCTTCGCCCCGACCGCATCATTGTCGGCGAGGTGCGCGGACCAGAGGCACTGGACTTGCTCATGGCTTGGAATACGGGCCACCCCGGCGGTATCGGTACCATCCATGCCGACAGTGCCCCGGAGGCCCTGGACCGACTCGGTGAGCTGATCACCCTCACCGGAGCGCCGCCTATGAGCGGATTGATTCACCGCGTTGTGGATATGGTGATCAGTCTGCAAAAGGTAGGCGGACAGCGCAAAATCACGGAGGTCTTGCAAGTGTCTGGGGTATAAGTATATTCAGTCATCGCTATGTCATCATCTTATTGTGTTACAGGAGCAGATCACCATGAAAGAACGGCAAGAAAAAAAACGCAACTGGAAGAACTTTTTTATTTCTACGGCGGCAAGCATTGCCGGTTACGCCTGGTCTACCGCCGCCAATGCGGCGACGGCGGGAGGCGGGACGATGCCGTGGGACTCCGCACTCACCAATATCGAAACGGACCTGACCGGTCCTACGGCACATATCATCATCCTCATCGCCATTATCATTACCGGCGGATTATGGGCAGGTGGCAGGCATGGCGAGGCGATGCACCGGATCCTGGGCATCGCGGCGGGCGGCAGCATCATGGTTGGCGCTGCATCGGCTTATTCCACATTTTTTAGCGGCGCTGCGGGCGCGATTCTGCATTAAGCCATGGCTCGCATTTACACCACTCAGCAGCGAATGCTCCCGTTCCACCGCAGCTTGTTGCTGCCTACGTTACTGGCGGGCGGGGAACGGGAGCTGGTGATACTCAACGCCATGGTGGCCTTTGCGATCATGAGCCTGGCGACGGGTCCGGCCCTGGCGACCGGGGCGGTTATGGGGATTGTAGGTCAAACGGTCGTCGTGCTGATGGCGAAGAGCGATCCGCAGATGCGCGCCGTCTATCAGCGCGCGCGCTTTTACCTCGACTATTACCGGGCGCAGAGCAGCCCTTGGGCGGCACCGAGTAAACAAGCCGGGTATTCTTATTTTTATGCAGTGGCCGAAAAGCTGGAAAACCTGATCCGGCGTTAGGGGGATTTGATGTTAGCTACCAAGACATACCGATCCACGGCACCATCGCTGGCCGACCTCTTGCACTACGCCATGCTGGTCAACCCCGGCACGATGCTGCTGAAAGAGGGCAGCCTGATGGCCGTCTGGCGCTATCACGGACCAGACCCGGATTCGTCCGGGACGGGCGACCTTGCCGCTCTGGCGTCCACCATCAATAGCGCCTTGGCGCGGGTAGGCAATGGCTGGCTGTTACATGCCGACGCCATCCGCAAGCCCGCAGTGGATTACCCGGCGGCGAGTCGTATGGCCTTCCCAGACCGAACCAATAAACTCATCGACAGCGAGCGCCGCAGGCAATACCAGCAAGTCGGCCAACATTATGAAAGCGCCTACTACCTGACCCTGACCTGGCTACCGCCCAGCGACAATGCCGCGCGCGCCATGAATATGCTGATCGACGATCCCGTCAGAAAAGAAGCCAGAACCCTAGATCAGCATATAGAGACCTTTGAGCGCCATATTGAGAACACCACCGGCGTCCTAGTCGGCAGGCTAAAACTGGAGCGGTTGGAAGATGACGCGCTACTGACGTATATCCACAGCACGATCACCGGCACCTACCACCCACTGGTCATGCGGCCGGAATATACCTATCTCGATGCGGTGCTGGGCTATGCCGACCTCGTGGGTGGTCTCAAGCCCCTTGTCGGGGGAAAGCATACGCGCGTCATTACTACCGCCGGATTCCCGGCCGCTCATTACCCCGGCATTCTTAGTCTGTTGGACCGTCTGCCCCTCACCTTCCGGTGGAACAGCCGGTTCATTTTTATGGACAGTGTTGAGGCCGAGCATCACCTAAAAATCTACTCAAGAAACTGGTTCCAGAAACGGCATACTTTGATGGATTCGGCAGCGCGCGCTTTTGGGGTGCCTGCAGCAGACGCCAAGCCAGACCGGCACGCTTTGCGGCAGACAGATGACGCCGAAGAAGCCATCGCAGAGAATAACGATGGTTCAGTGCGTTACGGATATTATACGGTTGTAGTGGTTGTCATGGAGGACAGCCAGGAAGTGGCGGACGAGTCCGCCAAGATGATCAGCAATGCGCTCATGGAGCGCGGCTTCCCCGCGCGCATTGAGACGGTCAATGCCATTGAAGCCTATCTCGGCAGCCTGCCAGGGCACGGCCACGAGAATATCCGGCGGCCACTCATTCACACTCTGAGCCTCGCTGACTTGATGCCGACGACGGCCGTGTGGCCGGGTGCGGAGTATCACCCGTGCCCTTTTTATCCAGTGAAGAGTCCGCCGTTACTCATCGCGTCCGCAGCGGACACGACTCCCATGCGTTTGTCCCTGCATGTGGGCAGTAACGGCCATACGCTCATTGCCGGGCCTGTTGATGCAGGCAAAAGCACCTTGCTGAACCTGCTGATGTCCTCGCACCTTCGTTATCCCAAGGCCGAGATCATCGGTTTCGACTACAAGAACTCAGCTTTTGCGCTTTGCGAAGCGTCCGGTGGAACCTATTACGATATTCTGACCCCTTCGCAAAATGTGGCGGAAGAGACGCCTTTCCTTGCGCCGCTGCTGCATGTGGACGACGAAGGGGAGCGGGCTTGGGCCAAGGACTGGATCGAGGACGTGCTCGTGCTCAATGGCTTGACACCCACCCCGGCCCAGCGCAAGAAAATCCGCCAGGCATTGGAGAAAGTCGCAGTCGCCGACCCGGATATGCGCTCACTATCCGCCTTTTGCACCAACGTACAGGACACCGCCATCAAGGAGGCCCTGGCGTACTACCAGGAAGGAATCCTCGATGCAGAAAGCGATGCTATCCAGGAGAGTAATTTCACGCTTTTTGAGATGCGGCACTTGATGGAACATGGGCCAAAGCTCGTTATCCCGACCCTGCTGTACATGTTCCGGCGGATCACCCAGCGCCTGAAAGGGCAGCCCGTCATGATCCCGATGGATGAGGCGTGGTTCGTCCTGGCTCATGAGCTGTTCTCTGAAAAGCTGGCCGTCTGGCTCCGCACGATCCGCTCCATGAACGGGTATGTCGTACTGGCTACCCAGAGCCTTTCCGAAGCTGCGAAAAGCTCCATATCCCATATTCTACGCGAGACGTGCGCGACCAAGATTTTGTTGCCCAACACTCATGCCACGGATACTCAGAGCATACAGTTCTACCGCGACATGAACCTTTCCGATGAACAAATTGAAATGCTCTCCATGCTCCAGAAAAAACGGCACTACTTCTATACCTCGGATCTCGGCGAGCGGGTTCTGGATCTGACGCTGGGACCCGTGGCCTTGGCGTTTGTCGGCGCGACCTCGATGGAGGACGTAAACATGGTGAAAAGTCTCAAGGCCGAGTATGGCGGGGTATGGCCTGCCGTTTGGTTAAGGAAAAAGGGGTTGAATGACGCGGCGACGGAATGGGAGGGGATGCAATGATCGTCTACTACACGCCGCCAGCGGTAACGGCCGTAGCTCCGATAACCGCGGCGACCGTGAATAACCTGCAAGCGATCCCCGCTGTACCCATTGTGCAGGTGCAACAGGTGAACCCCGGCAGTCCTATGCAACCTGTGCAGCAGAAACCGCGTGCGCGGACTTCCGTGCCTGTCTCCACGGCTGAACACGGCACAAGGAAAGGGCGGCCGTCACAATCCTGGCTCCAGGCGTCCGGCTTCCCGGCCGGGGTGCTGGCGTCCACTGACCAATGGCACCCGAACAAGTGGGTAGGCAGTGGCAAGGCCCCGCTCTATAAGGCGGTGAAAGCTATCACTGGATTGTCCGTGTCTTTGGGCGTGGGCGTGACGGGAGATACAAAAGTCCACTGGCTGATGCAATCCCGGTTGACCAGCCTGTATGCCGTAGCCCGTCAAGCTGGGGTGATCATCGAGATCATGCCCCATACCGTCCGCATTATCAGCGGCTAAAGGAGATTCCTATGAAGAAATTCGTGTTGCTGGCTTTACTCGTTGCGCCTGGTTGTGCCATGGCCGGAACGGTCATGGGAAACGGTGGCTCCACTTTCGCGGAGCAGCTTGTTCAGGAAACCACGTCCATGATGCAGTATGCTCGCCAGGCCCAGCAGTTGCAGCAGCAGATTCAGATGGTGTCTGACCAGGCCATGAATCTGGCGACCGTACCGCAAAGTCTCTGGAGTACTGCGTTGCTGCCCATTCAGGACCTGGCGAATCTGGAGCAGCAGATGCAGGGATATTCCTATAACCTGCAAAACACCATATCGCAGTTCTCGAACCAGTACCCCGGATGGAATAGCAGCGGATACAACTATAACGGCCAGCTCTCTACCCTGGACAACTCCACGCTCCAGTCGATCCAGCAGGCGCTGCAAGTGGCCGGGCTGAATCCGAATGGTTACACGACTGCCCAGAATGCCATCAACAGCGCGACCGCCGCCGGGGCCACCAGTACGGGCCGACTGCAAGTACTGCAAGCCGCCACGGCCATCGCTGGCACGGAAGCCAGCCAGGCCAATCAACTGCTCGCCACGCAGCAGCAATACAACGCCGCGTCGGAGAAATATATGGCGACCAATCTACAAGAAACCGCGAACAATCAGCAGGTGACGGAGCAGTTTTTTAGTCAGCCTACCGCACCGTTTACGGGCGGTGGCACGATCACCAACAGCCCAAATAATATACCGTAATGAGGGAGGAACGGTCATGCATATAATAAGCAAAGTTGTCGTTGTTTTCTGTGTCGTTGGTTTGGCTGGTTGTTCATCGAATAATAACGGACCAAGTGGTATGCACAAAGTAGCGTGGTATGAAAAGCATAGCACGGCGCGCACCAAGGAAATAAAATGGTGCAATAATAATACGCCACGACAAACGCTTGCGGCATGTCAGAATGCTTATCAGGCAGAGAATACACGAGCGACAAAGAAGTTTTTTAGTCAGCCTACCACACCGTTTACGGGCGGTGGCACGGTCACCAACAGCCCAAATAATATACCGTAGGATGCCAGCCATGGACAAGAAGCGTGTATGCCTTGTTGCCGTTCTGATGATTATGACACTAACCATACCAGATGTTGCTATGGCAAAAGCCTTAACTACTGGCCTTTTGGCGCCATACCAAGCACAAGAACAGCAATGGTTCAGTGTTGTACAGCCGCTCGCCAGAAGTCTCTGGGTTTCACTTTTTCTTATTGAAATCGCTTGGTTCGGAATAAAACGTGTATTATTCAAGGTCGATATTCATAGCCTTATTCCTGCACTGGTAAAGACCATCCTCTTTGCTTCCTTTGGTTTAGCGTTTATCGAAAACGGGGCAACGTGGTTCCACGATATAGTTGCATCATTCGCTGAAATAGGTTTTAGGGCGGCGCATATATCACCAATTACACCAGGAACGATACTTTCCGATGGGATGAACGTATCAGCCGCACTGGTCAATGGTATGGGCAAGATCGGTGCGACTATGGCATCGAAGGGTATTCTTGGCGACCTCGTAGGAAATCCCGGTGTGATGATATTAGGCGGATTGTTCGGGATATTAATTATTCTGGCATTTATTGTTGTGGCGGCGGAATTTATCGTGATTCAGGTCATGAGCTATATTCTTTTTGGCGTCGGCATCATTATGCTTGGGTTCTCCGCCTTCCGGCCAGTGGCCTCTTTTGCTGAAAAGTATTTTTCAGCCGCCATATCCGTCGGTGTTCGCATGATGATTTTGTATGTGATTGTCGGTATCGGCATGGGCATCGCGCAGTCCTGGCCCGCTGAGATAACCGCAAGCCCCACCTTCGACACAGCGCTTCTGGTCTTGGGTCAAGCGGCTATCTTTGGGTATCTCGCCGTCAAAATCCCTAGCCTGGCGGCAAGTCTTTTGCAAGGTTCTCTTAATTCCGGCGGCGGAGAATTGCTGGCTACGGCCGTAGGAGCTGGGATGGCCTTGGCGGGTGCCGCGTCCGTCACCGGAGAAGCGGTTAGAGGTGCTGCTAATCCCGTGATTGCCGCAGCCCGCGCTGGCGAGGCTATAGGAGAAACTGGAGGGACGTTCATGGGCACCGCCACTCGTGCGCCTGGCGTAGGCGGATCCTCTCAGACAAGGATGCCCACCGGCTCAGGCTTTGGCGCATCTTCACCCCATATGGGGAGCGCTGCCACGCCATCCTCTGGTGCTGGGCCTAAGCCCTCTTCGGGTGGCGCAGGCAGTGCAAGTCCGATGCCCCCCAAAGGAAATCCAAACAATATCCAGCCGAAGTTTGCGGACAGTGGTCCCGAAAATGACAAACGGCCCAAGCCAGCCAGTCGCGGAACTGATGCTATCACAGCGCTGCATCATGCTACCTCTGGCGTCAACTCGGCAGTGGATAAAACGCCTACACAAGGCATATCCCCGAAGTTCGACGCATCGCGCGATGAGTGAGGGAATAATGTATGTCTGAGTTCAACGAAACGCGCGGTTTACTCACCGCCCTATGGAAAGAACTGAAAGCCTTCAAGCGTGAGCAGCCAAAGGAATATCTGTTTACCAAGCGATTTAATCTATTCCTTGTGCTCCCGATGATTTTGGCTGACTTCGGTATTTTGCATGTGCTTGGTTATGGCTGGCTGGGTATGATCTCCGCCATCGTTTTCGGCATTGCGGGTGCTGCTATCACCATCCCGATATTTATGCGTTTTTTTCATTACCAATCAGGAGCCGACCTAAAATGAGCCTATTTAATCGTGACCGACCCACAAAAGATGCAGCGCCGCCGGATTTGGCGATGAATCCTTACATAGCCGCCCGGCGGGAATGGGTGGAGCGATACGGCGATTATGTCAATATCGCCAAAATCGCCAGCGTAGTCGCCATAGTGGCCGTGATCGGGTATATCCCGCTGGTTTACGGCCTGGTCCACGAGGCCGACCGGACCCATACCGTCACCAGAATTATCGAAGTCAACAAACTCGGCCAGGCGCGCGCGGTTGAGCCGGTCACAGTATCCGGCATCCCAGGTTATGTCGTGCGCCATCAAATCGCTAACTGGATTGTGCTCACGCATGAGGTCATAAGTGACCCCATCGCGGAGAAAAAACTGGTGGATGAAGCGACCGGCATGGTCACGCAAAGCGCGTTGGGGCCACTCGACAAGTGGTGGAAGCCGCGCAATCCCATGCTGAAACTGCGCACGGAATCGGTGGCTGTGGACGTAACCAGTGCCGTGCCATTGTCGCCGCATACTTACCAAGTCCAGTGGACGCAAACGACCTACACACTAACCGGCCGCATCGACAAGGTTTCCCATTGGCAGGGCATTATCGGCTATACGGTGATCTCCCCTGTTACGGGATCCGAACAGCTTAATAACCCGCTGGGAATCTATGTCACGCACTTCGCTTGGAATCGGATTTTATAGGAGCCGACCGATGAAAAAAAACACTGCAATTATCGCCGCCGTCGCTTTGGCTCTGCCCCTGTCCGCATGGGCACAAACCAGCGCGCAAATTTACCAGCAGGCCCTCAAGGAGGGTGCCGTCATCCAGGCCAACAATCAGCGACAGGCCGTGGAGCGCGTTGTCAGAATGTATAGCCGCGATAACGATGCGGCATACAAGCCTATTGTCTTGCCGTCCGGTACGGTGCTCTATCCCTACGGGAATGTCTGGCCGACCGTGCTCTGCGCCCCTCTGCACGCTTGCGTCATCCAGTTGGGGCGCGGCCAAAAGATAAAAAATGTCTCCATAGGTAATGTGCCGGGTTGGCAGAGCAGTCCGGCCATGACGAATGACCGGGAAGAAATCGTCGTCAAGCCGGTCGGATACGGACCGGAGTACAACACCAATATGGTCGTCACTACGCAAGACAAGACCTATTACCTCAACCTAGTCAGCGACAAGAGCGCCTATATCCCGATGATCGGCTTTTATTACCCGGCTGAAATGGTGCAGAACTGGGCGCAAAAATATCACGCCATGGCTCAGAATGCCGCCAAGACGAAAGCCTTGACCGTGGGTACATTACCGAATTTGTCCGTTAAGAATCTGGACTTCGCTTGGCATTGGCACGGCAACGGCACCAAGCCTGTGCGGGTTTTCTCAGCAGAAAACCACACTTATATCCAGATTCCGAAGGTGGACAACGCGCCGGTCATTTTCTCGCACTATGACGGCAAGGACATACTGATTAACTATCAGTACAAGTCCCCGTATTACGTGGTAGATGCCGTACCGCAGGAGCTGGTACTGGTGTCTGGCGTCGGCGGCCATCAAAAGCGCGAAGTCATCAAGCAAGGCCCCGCCCGCAAAACGTGGTGGTAAGGAGGCGATATGAGCACCATAGACCCCATCAATCCGCAGCCACCGCGTCCGGCCAGCCTCAGCAACAAGATCATCTACATCATTGTAGGCGGCCTGCTTGTCGTGGGCGTGATAGCATATCTGATGTTTTCGGGTGTCCATTCGACAACGGCAAAGCCCGCAGCATCCGCCAGTCAGACTCCGGCATCACCGACAAGTGATAGCTGGATCAACCAGAAGATCCCGCCTATTCCGGCATCCACAGCAACCGGCCCAGCACGCGGTTTGTCGAACGCGGCACAGACAGCAGGAGGAGCGCAAGGCAATCTGCCCCCCGCATCCGGGCGGTCAACTGGTGCCGCGCAGACGGCGGCGCAGCGCGCGGCCGCAAAAAAAGCCAGGCTGAAAGCCATGGAAAAGGCGAGCCTCAGTGTGCCGGGTTTTGGGGCGTCCACCGCGCCAGCCGCTCCGGCGGCAGCGGCCGCAGCCCCCCTTCAAGTCGCTGCACATCGGCCAAAGCCTCAAGGGGCCGTTCCGGCCGCCAGTGGCCCGCAAGGCAAGTTCCTGGCCGCAGCCGCCGCCAAGCAGTCGGACTATCTTGACGCCCAAGTTGAAAAACCGCTTTCGCCCTACGAGCTGCAAGCCGGTACGGTCATACCGGCAACGCTGATCACGGGTATCAAGAGTGGCATATCGGGCCAGGTCACAGCGATGGTGCGCCAACCGGTCTACGGATCCATCAATGGCCGATATGTCCTGGTGCCCGCCGGGACGAAAATCATCGGCGTGTATGACAACAATGTGCTCATGGGCCAAAAACGGGTGCTAGTCGCCTGGACGCGCCTGATTTTTCCTAATGGGTCTTATATCAACATTGGTGGTATGCCTGGCGCAGGTCTCCGGGGGTACGCGGGGCTGCATGATCTTGTGAACGACCACTATTGGACGATTTTTAAGGATGCGTTCCTCTTGTCCATGGTGAATGTCGGCATTGCCTTGTCGCAGCCGCAGCAGAGCATTTTGAGCACGCAAAGCTATGGCTCCACGGCAGCGCAGGCGCTTGCTTCCGAGGTCGGACAGGTCTCTACCCAATTCCTGACACAGGCGATGAATATAGCCCCTACCCTAACGATAAGACCAGGCTTTCTGATGAATGTGATGGTCACAAAGGATATTGTTTTCCCCGGCCCTTATGGGCGTTCATAAAAGGAATTATTTAATGACGGATGATGAATATAGCAGTGCGTTAGATTCTATCCTTGGTGACCTTGGAATAGAAGCCGCAACCACTTTGGGCAGCACTGAAAATAAACCAGTGGTGGACCCGCTAAGTTTGATTAGAATGATGGTGAAATATGACAGCAACAACAACCGAAAAATTGTACGTTCTGCCGTATTAGGACTTATTCTGGCTAGGCTTCCGCTAACAGATGAAAACGTCCGCTGGTTGATCCGGGATAATCAACTCGGTTACTTCCAGAAAAATGAGCTGCACCAAATGGGGTCTAGCGGGACCATCTCTCTGTTCTCTTCCGATAAAACTGATATAGAGGATCGTTACCAACGTGTTATGCACAGCATGAACGGTAGCTAGAATGCTCTACATCGAACCATCATCCGGCGTCGCGCCCATCGTCCAGGTCATTGACCAGGCGCGGCATAGGGTTGACCTGAACGTCTACTATCTGAGCAGCAGACCCATACTGGACGCCTTGCGCGCAGCTCATGCGCGGGGCGTTGTGGTGCGGGTCATCCTGGATGGCCGACCGTGGCATATATCGCCTCAGCAGGTACACCAGGAAGCTGTTGCTGTCGTGAAAACAGGCGCTAAATTGCACTGGGCACCGGGACGATTTGAGGCTGGTCCTGGGCGCTTTGTGTATGACCACGCCAAATATGTAGTGACCGGAACAACCGCTGAAATCGGTACGGCAAACTTTGCCTATAGCGATTTTCATTTTAACAGGGATTATCTGGACGTGACGGATAATCCCAACATCGTCCGAGCCGCGCGCGACGTGTTCATGGCCGACTGGACGAACCAACGGGCGGGCAACTGGCCGCACCGGGTTCTGGTCTTGTCGCCAGGCAGCACCCATAAAATTGTTTCTGTCATCGACCAGCCGGGTAATGTGGAGATCGAGACGGAGGAAATGGGCGACGACAAGGCGGTGCTCAGAGCCTTGGCCCGTAAGGGCAATCAGGCGTGGGTGATTCTGCCCGCCGGTATCAGCGCCGCCGACAAACGCAATGCGTCATGGCTGGCCGCGCATGGCGTCCATGTGCGGCTGATGCCAGTCCATCCAACCTATCTCCACGCAAAACTGATCTGTACGGCAAACGAGGCTTTCATAGGCTCTGAGAATTTCAGTTATGCCAGCCTCAGCAAGGGCGGTAATCGTGAGATTGGCGTCATCCTGCATAAGGTCTCAGAGATCCGCCGATTGCAGATCCAATTCCGGCACGACTGGAGCCGGTCGGGGCGGTTGGCATGATCTGGAGCGCCAGACGCACAAAAACCCCCAGGGTTTCCCCTGGAGGCCTTGGCATCCCGCGCGCCGCTCGCGGTTGGGAGTTTGGTTCGCGGCGCAAAATGGGATATTCTCCCAAGAACGCCACTTGCAGAGCAGTTAGCCGCTCTCTGCCGTGGTCCCTTGACCTGACGCAACAGGAAGGAACATGGACAGTATAACAAATTTTTCCCAGTACAACACCCTCACCCCTTCATTACTGACAGTTCTCCGTCCGCCCGATCCTGGA
>JAJYPA010000656.1 GCA_021795795.1 Pseudomonadota bacterium | reverse complement strand
GTTTCTTTCTCGGCGTCGCGAAATCCGCATACATGGAAACTCTGTAACTCACAAAACCGGCGATGCCATCACCGCGATTCCGGTCACGCACGGTAATGCACTCGCTGATGCTGCCGTGCGCGTCCGCATCCTCAACATAGAGGTCCCCTTCATCCAGAGCGCTCCATCCTGAAGGTGCGTCATGCTTATCCAATATCGACCAGCTTTCCAGGCACGTAGACTTCCTGCTGCGTCTGGTTTTTTGTGCAGCCCACTGATGTTCCGCCAGCGCGGCGGCGCGAAATCCATCCCAGGTGCCTCGCCCGCCGTACCCGCGAATTTGGCGAGCATGGGTTTTTTCCTCTGTCACGCGCGCTCGCGCCCATCGTTTGGACGGTTGAATCGAAAGAAAATCGTGGATATACGCCAGAACCTCTTCGGCATCTTTGTCTGCCGTAAGAGAATGTCCTTCGTCACTAAGCGGATCTCTACAGACAGGCAGGTTCACGCGCATCCTCCTCATCTTCCGCCATAGTAACCGCTAAAGGCTTCCATGCAGCTTCGTCGCAGAAATCCTTGCCAAACGGCATACTCAGCAGTTCCCGGACGATGTGAATGTACATGCAGCATTCTTCTTCCTCCGCCCAGATCGCCCGCCATCCCGGATCATCCAGCGGTACCGGCTTCCCGGGGCGCCACCCCAAACCTTCGATAACCAGCCAGACCATGTCCATGGTGAGATCGCCATCGACTGCGGCAATGGCGCGGGACTCTTCTTCGGTGAGCGATACGGTGCCGTCGTATGGAAGCAGGCATGATGCCAACGTGGTTTCCGGGTCGCGCCAATCTTCCAGGGCACACTCGGGAATAGCCTCACCGTATTTGGCTAGCCACGCTTCGCGGGCGGCGGCTTTGAGAAAGACTTCGGTGGCTACTCCGTTTCGGTACTGCCAGTACGCATCGTTATCATCGTCAAAACTGGTGATTTCTTCCGGGGTCAGCACTTTTCGGACGACGACGAAACGGTTGCCAACCACGCCAGGCACATCAAAATCCCAGAAGATACGAATGATGCTCTTCCTTATATCGAAGAGCGGGAAGTCGAGAGACAATCGGTGGCGCATGGACGGTGTCATAGTGGGAACCCCGGCAAGAGAATGCATATGGAAACCAAAATACCAGGTTGCCAAAGAAAGCAGGCTGAATTGCCGGCGAAAACGGAAACGAATTACATGTTTTTACCTACGAACACACTTTAGGCATGGCCAGTGGTAGACCATTAGCCAACCACCCCAATGGGGCAATATGCTATGGCGCATGGATAGCAGAGTGGCCCAGGAGCCAACCGTCCCGCCAAAAAACACACCTCAAAGAGAAAACGTCATCAGGTTGCCGCCTGCCCTACATTGGACTGAGGCCGCGCGTGATCGTGGGCGGCCAGTTCATTGACTACGCCAGTAACATCTTATGTGTTAACAATGGCTTCCAAATTGGGCTTCTTTTGTTATCAGGGCAGCACTGGTACTGGTATGGGCCAGTAATTGTCGGTCACGTCATCAAAACGGCGATGCACATTGTTGGTGATGAACTGATTCTTGGCGCGAACCAGGACGTCCTCGCCAGAGCGGTCATGGAAACGATATTGATCGGAGCCATGACGGTTTTCTTTCTCAACCTGTAAACCGTGCGGCGCGGTACATCCTCGCGACTGGACGGTTGGCTGTCCCTGCAACGTATAACTCAAGGGCGTGCATAAGTGACCGCTAACATTGCAACTGTACGTGGCAATAATCATGCAATATTGCTCAATTGCCTAAAAAGCGGACACAACACCCGCATGCCATCACAACTTTTGTGGTGAGGTTCGCAATTACAAGGAGTACACCAGACCGCTGGCGCTGAACCTTACGTTCTCGCCAGCGCAACCGGAAGTTCAGCCCATGACGTGGTGAACTGCGGGGACAGCGTTCCCCGCTGCATCTGCCAGGCCTGTCTCTGGCGAATCCCGGCCGCTCCGGGTTGGCAGGTGCTGCCCCCGTATCGCTGGTTGATCGTATCGAGTGTTTGCATCAGTCGGGACCGCCGATCGTCCTGTTCCGGCGGCATACCGAAGATATCCGCTTGCCGGGATCTAGCCGGGTGCAAATCAATCAGACGGATTCCGGCCTTGGCGTAGCGGTATCCGGGCCGGTAAATGGATTGCAGGGCGGAGACAGCCGAGTGAAGTATCTGTAGGGTGTCGTCGGTTGGACTGGCAAGGCGAACACTGCGGACGGGATGATATTGTGGATCGTCTCGGTGGCGGTAGGTGCTAAGCAAAACCTCCATGGCGCCTGCGACACTGCCGTCCTTCCGAAGCTTTTCGGCGGCGCGGGTGGTATAGAGGGTGATCGCCGCCCGCAGATCCTCCACGGCGGTAACCGGTTGTCCGAAGGAGCGCGCTGACTGGATACTGTCCCTGGGTGTATGGCCAGGTTCCAGTGGGAAGCACATTTCGCCCCGGAGTTCCCGAACGGTCCTCTCGATCTGGACACTGAAGCGCTGTCGCAGGTGTTTGGGGTCAGCGTCTCGCAACTGGCCCACGGTGGTAATCCCCAGCGCCTGGAGTTTTTCAGCGATTTTGCGTCCGACGCCCCAAACGTCATTCACCGGCCATTGGCCGAGATAACGCTCTTGCTCATGGGCAGAAAGTTGGTCAAGATGGCAAATGCCACGCAAATCCGGCATCTTTTTGGCGATATGGTTGGCGAGCTTCGCGCGGGTCTTGGTACTGGCGATTCCCACGCAGACGGGTATGCCGATCTCCCGGGCGACGGTGGCGCGCATGGCGGCCGCCAGTGCCATTTGCTGATCGCCGGGGACGCCCGTGAAGTCCAGAAAACATTCGTCGATGCTGTACACTTCCTGTTGCGGGGAAAAGCGTTTCAGGATACGCATCATGCGTTCGCTCATGTCGGCATAGAGCGTGTAGTTGCTGGACAGGGCCACCAAGCCCAATCGTCCAGAACGAGCCTTCCATTCGAACCAGGGCGCACCCATGGGAATGTCCAATGCCTTGGCTTCGGCGGACCGGGAAACAATACATCCGTCATTATTGGACAAAATAACCACGGGCCGGTCCCTGAGCTTGGGCTGGAAGACCCGCTCGCAAGAGACATAGAAATTGTTGCCGTCGATTAGAGCGATGGTCATAACGGGCGTTGGTTTCCCGGACTTGCGTCAGGCATATAAGCCGGCGCCACATTTTCCCGCGTGTTCACGGCACTGACCTCCCTACCAATCCGGGAATCCAAGGGCAGCATCGGCCGATCCTGCCAGAACAGCACCATCCCCACGCTCACCGCATCCCGCAAAAGCCCGTCTCTTGCGACAATCGCTATCGGCGCTTTCGTCAGCGCCAGCCATCCCATAGAAGCCTCCGTCGATCCGTGAGGCCC
>JAJYPA010000655.1 GCA_021795795.1 Pseudomonadota bacterium | reverse complement strand
CACGCGCAAGGTGGACAACGCGGACAGTTTGGCGGGAATCGGAAATGGTCGCCGGGCACTCCACTCTATCCCATTGGAATCACGCGGGAAATATGAGGGGATGATTGAGGGAGCACGGGTCATTCCTGGCCAGTAGTTGCCTCTGACCGTAATTCATTTGCGCCCATGTGCGATCTTGTGTGCTTCGGGATGCCGGCGAAGTATCAGCATGGCGATGACACCCACCACTGGTCCCGGCACCAGAAGCAAAAAGCTCCAGCGCCAACCTATGGCGGCGGCGAGTATCGGGGTAAGACGGATTGACGCTATCGTAAGAGCGAAGCCGAGGCCGAGTTGAAGCGCGATTGCAGTCCCGACATAGCGGGGATCACTGACCTCGGTTGCCATGGCTGAGAATTGAGCAGAGTCGCCAATTACGCTCATTCCCCACGCGATCGCAACGGCCATGAACAACCAAATCGGCCCTGAAAACGCGAAACCAATCGCGAGGGCACAAATCCCAGATGTGATCATCATCATAGAAGCAGTGGCAGTACGCCCGATCCTGTCGGCCATAAAGCCGCCCAGGACGGCACCTGCGGTGCCAGAGGCAATTACCACAAAGGTGATCAGCGATGCATCACGTGTAGTGGCGAGACCTAATCCAGGAAGTGCCGCCGAAGTGAAGGCCAGAAACCACCCCCACATCGCATATAACTCCCACATATGCCCGAAATATCCAAGATTTGCGAGCGCAAGAGGCCCATTCCGGAGAACCGCACCGACCTGACGCGGGTCGAAGACGGCTTTACTGAACGGGAACGGTCCTTCGTACGATAGAAATGTGAGTACCCCGGCACCGATCAGAGTGGCGACAGAGGCCGCGATGACCACATCCTGCCAGACGAGGCTATGAATAAGAGCGCGAACCAGATTAGGAAAGGCCGAGCCTAGCGTCAGTGCCCCGATGGCGGCGCCAAGTGCCAAGCCTCGCCCATGCACGAACCATGTTGAAATCAGCTTCAGCGCGGGCGGATATATGCCGGCAAGTGCTATCCCTGTGATGAACCTTGCTACAAGCAGGGTGCGGACGTCCGGTACCCACAGCAGGGAAAGGTTGGCCACTGTGGCGAGCAAGCCTGCAAAGCCCATTAAACGCCGTAGGGGCATCAGATCAGGCAGGCTGACGAGGCTGGAAGCCAGCGCCCCGACCACGAAACCAAGCTGCACCATATTAGTTAGCCACGACGAGGCAGCAGGACTCAACGAGAACACCCGGACAAGGTCAGGCGTGATCGCGGTTGCGGAGAACCAGGTTGTCATCGATAAAACCAGACCCAGACAAACTCCAGCCAGTACGCGCCAGCGCCTGCTATCGTTAGCAACCGCTTGCACGGCGGCTGCCGCCGTCATTCCTGACCGGCCAAAGCAGGATCGAGTGCCACGGTGAAAGTCGCGGCAGTGCCATCGATGCACAGATCACCGGCGGCATCGCGCACCTGCGTCCTGAGCGTACAAATCGGTTTATCCTCGCGAACGGTTAACACTTCTACCGACCCAGTGATTTCTTCATCGACGCCAACCGGCTTCAGAAACTTCCAATCACATGCAAGAAACACTGTACCTGGACCTGGCAAATCTTCCGCAACCAGGGCATTGAGGATGCCAGACGTCACCCCTCCCTGGACGATCAGCTTTCCAAATGGTGTTCTTTTCGCAAGGCTTTCATCATAATGGACCGGATTGCGATCGCCCGTCATCTCGGTAAAGGCTTCGATGTCCCTCATGGAGGTTGTGCGGCTGCGCCGGGCAATTTGGCCGGAGACCGGCATGCCCTTGATAGTGCCATTCCAGCCATTCTTGCGCATGGGTTCCACCATGATTTCTCATTATCTCTATGAGAACGATTTTGAATCCAGTTCCCGTAGGCTAAAGCGAGCGGATGACGGTACTTTAAGCCGCTCTAGTTCAATTCAGTTAGACCGACCGGTCGGTCTTATGATAGGCAAGTCCTCCAGGGCTTGTCAATGCCGCGCTTCAAAGCGATTTTTCCTAGGATCACGATCAACGGAATGGGGCATTGCCCGGATGAACGAATATAACTCGGCCCTCCCCATCAGGCAGGAGGATACGCCTCAACGCTTGCGAATTCAGAGCATTGCCGCGGCATTGTTCGCAGCTAAGGGGTACAACGCCGTCGGAGTCTCGGAAATCGGCGCGGTGGCTGGCCTTGCGCGAGGTGCATTGTACCATCACATTACCAGCAAGGAAGAGCTGCTCTACAATATCACCATTCGCTACATTGGCGATTTGGTGGAGTCCGGCCGCACCATTAGTGCTGACGTCCCAGATCCCGCAGCTCGCCTTCGGCACCTTAGCCGTCATCTTATGGAGGTAATCGGTGCTCATCTCAATGAGATGACGGTCTGTTTCCGCGAGGTTGGTTCTCTGACCGGTGAGCGCCATGCGATGGTGTCCCGGCTTCATGGCGAGTATCAACAGATCTGGGCCCAGACGATTGCCGAAGGCGTCGCTTCCGGTGCCTTCCGCTCTCTTCCGCCGGTCGTGTTGAAGGGCATTCTGGGCATGTATTTCTATTCGTTCCTGTGGCTCGACCCAGCGGGACGCCATCATCCAGAGGAGATCGGCGACATCTTCACTGATCTCGTTTTTCGCGGCATCTGCTGCGCCCCTGCGGCAAGCCCAAGAGGGAGGCCCCCTCGGAAGTGAGCCTGAGCAGGCAAAGTGATGGGTTTTGGGCGGTTTTTGATCACGCAATTCGATGGGTGTGCGCGCGGCACCCTCGCCAAACGTGCTCAGCGGGTTCTTTCGGGTGGATTCCTTGGCGAGACTGAAGGACCATTCCTCGGCGCCGACCTGCGGCCAGGACCGCCGGGAGCGCAGGCGGGGGCAAGGAGGCTCCGCGTCGTTGATTTTGGCGTGGATCTCTGACTCGATGGCTCCGCAACGAGGGAGATGCATCGTGACCGCGAAACAAGCTGCCGTAAAGAAGTCCGTCGCGAAGCTCAGCGACGGGGAGCGCGAACGGCTCAAAGCACTGATCCATACTAGCAAACACCGTGCCGGTCAGTTGGTGAAAGCGCGCATCCTGCTGAAGGCCGATGCTTCGGGCGCCGGCGAAGGATGGAGCGGCAGCGAGATCGCCGCCGCCTTGGATACCAGCGTCAACACGGTTGCCCTGTGGACCCATCGGGGCAACCCGCGGGTGGGGGTTTAGTGCTGGGCGGGGCGAGATCGCAGACAGAACCTCGCCGCGAGCGCTACAGTCGCCGATCATGAGCCAGGCGCAGGGGGCTTATCTCGGTCATCGGGGGTCTCCCGTTCCAGGGTTGGGGGGCAGCATCCAAACCCTGGCAGACCAGCAAGCCCACGCCTCCCAATGGGGCCGCAACTGCCGCGTTAGCAGTTTAGTTCAATC
>JAJYPA010000159.1 GCA_021795795.1 Pseudomonadota bacterium | reverse complement strand
TTGTGTCTAGTGGTCTTGAGACATGAGAACTTTAAAAGCCAGATAGTTGGCAGTACTTGGTAATTTTTCACTACAAACAAGTTTCGAGAACATGTCGGTCAGTCCGCTGAATGACTGCTTCCGCTGCCTATGTGTCATTGGGTGTAGCGCAAGCACAAGGGATGCCCGTAGGCACCAGGATGAAACTTTATTGTCCACCATCACCGGGTCGGCAAAGGCGGTGTGGCTACTCAGGATGATACTTCGTGAAACGTGGAAATTGTTCAAAAGGTAGAATCAATGGGATACGGCTGATCCAGGATGATACTTTTTTGTCCGTTAACAATTACGACAGCCTGACCCAACGCAAGGCGTCGTTGGTAGAATTCATGCACAACTCGCCCCTATGCCGGGCGGATGACGTGCAATTCGAACGCGATCAGAGCCTCCACCAGCGAGATTAATCCTGGTCACACGCAATCTGCGTGATTTCGTTCTGCCGGACGTGCGCATCTTTAACCCATGGGAAGCGTAAGGAATATCGGTCACTCCATCTCCACATCGTCTCGGCCCTGGCCAAACCTCCTGGGTTTAGGGCCAGATTTTTGGGGAGTATCCGGCTCCGCATCACGCGTTTGCCTCTCCACTTCCTGCCTTTTCTGTTCGTCCTTCTGCTTCTCCAAAGCCCGCTGCCGTTGCCGCTCCAGAAGCTGTTCATGCCAAAATCGCTGAAAGCCCGTATTGGCGTGATCGACAGGCTGTACTCCCGCATCCAGGGCGTCATCCAGGGCCTTTTCGGGTATCTTGATCGGCATTGGCTTATCCGGGATAGTCAATCCGTAGACCTCGACGGTGGTGTACGGGATGGTCTTGCCGTCCTGCTCAAACGCCTTGCCCTCGATGGCGACCAGATGCCGCAATTGCAGGCTCTGGGCGGCACGGGCTTTCTCAATGGCGGCGTTCTGGTACACGATATGCGCCCGGTAGTCCGTGCCTTCGATGAGGAGGTAGCTGCGATCATTTTGTTCATCCAGTCCCGTGCCCAATACCCGGCCTACCAGCTGCTCTCCTGGTTGGATCTTCGTTACCTGGGGCGGGCAACGTGGGTCCGTCATCAAGGCGCGGGATTGCGCCACCATCTTCGAGCGAGTCTGTAACACTTCCAGCTCCCGCAGCCCCTTGGTCCAGCCCGCGTCCAGAGCCCAGACGGACGATCCGATTTTTTCCGCCAACCCCAGTCGTTCCAAGGCTTCCAGGCGACGCATCCGCAGCCGCTGGTCGGCATAATCACGGTCTTTGGGCAAAAGCACCTTCTCCGCCAGAAAGGACTTGCCTTCGACCAGGGGCTTTGCCATTCGCTCGATCTCTCGATCCAGGGGCGTGAGCTTGCGGGCGTCCACCTGCTTTTCCCTGGAGAGCCGGATTTCCTCCGGCGAGCGATACCCCAGGCGTTCGGTGGCGAGCCCGGAGGCCAGATCCCGCATCCCGGCCCGGACCAGGTCCGGGGAGATGCGCAGTCCATGGTTCCCCCGGATCAGCAGATGCACATGAGGGTGGCCCGTGTTGTAGTGGTCTATGGCCGCCCATTCCACCCGCTCCGGGTTTTCGCTCAGATGGGGAGCCAGGCGGGCCATATACTCGCGGGTGTACCCCCGGATCGCCAGACGGTCGCCATCCTCGGGAGCCAGAATGACCTTGAACAGACGGGTATCACCCTCCATCTGCCACTCATTCAGGCGCGCAGCAAGGGAGACTTCCTTGTTCCTGGCATCAAATCCCCTGCCCCGCTCGTCCTCTTTTTGGGCGCCTTCTCGTTCCAGATAGCTCCCATGAGCGGCCCACTGGCCCTGCTTGCGGTTGGCCGCGTAGTTCATCTTGACCGTCACCCGGCGGGCGGCCCCTTTGTCCGCCGCGCCCTTCGGGGCTGGCTTGATGGCCTTGCGGCCTGCCGAGATTTTACTGTCTGCAAAAATTTTGCCTACGGATCCTTTGGGGAGTGCCCGGCGCTCCGCCGTCATCCGGCGCACGAGCCGGGCAGCCTGGGGCCGGCCGTGGCGATCTTCCTCATCGATGCTGCGTCCGCGAACAAAAGACTTTCCCGATACGGATGTGTCAGATCGCTTTTCGCTCACAGGAGACCGCCAAAGGTAGCCAGCAGAAAGAGGACGAAAAACCCAGATCCCGCCAGCCACCACACAATCCGTGCTCCCCGGTCATCGGTTGATTGCACGAGGCAGGCAAGACCCGCCAGAAACAACAGAATCCCCCCGGAGGGCGCTAGGAGAAAAGCACCCACCACGCTCCCGGACATCCAGGCAGGGGGCTTCCCTGCCGCCAGCACGTAGCCAAAAGTGACACCCAAGCCATAAGCCAGGATCAGGGCTGTCAGGATGGCAAATAGCGGATACATGACCGGCCCTCGGGATGAACAACTTTCTTCCGGCACCGTACCATTTACCTCTGGCGGAGTTGGCTTCGTTGCCACCGGAGAATCTGCCACGGGGAGATCAGCAGCGGGAATGCCCGGGGCACTATGAATGGTAGACGGCAGTTGTACCTCACGGCCAAACAAACGGCCTGCCCACTTCCATCGGGGAACCCAGGCCGTGCCGCCCGGCACATCAGAACGCAGCGCACGAGGTGGGATCACCCTGCTCTCTGGGTTGTGGTTATTCGGCTCCATCCGGTTCCTCCAAAATCTTACGGCGGGCAAATATGAGCAGATCGGGCTCCCGTGAGTAATAAAAGCCTTCCACCAATAGTTTCTTGACCAACATTTCCGCTTCATCGCCCAGGCTTGCAGCTAGCCAGTCCGAGAGCTGTTCGTCCGTGTCCATGCCGTAGACCGTGAACAGTAACGGCAGGCAACGGGTGGGGTCGTTGAGAATCGCAAGCGCTTTTTTTCGCATCAGATTCCTCAAAGCCAGAACAGCACGGCTTTCTGCCGTTCCCAGCGGTTTGCGGACCCCGGGCGCAGGACGATCCGGCCCTGAATGATTCTTCCCCGGTCCAACGCCTGCAGGACCACAGGCCGGTTCGTGTCCTTGCGATACAGCCATCCCAGGGGGATACCAGGAACGTCTTCCAGCCACACGCCTACCGCGTCCAGATCAAAGGGATTCTCCCTGTCACGGTTCAGAATGACCGGGCTTTCCGCCTTGAGTCCGGTCCGCCCGGATGCGGCAGGGAAGTCCTGATTGAAAGCGAGATTCGACATCCTACGCATACGAAATACCCTCCGTGCTTCGCCCGATGAAAATGGGATGCCCCATCGTGACGGTCAGCACCTCTGGACGGACCTGATCCAGAAGCCACCGCGCTCCCGGACGATCAGGCCGATAAGGACCTTTCTGAAGACCTGTCCCCTGGGGAAACAGCACCACGGTCTGCCCCCGCTGCAATGCCCTGGTCAGTGAACGCAGACCGAAGGGGGTTTCCGTATCCAGGGCCACCATGCGGTGCCCGCCAGCCACATGCCCGTAGGCACGCAGCAATGGCGACCAAAAAGGATGCCGGGCATAGGCTGGATCCACCGGGAAAGTCGCGCTACGGACGCCGGTATTGTGGGTCAGCCACCAGGCGAGACGCGGCCCATCCAGGAGGGACACATGGGGACGGGCGAGGATGAGCAGACCAGTCATTATTTCTGTCCAAATGGCTTGCCAGGTTTGCCCTGATCATCGGCCAGCAACGGGTGTGCATTCCGATTCGAGCAGGACCAGAAAAACACCCCTTTTTTCTTTTTGGATTCCAGACGACGAACAGTAGTCTCCCCCTTGCAGACCGGGCAGGGCACGGCTTTGCCTGCCTTTCCTCTCTCCTTGCCTTTTCCTCTGCCGCTGGTCTTGCCTTGACCTGCAATCCCTGCCCCTTGGCCGGGTGCCAGCCTTCCCGACTTCAGGCTGGATGTCGCCGCCTTGACACTTTCCACCACGGCGGCCAGAAACTTGTCCGCCGGCACGCGGCCCTCGGCCACCGCCGAGAGCAAATCTTCCCAACGGGCGGTCGTGACCGGATCGGCAAACTCGCGCAAGCCGCGCTGTTCCAGGTAGGCAATCAGCGCCCGGCCCTTGGCCGTCGAGATCAACTGCTTGCCCTTTTTCTGGAGATATTCCCGCTTCAAGAGCGTTTCCAGAATGCTCGCACGGGTAGCCTCTGTGCCCAGCCCCGAAGTCTCCTTGAGCCTGGCACGGGCTTCCGGGTCCGTGACGAATTTATGTATGTTGCTCATAGCGTCGATCAGCGAGCCATCGGTGAATCGTGCCGGCGGCTTGGTTTGCTTTGCCTGCACCTGGCCACCCATGCCCTGTACGGTATCGCCTTGGCTCATCGTCGGCAGTGGGGCATTGGCCTCCTCCACATCGTCTTCCTCTTCAGAGACCGAAGCCGCGCCGTAGAGCCGCTTCCAGCCCGGATCGAGGTCCTGCCGTCCGGTTGCTTTCCAGGCCTCTCCCCCAAGTTCCACCAGAGCAGACAGCGCCTTGTAGCGGTACTCGGGCAGGAACAAAGCCACATAGGACTTCCAGATGAGATCAAAGAGTCTGGACTCCATATCTGAGAGTCCGGACACCCGTTCACCCGTGGGGATAATGGCGTTGTGCGCCGTGATCTTCTTGTTGTTCCAGGCCGCATGCTTCTGTGAGGCATTCATCAGACCACGGACGGGCTCCGGTATGGGTAGCGCCCGAAGAATCTTCGGGGCGTCCGCCAGTTGCTCCTCGGGCAGATAGCGGCAGTCCGTGCGCGGGTAGGTGGTGATCTTTTTTTCGTACAGGGCCTGGCAGGTGTCGAGGCACTGCTGCGCCGACATGCCAAAGCGGCTGGACGCCACCTTTTGCAGTGCGGACAGGCTAAAGGGCAGTGGTGCGGCCTGCTTTTGCGCCGATGCTTCAAAACGGGTCACATGGCCCGGGCCAGTCCCCTTGGCCGCCACGGCCTCCGCCAGCCTGCGGTCAATCAGACGCCCCTCTGGGTCAAAGCCCTTGCAGGGTGCAAGCCCCGGCCCATCGGTGTTTTGCGCTTCCCACTTTGCCAGAAAGTTACCGTTGCTGTGCTGGCACTGGGCAAAGACCTCGAAGTAGTCCTGGGGCTGAAAGTTCTCGATCGTCAGATCCCGTTGCACCACCAGAGCCAGCGTCGGCGTCTGGACCCGTCCGACCGAGAAGAGATCTCCCGACTGGACGGTCACTGCCCGTGTCAGATTCATGCCTACCAGCCAATCGGACTGGCTTCGGGCCTCGGCCGCGTCTTTCAGCGGGCGGTATTTCTCATTGTTCTCCAGAGCCGCAAAGGCTTTCTGGATATTCTCGCGGTCCAGTGCTTTCAGCCAAACCCGCTGAACACGGCCACGATAGCGAAAGTGCTCCAAGATTTCGTCGATCAGGAGCTGGCCCTCCCGGTCTGGGTCGCCGGCGTTGACGACAGTATCGGCGGACTTCAATAACTGACCGATTTTCTTGAGCTGCGTTTGAGCCTCCCGCTTGGGATGCTTGACCCATTGGTCGGGCAGAATGGGCAGGTCTTCCATCCGCCAGACCTTCTTTCCCTTGGCTGTCCTTGGGACGGAATCGGGCAGATACGTGTCCGGCTCGGCCTGCTCCAGGATGTGCCCAAAAGCATTGGTGATTTCGTATTGGTGGGCGGCAGCCCCCAGGCCCTCGCGGATAGCGCGGGCCATGGAGGGCTTCTCGGCAATGATGACTGTGGTCACAATAGCAGCTCCTGTGCTGACTTCCTGGTGAGGTATAGCCAAGAGCCGTTGCGATCGGCAGGGGGTGGGATATGCCCAGGGGGCGTAGCTGCTACGCACCAAATCTGGCAGAACGGAATGGTATGGTTCCTCGTCATTTCCAGTGGGTAGCCCGAGATCCAGCTTACCCAAAGGATCAGGTAGGCCATGTTGATGAAGTTTTTGCGGGTGCTCAGCCGCCGACGGGAGCGTCCGCCAACCAGGTGATGGGGTCGGCGGACACTGAAGACCTGTGCCGCCGACCTTGTTGCTCCATGCGCACCTTGCCTCTTGCAGCCAGCAGGGCCCGGGATTGATTGGGGTGATTTTGGCTGACTAATTTATGTCACCGTTATATAAATTCGTTTATGTTTATGTCACCGTCATATACATAAAGGTGCCAACGGCAAGAGGGCGAGGCTATGGAAACCAAGCAAGGCAAGGGGGTCGGCGGCAGACCACGGAAGCATCCTGACGCGAAGGCGGCAAGCAAGGCGGCGTCGGCGGCGTATCGTGAACGCAAGCGAGCGAGGCGGGCAGCGCCCGAGATGTACAGTGGGATCATTGATCTCTCTGTGCTGCCCGCTTGGAAGGTGAAGGCGAAGCCACCCCATTGATGGAGGTTGGCAGCCGCGCCCGCCGCCGACCAGGTGATGTCTTTCGGCCCGGCCCTCTACCACCCCCCTACCCACTCGATCCGACGAAGAGCCAATGGTATAGCTTTCTCGTGAACCCTTTATCTTGCGTTCGCTGAAGTGCGTCGCAGCGACGCACCCCCTCCCACAAACCTGCTACCGGAGGCAGGGCTTAACTCGCCGTTCATTAGAATGAGCACTCTAGTCCGTGGACTCATAGTCTGCATTTGGTGAACATACGGCTATGGAAAATGACATGCTTAAACAGCTGGGGACGCGCATTCGCGAAAAGCGAAAAACGAATGGGTGGACTCAGGAAGACCTTGCGAGTTCAGCTCAGATTGATCGCTCATATATCGGAGGCGTCGAGCGCGGGGAGCGTAACCTTACGTTCACGGTGCTATGTCAAATTTGCACGGCTCTTCACTGTGATGTTGCCGCGCTGACAGCTGGTCTGCCTGATATTGCGGGACTTCCGAAATGAAGTGGCTCCGCACATTAGTACTTTTCGACCGTGGCGAAGTTGTTTCAAGCCTAGATTGGGATCGCATTCATCAGTCGTTCGTTCGATCAATCGAAAGCATCGACTCTCCGGAAGGGAGCGGAAAGCTTGTTCTGCGTCGGAAGACTCAGGACCCTATATCTAAGCAATGGAACCGCAATGGAGTGGGGTACCTTCGGAGCCGATTCCTGGACCATATGGTCAAGATTGAAGGATGGCAAGCCGAAGGTGAAGTGGACCTGCAGCATCTTGAAGAACAGCCTGAATTTCATCTTTATCCATCAATGGAGTCCTATTCCGAACCGATTACGTCGGCATTTGGAGATTTTGATTTTGTCACGACAACAGATGGCGGAATACGCGTGGCTATCGAATGGGAAACTGGAAATATTTCATCCTCTCACCGAAGTCTAAATAAGTTGTCGATTGTTCTGGCGGCAAAGAAAATTCAGGCTGGGGTGCTGATACTTCCGAGCAGAAGTCTCTATGAGCATTTGACAGATCGAATCGGGAACATTGGTGAGTTATCCCCATACCTTGGGATGTGGAAGAGTATGGGGACTGCCGTGGAGCGCGGCATGCTCGCAATCGCCGTTGTTGAGCATGATGAACTTACCGATGATCCGAAATTTCCTTACCTCAAAGTAGGGAAGGATGGCCGCGCAATCGAAGGCAAGGGTAAGAGAATCAATCCGACCACTTAGCACTCACGATGCTTCACTCCCGCGCCACTGCATCGCAAAGGCACGCATTTGTTTCAGTTTCTTTTCGATCTTCAATGCGATAGTCTTGCGATAGTGGTCTCCCCGACTTTGCTCGGCGCTTCAAATCTGCGTCAGTGAACAACCTATTTTTTTGTGCCCATATTTCTTCAATATGCTCGCGGTCGGCCTCCAGGGAATCGAAACGTTCGATGATTGACGAGCATTCCAATTCGCTGCCTATCCACCGCCGACCGGCTAACTCAGCTGCTACATAAGTAGTGCCAGATCCACCGAACGGATCGAGGACAAGCGATCCGGGATCGGTGGACATACTCACAATCCGATCCATCAGTTTTAGCGATAATGCATTCGCATCACGTTTCTTGTATTTGGCGTGGCGAACTGGCGGTATGTCCGTCCATACATCGCTGATATTAACTCCGCTCGGATTCATCTTGTTTTTGTAGCCGCCATAGTCTTTCAGTTCGCCACCGCAGTGACGGCAGCAGGCAATTGGAAGTCGATCTGGATGAAATATCGCCGGCTTCGTACCTTTGATGTAGTACAAGAGGGAATAATGCGAGGGATAGAGCCGTCCTGAAATGGGTAGGCTATATTTGATATCGACTGCAATCCAGTGGCGGAAAGTCAATCGCTTCCGAAGAAACGCTCCAAGAGGCAAGTTCCACTTGGGAAGGCTCCAAAGCATAAGGGTTCCGCCCGGCTTCAGAACACGAACCATCTCTAAGAGCCACGACTCGCACCAGGCAAGGTAGTGCTCTTCAGCGAGCGCATCATCGATCTTGGACGCGTACTCTTTACCGAGGTTGAACGGAGGATCGGCGAAAGCGAGATCTACGGTTTCAGGGTCGATTTGGGCGAGCATCTCTAGGCAGTCGCCCTGGTAAAGCTTCCCGGCGCGGGTGGTCAAAATGGGTATCATAGTCTTCATTCTCTCACTTTTTCTGGCCGGACTTCAAGCAAAAAAGCATACGCCTCACTCATGGGCAGCCCCTAGAGATAAAGATAGTCGTACTGTCCCCCGTACCGGGGATGGTAAATACGGGTGAGTAGACCAATCCGCAGGAGGTGAGCCTTGTTGCTTATTCAAGCCTTGGCCAACCCGCTCAGGATGGTGCTTTCCAAGGCCTGTCTGGCCAAGCGAACTCCAGCACCTCTAGCACACTTTTCCAGGTACCCCAAATTATCCCAGATCCACATCATCTTTGGCCATAGTAGCCTGTCGGGACCTTGCCTTGTCATGAGGCGTCCTCTGCGTTCGAGCCGCGCCCATAACCCGTCCGCGGCTGGCCGTAAGACGATCGAGCACCTGGGTGCGCTTCTCCGACGGAACATCCTCGATAGTGGCATCCCGCCCGTACTTCTGAAAGGCTTCTCCCAGACGATCCAGGGTGTCATGAACAGCACGATAGGCCGCGCCCTTGCCAGAGAATCCCCCTACTTCACGCATCACCGTATGCGCGATGTTCTCTCCTTTCTCCACGCCTTCCCGCTTCTGGAACAGAAGCCGGTTCCGCTCATCCAGTCGCCAGTCAAACAAATGGGTGTTTTCTGCCAACACATGGTAAATGGCGAACTGGCGCGGACTGAGATCAGCGGCGGCTGCCAGGGATAAAGCCCTGGATAGTCGCGCGACTTCCATCGCCTGCCGGCTCTCCTCCCGGGATTCCAACCGGGTCACTACATCCTCGATTTCGAGTGGTATATAGAGCTCGTTGGGATGTCTCCTATCCCTCTTCTCTTCATGCTCTGGCAAGGGCACATCATGCAGATGTCCCGGCTCGGGCCCAGACTCTTTGGTGGTGTTTTTGCGATACTGGGCAATGGCCGCGTGCAGTCCCGCCGGATCATCCGGAGTTGCTTCCGTCTCCACCATAGCCTGCAGGAAGGCCAGTCGCGCCGCGTGTTGGGCCTCTGCTTTGGAAAATCCGCTCGCCTCGACGCTTGCCGTATTGGCACGCATGGTCCGCTCAAAGAGCCGCAGGCTGGTTGGGTCCACCTCTGGCGTAGACACCTGGACTTGGCGCAGCCGGGCCGAGAGCCGGATAGATAGCTCCGTTACCAGAGCACGGGCCTTCCATCGTTCGTCCACATTCTGGGCCGATAGTTCTCCAGCCTGCTGCTCAAGCTTATGTGCATGATTCAGCCTGGCCTCTCGCTCGGCAGACTCCCTCACCAGATTCTCTGCAGCCAGGCGCTGCACCTGGGCTCGCGCTCGCCGCAGCTCCGGCAGATGATCATGAACATATCCCACTTCGGCGTCCACATCGATTTGCGCAATCTGGGCCGTCCGGCGGAGCAGATTGGCGTGAGACCGCAGTTTTTCCAGGGCAGTCTGCGGATACCCTGCCGCTTCTGCCTGGGTAAGCAGGCTGTCCAAGGTGATGGGTGCAGCCGATGAATCAGTGGTAGCTTGGGCTTCCAAATCTTCCAGTGCTGTACTCATCAGTATCCCCCTATCAATGCCGTTTAGCTGCTTCAGCGAACTGGCTGGCATCCGCCACCAGCAGATCCGCAATACGCTGGGCTAGCCAGGCTATGCTGTGCTCACGATCGCCATACGCATCCAGCCAATCCCGCACCGCTTCAGGCGCGGACGCATCTAATCCTTCAAAAACGGGGTTTAGATCGGAGAACATACGCTGTACCGCGAGCGCAACCGCCGGATGGTCGTAATCCCCCTCAGCGTTATTGCAATACAGATGGAAGACCCGATCGTCGTCTACCAGAGCCGTCAAAATCCCGTCCGGGGGCCCGTCCAGAACCCCGCGCAAATCCATGAGCAGGTCACGAATACGGGCGTCCAGGCCATCTACGGTATCCACAGGACTGGTTTCCTGGGCAGTCTGTGTCATGACCGACAGGAGCCGAGCCGTGGCCGCGCCTGCCAATATGTCAAAATCTTCATGAGTAAGCATCGCCTATCCTAATTTGCCGTCGGTCCTACTGGCGTATAGCCGCCACTATGGGGTATAGCGCGGCGGTTTCTGGATCGGCACTCTGGTCTGAATTACCTGACTCCCTTCCCGAGTACAAAATGCGTGGCGACAGCGTGACCTATGGCGAGGGCTGCGACCTTGGGGAGATAGATCTGTATCGCCGGCACGGCCATGTTCACATCAACAACCATGGAAAGCCCGGATGCCGCATTGAGATAGGACCGATGGGCATTGCTGGACTGATCCGTCAAAGCCGTCAGATACCGGAACAACAGACTGCCGATCAGAATTCCGGCGGGCCGCTGAAACAGTCGGCCATAGCCTTCGGGCATCAGGGGCGCCTTGGGGTTCTCTGCAATCCACGGAGCGTTGCGCACCACAAAGCGATGCTCCGGGGCCATGCCCAAAAACGCCAGATGTTTCAGGGCTGGCCGAATCACTGTGTCGCGCAGAAAGCCCGCAACCATCGTGGGGTTATTCAGAGTTTCGGGCGGGGCAGGCGGTACGTTCTCTTCCAGAAAGAGTCGTGCTTCCAGCGTAGCAACGGTGAACACAGACAGTGGCAGAACTTTTTCGGCGCGCTGCTGAGCAGGGGTGGGGCAACGTTTTTTCAAAGGGTCATCCTCATAAAGACCAGCTTCTGACGTATAGCCGCTTGTCGTTGCGAACTTTCCTCCCCAGTAGCAGATTATTTCTATCTATCTGTTTTTTATGAGACTGTCTATGCACTGGACGGATCGCAACGGACTCTTGCTATACCCATTCATGGAAACATTTCGAGAGGTGATTCAACCATGCCAGCAGACACAGCCGACGTGGACGCAGCCAGTGGCAAGTGGAGCAACTGGATATTTGACACCCGCCGCCTCCGGGCCTACGCTGATCCCGTCACTGGGGTTCCAGTGATCGGGATTGGCGTCCCGGAATCACTAGGCGGACAGCCGCCACCTCTTTACAGGGATGCGGTCTTTTTTTGTCCGTGGTCTGGCTTTGCTCCTATGGGCGGGCCGGACGGGGAGCCTTGTCGGCGGCAACGCCGCAAGGCTCGCCGGTTCCTAGTGACCGGTACGCCAACCCGCTCGGTTCGCCCACCTTTGATTGGCGTCAAGGGAGGGCGGTTCGCAAACCGCACACTAGGAGTCTTATCATGACCACACCTATTTCCCAGGGCGTAGCCGCGCCTGTCGTTTTTCAATTCCAATCCACCGAAGTCCGTACCGTCGACCGCGACGGCCAGGCCTGGTTCGTCGCTGGCGACGTGGCTCAGGCGCTGGGCTATGGCAAAACCAAGGACATGACTCGCTGGCTCGATGAGGACGAAGCTGAGGGGCACATTCTGCCCATCAGGTCCGAGAATGGCACCATTCAATCCCGCGAAGTTACCATCATTTCCGAATCCGGCCTCTATCACGCGCTGCTCAAAAGCCGCAAACCGGAGGCCAAGCCCTTCCGGCGCTGGGTGACGCAGGAGGTCCTGCCAGCCATTCGGAGTCATGGCCGCTATGGCAGCCCACCATCAAGAGCCTCCAGCCTTCAGATGCTTCCGCCCGACATGAAACTGCTCCTCACTTTCGAGGCCGATGGCCGCTACCGTGCTGAGTCGGTACCGGAGGGTGCCATGGTTGTGACCGCCCAACAGATCGCCGAGATCGTCGAAGCCAACGGATACATCCTGGCTAGGCCGGTACGGGAAGGTTTCTCCTTGCGGGAGTTCCAGGATCCACGCGCAAAGGACCGTGAGCGCCTGCGCCGCTGGCGGGCCAGACAAAAATCGGGAGACAGGTAAGTGGCTCGTTCATACCGATCGCAACGGCCGCTGGCTATACCCACTTATCGGGCCGATTTATCGAGAGGTGATTCAACCATGCCAGCAGACACATCCGGTGTGAACGCCAACGATTGCTCACATTCGCCGCCGCCAATACCGGTGGACGCTGACCTCCGTTCCTACCAATGGATGAAGCTGGATTTGAGCCGGCTTCATTCCAGCGATTTTATTCATCTGGCCAGCAACGAAGAGTTCGGCGCTGCCGTAAAACTCTGGACCGAAGCCATGCGGCAAGTCCCTGCTGGCAGTCTTCCTAATGATGACAGGATTCTGGCATGCCTTGCCGGATATAGAGGCTCACCCAGGCGATGGATGAAGGTCAGGCCTATGGCATTGCATGGCTTCTCACTCTGCTCTGATGGCCGTCTGTACCATCCCGTGCTGGCGGAAATGGTGCTGGATGCCTTGGGCAATAAGCCCCAGCAGCCTGCGTTGAACTCTGCGGACCCCCGCGCCAAGGATCGTGAGCGTCTTCGGCGCTGGCGGGCTGCACAGAAGACCCAGAAGGAAAATGCGCACTCTACCCAGGCACATGAAACGGCGGAAACGTTTCAAGACCGTTTCAATGAAACGTTTCACGAAACGGATGAAACGTTTCCTAATAAAGAAAGAGAGAGAGAAAGAGATAAAGAAGAAACGTTAATAAGCGTTTCAGAAACGGCTGGTGAAACGGGTCAGGAAACGCCGCACCCGGAAACGCCAACACAACCAATAGCAACCCGCGAAGGCGCTCTCTGCAAGCAGCTGCGCGCCCTTGGCGTCCGCGCAGCTCCGCATATGGTGGTCGTGCAGGAGATGTGCGCAAGGCATTCCGATGAACACATCCTAGCTGCGGCAGAGATCGCGCTGGAGCAAAAAGGCAGCGGTATCCACGTCGGATACATCGCCGCGATGCTGAAAGATCGTGGACAGCCTCCCAGGGAAGGAGGAAAGAACAAACCGGCAGCGGGGCCGCCAAACCGCTCACTCCTTCCGCCCCTCGCCGTTGCCAAACCTCATTTCATTGCCCTGTAGGAGAGATCTGCCATGGCATTACCGAAGAAGTCAGAAAGTAAATATCAACCACCAATCCATGCTGGCGATACTGCCAGTGATCTCCTTGCCCGCTGGGGTTTTGATTCCAATAACGTGGCGATCCTGCCTGATCGCCATCCCCAGCACCGCGAGTGCGCGAGCCATGGCCGATATCCGATATCCACGGTGGATGATCTGGGCACCATCCGTTACATGTCGCCGGTCTGTCCGGTGTGCGCAGCGGAGCAGGCCTCCCGCCGGCTCATGGAAAGTGCGGCAATCCCCGCCCGCTACATCGATTGTGACTTCAGCAACTACGTGGTCGAGGTCACGGGACAGCAGACAGCCCTCGACACTTGCCGTGACTACGCCGAGCATTTCGATGAGCGCGCCCGCAAGGGATCCTGCCTCATCCTCTGTGGAGATCCCGGCACCGGCAAGAACCATCTGGCGTCGGCTATCGCCCGGGCGGTGCTAGCCCAGGGGCGCAGCGTGCTCCATGTCACGGCCTACGACATCATTGCCCGAATTCGCCAGACCTGGCAGCAGCGCGGAGTCGGCAACAGCACGGAGCTGGAGGTCATTCGCGGATTCGCGGAGGTAGGGTTACTCATTATTGACGAGGTGGGAAAAACTTTTGGCAGCGACGGGGAGCGCGTCCATCTGTTCGAGGTCATCGACCACCGTTACCGCGATATGAGGCCCACCATGATTCTGTCCAATGAGGATATCGACGGCATTGAAAAATACCTGGGCAAGGCCGCATTCGACCGGCTTTGCCAGAATGGCGGGCTGCTGCGCTTTGACTGGCAAAGCCATCGTCGAGGAAAGGAATATGGATCTGATCCTGCAGCTTAATGTCGGATCGCAACGGCGGAATGCTATACCCACCTGAGGCCGGATCCCCCGGTCATTTGCCCCTGGGCATCGAGTAATACAGGAGAACAAACATGGCTGGTGTCAACAAAGTGATTTTACTGGGCCATCTGGGCCGGGATCCCGAGATGCGGTATATGCCAGACGGAAAAGCCGTTGCCGCCCTCTCTCTTGCCACTTCAGAAACTTACAAGGATCGGGACGGCAGCCGCCAGGAACGAACGGAGTGGCATCGGGTGATACTATTCGGCAAAACGGCAGAGGTCGCCGGGGAATATCTGCGCAAGGGGAACCAAGCATACATCGAGGGGCGTATCCGCACCAGAAAATGGACCGATAAGGACGGTCAGGAGCGGTATTCCACAGAGATCGTGGGTGACCGGCTCCAGTTGGTCGGTGGTCGCCGTGATGGAGCCGAAGGTGGCAGTCCAGCACCACAGCATGGCGGTGGGGGTGGCGGCGATATGGGGGCTACACCGATGGAGGAATTTGAAGACGATATTCCCTTCTGAGCGGTTCGCTAAGCTGCTCAGTCTCTTGCAGGTGTGAGTCCTGCCGCAATAGTTGGTTAGTTTGATTGCGTAGCTATGGCGTACATGTGGACGGCGACTGAAA
>JAJYPA010000158.1 GCA_021795795.1 Pseudomonadota bacterium | reverse complement strand
TCGTTACATCGGATAGTACCGCTCCGCGTCGTTTGTGGGCAATACTCGCGTGGAGGCGATGCGGACAGAGACCAGCGGTGCATACCGAGCGATGGGCCAGGACAAGGTAAATCTATGTTAAAATTTTATTGCTCATGATCGACTTGATTACCTGCGGACAGCCTGGCGATTGGCGATTATTTGGCGCTCCAGTCAAGAGTCACTTGACCATAAGTCGCCTGCTTGAACGGCGGCTGAAAGGTCACGGCATAGGTGATGCGAGGCGCAAAATTGAGCAGCTTGTGACCGTGCAGCAGGGTAGGGAGTGGGGCGTTCACCCCATTGCTGCAATGCCAGGGAACCGAGTTCAGTTCGGACGGCAACCGCTTCATCGCGGTCTGCGGCGCGAAAGCGGTCTTTTGGTGGACCGGCGTACTGGGGCTGATGCCAGACCACGACAGTCGCCGTTGCCAACCTACAGTAACCGATCAGGAGCCCTACAAGGACGATTTGGACGAATCGGAACCAGAAGCACAGGAAACTGAGGATCATGCGTTTTCCTTGATGGCGGCAATTAGAAGCCTTAGACACTCTTTTAGACAGCAAAGAAAGGGCACTTAGGACATTGTCCCAAGTGCCCGTTTTATTTGGTGGGTTGTGAGGGGATCGAACCCACGACCCGCTGATTAAGAGTCTCAAAGCCAGGCATTTATGGCGTTTTATCTACTCCCCTACATCTTGACGTATCAATCACTTAGTCAGACACTATCTTTGCCGACATTCACCATTTTACCGGAAATAGGTTAGCCCTGGGTTAGCCCGGCTAACCGGAGTCACAAGGTCCAAAGGGAGCGCGTCATGGCTGAGAAGATGCAGTTTACCAAGAAGGCGATTGCCGCTCTGGAGCCGGTCCCCGGCAAGCGCGTCTCCGTCTACGACGAAACGCAGAAGGGCTTGTGTATCCGCATCACCCCCGCAGGGGCCAAGGCGTTCTATTGCGTCCGGAAGGTGGACGGCCGGGTGGAGTGGATACGCATAGGCGATGCCGCCGCCGTGACCATCGAGACGGCCCGCGCCACCGCCGCCGGGATCATCAACCAGATTGCCGCAGGGACCAACCCCGCCGAGCAGAAGCGTATCAAGAAAGCGGAGATGACCTTCTCTGACCTCTTTGCCGAATGGGTGAAGGATTGCCGCGCCAAGGGGAAAAAGAGCCTGAGCAACGACGAGCGCAATTATCGTTTGCACCTGCAAGGCATCGCCAAGAAGAAGTTATCCGAGATCGAGCGCAGCCATATCCGCGCCCTGCACCAAAAAGTTAGCACTGGAGCCGGTATCTATCAGGGCAACCGTGTCTTGGCCTTGGTCCGTGCCGTGTTCAATTTCGGGATCACGGCGCTGGATATTCCGGGACTGAGCAACCCGGCTGCTGGCCTAAAGATGAACCGGGAGGAAAGCCGGGACCGCCGTCTACATCCCGACGAGATGCCGCGATTTTTTGAAGCGCTGGCCGCCGAGGAAAACCCGGACATGCGCGATTACGTCATGCTGTCCCTGCTGACCGGGGCGCGTCGCTCCAATGTGCTGGCGATGACCTGGGCAGAGATCAATATGGAACGCAGAACGTGGACTATCCCCGGCTCCAAGGCCAAGGCGAAAGACAATATCACCGTGCCCCTAACCGATGCCGCCATAGACGTGCTACAGGCCCGCGCAGAGGTGTCCGGGGCGAAGGGGTGGGTATTCCCCGGCACGGGTAAGACAGGCCACCTTGTCGAGCCAAAGAAGGGTTGGGCGCGGTTGCTGCAACGGGCAGACATCGAGGACTTACGCCTGCATGACTTGCGTCGTTCTTTGGCGTCCTTCCAGATCGACGCTGGGGTATCTCTGGCCGTCATAGGCAAGGGACTGGGGCACCACTCGCAGCAAACTACCGCCGTCTATGCAAGATTGGCTCAAGACCCCGTAGCAGACGCCTGGCAGAAAGGCACCGACGCCATTCTGGTGGCTGCGGGAGTCAAGAAATCTGCCGAGGTTGTGCCGATGAAGAAATTGCCCAGCCATCGCAAAAGTGCTATATTATGAAGTGGGTGACAGAGACCCTTGACCAGCGTGTTGATGATGAACTGAACGCCCTGCCATCCGCATTGCGGGCGCGTCTGTCGCGGATAGTGGAGCTGATTGAGCAGGTTGGGCCTGGAGCAGGTCCACGAGCCACACATCAAGCATCTGGAGGACAAGCTATGGGAAATACGCGCCAAGGCACCGGACGGGATTGCCAGAGTGATATATGTCACTGTAACAGGGAAACGGCTCGTAATCCTTCATGCTTTTGTCAAGAAAGCACAGAAAACGCCTAAGCAGGCCATAGAGACAGCACGGCAACGCGCCAAGGAGGTTTTGCAATGACTCTCATATCGGAACTGAAAGAACAATGGATGAAAGAGCCCGTGTTCAGGGCGGAATACGACGCGCTGGAAGACGAGTTCAGCCTTGCCCGCGAGTTGATCAAGGCCCGGACCCGCGCTGGGCTGTCGCAAGCGGAATTAGCGAAACGCATGGGCACCACACAATCGGCTATTGCCCGCCTGGAAAGTGGCAAATCCCCGCCGTCCATGCGAACCATTACGCGGATTGCCGCCGCCACCGGCACGCGCGCCATAGTACGGCTGGAGCCGCGTTCTTGAATGAGCGCGTCGCATACGTGCAGATCACCTAGGACACGCTAGCCGTGCGGCTCATGGATGGGAACAGATTAGCGGACCATCTTGAATGACACATCTATCTTGCCCCCAAGGTCGCCAGGGTGCGCGCCGGCCGGGATGTGGCAGGTTACGGCTATGGCACTCCTCCCATTTTGAATGTAGTACCTATTCCAGACGGAGCGCATTCAATGGCGATGAAACTACCAGAACCTGACTACTACGAGTTGGCGGAAGTAGCCAAGAGATGGGATGTCTCGAAATCATACCTTTTACGACTCGGGGCAGAAGGCAAACTGGAGCTCGCATGCCCGATCCAGGGCAGCATGTGGGTGTCCATCACTAGCGATTTTGACCATCCTGAGACTGTAGAGGAAGTGGAAAATATTTTCCCGAGCCTGCCACCAGATCATCTTTTTTTTCGGATTTCCCGTAAAGCAAAAAAAGGACTCGAAGGTCAAGAAATGCGAGCACTTGAGAATTGTCACACGCGTGTGATGCACGATATATGGAGGAAAAAACAGTGGGATAAAATTGAAATCAGTGTATCTGGTATGGCAATTTTATCTACGCAATCTCTTGAGACCTGGGATAAGGAGAGCAGAGGACTAGACTACACTGGTTTAGCAAGAGTCAGCCATTTTACTGGAACCGAAAATACGACGTCTGATCCACCCGACAAACGATCACTGTGGATGTACGAAATTCGAGAATCGATAACCTCCCAAGGTGGTCCGCTACCACAGTTGCCGGAGGGATATTATTTCGAGGGCGAACCACTCATAACTGTGGATGAGTTAGTTGTTCTCACGTCTGAGGTTCGACGCATAGAAAGTCAGCACAAGGAAGCAGAGAAAGCAGCGATGACTGACGTTTTGCCAGGTAGTGCGCAGAATAGCCGCAAGATCCTGCTGACCGTCATCAATGCACTTTGCATAGAGGCCGGTATCGATCCCAAGGATCGTGGTACAACCAGCAAGATTGTGCGCCTGCTCGAACTGCAAGGAACACCAGCCGCAGAGCACACTATCCGCGACGCGATAAAGGATATCCCGGAATCTGTGCGTTACCGCAAAGGCAAATAGCTCCGTTCAAAACGGCAAACGGCAAATAGGGATATTTGCCGCATCATCCTGAAATCCCCCGCCATCATTGCCTCACGATATCCACAACTGTGAGGCAACCCCAATGCAAAGCAATACCGAATCAGTGGCTACGATTGTCACCGAGATTGGCCGAACCCTGGGCTACCCACCCGAAGCCATACCAATCCAGATTGACGAAAAACGCGCCGCCGAGATGCTTGGTGTCAAAGTCTCAACATTGGCAAATTGGCGTGTGACAGGGCGCTATTCATTACCGTACATCAAGGTCGGTCGATTGGTCCGGTATCGCGTGTCAGATTTGGCTGAATGGATCGCGAAGCGTCGGCAGTGCGTGTAGGACTAAACCCATGTTGACTAGAGCGTGTCAAACTGAGAAGACAGTCCTCCGATCTGGCCTACGTATTCCTCCGATATTTCTCAACTCGGGAGAATGGCATAGCGAATTCTATGGCGCTGCGCTCCAGCAGACGAAGGTGCGTCATGGATGACCCCCGCCTTGGATTATTCGACGCACTAAGAGCAGTCGGCGCAGCCTCGGCTAGCCCATTAGAACTGGTGTCCGATGGAGTCCTTCATCGTCACCATGTCGAGGGCGACCGCCGAGGCACCCGCAATGGTTGGCATGTTCTGCATCTCGACCCGCCCGCATCTGGCGCTGGCGGAAGCTGGAAAAGCGGGGCACGTGTGAACTGGTGCGCTAAGCGTAGTCAGGCTCTCAGCGCCGCCGAACTCAGCATCTTGCGCCAACGCATCAAGGCCGACCGCCTCCGCGTGCAGGCTGAACAGATAGCCCAATACCGGGAAGCCGCCAAGCGTGGCGCGTGGGTCTGGAAGCATGCCAAGCCTGCCTCTCCAAACCACGAATACCTGCTTAGGAAATGCCTGAAACCCGGCATTGCCCGTCAACGCGGGGAGGCTTTGGTCCTGCCTGTGCTGGATTTCTCGGGATACATGCGCGGGGTGCAATACATCTGGCCCGACGGGCAAAAGCGATTCCTTGGCGACATGAAAAAGGCCGGGGCCTTTATCCCGGTAGAAGGAATGCCGGACGGAAAACTTCCACTTTGGATAGCCGAGGGCTGGGCCACCGCCTGCACTCTCCAGTCGCTGCGTCCGCTAGTCTGCCTTATTGCCGGACTCGATGCCGACAACCTTCAAGCCGTGACTACAGAGGCCCGCCGCCGCTGGCCCGCGCTGGAAATTGTGGTGTGCCTGGACTTTGACAACGTCGGTCGCCAGAAAGGACAAAAAGCCGCAGAGAAGGCCTGCGCAAAGATTTTGCCACCGCCTGCTGTGATCCCTCTAGGCTGCAGCGATTGGAACGATGTCATGACCGCAAGAAGGCGGGGGGCCCATGCTTGAATGCGACTGGACGCAAAATGTACCGCCCTACAGGGATGAGTACGAGCCCAGCAGAGACTCCGAGCCCGTCCCTGCTGATGACATATTGCCCGAGCCAAAGCCCTTGCTAGATCTGCCACGCGTGGATGTGGCTGGGGTAATCGACAACCCCAGCCCTCCGCCCAAGTTTGTCTGGGAGGGTTTAGTGCCTTGTAGTCATGTCTGCCTGCTGTCTGGGCATGGTGGCAGCGGTAAGAGCACCCTGGCCCTGCAACTGGCCGTAGCCGCGGCGATGGGTTTCCCTCTCCTTGGCATACCAACAACACTGGGCCGGGTGGTGTTTTATTCAGGAGAAGATGCGGAGCCTCTGCTACGCCATCGACTGGCCACCGTCTGTCGCGCCCTTGACGCAAGCCCCCATGCCTTGGCCGAGCGATTGATAGTGCTGGATGCGACCGAGTGCCCGGCCCTTGGCCAGGAAACCCTGGACCGGGAGACTGGCCGCCGCTACATCGCGCCGACTGGCCATTATGAGCGCCTACGGGAAATAGTCGCGAACTGTCAGCCCACTTTGGTTATCGTGGACAACGCCTCAGACACCTTCGAGGCCAACGAAAACGACCGTGCCCAGGTTCGGGGATTTGTGCGCTCTCTTGCAGCCCTTAGCCGCCAAAGTGAGAGCCATCCGGCAATCTTGCTGTTGACTCATACGCCCAAGCACGCATTGGGGGGGCGAGCCGAGAGTTATTCAGGTTCAACGGCTTGGCATAACAGCGCCCGCGCTCGTCTATCGTTGACACCCGATAAGGACGACGAAAGCCGACTGATTCTCAGCCTCGACAAACTGAACCTCGCCCCATTGCGCCGGGATCCGCTGCGCCTGACTCGCTCCGATGGTGGGGTGTTGGTGCTGGACGAGGATGCTCGCGACGCAGACGAAGGCCCCAGCGAAGTGCCAACCACCACCCTGTTGCGCCTGCTGGCGGACTTCGTTAGGCGGGGAGAGCGTGTCAGCCCGGAGCCCAAGGCCCACACCAATGCATGGGCCATGCTGCGAGAGGAAACGGGATTCCCATGCAAAAGATATCGCAACGCCAGCGCCCTACTTACCGCCATGAGGCAACTGGAGCGGGACGGGCTTATCAGTCGGGAGGACTACCGCGACGCCCACCGCAAAACCCGCACGGCATGGGCTTTAACCACCAAAGGATGGAAAGAAATCGGGGAAAGTGCGCCCTCTGCGCCCTCTGCGCCTTCACACGATGAGAGCGCACCTGACGCAACCCCCTATGAGAGTGCGCCTTCTGCGCCCTCATATAGGGCAGGGGGTATGGGGGACAGAGAGCGCACCCATGAACGCGCACATGGAAGTATGACCAATGGTCAATAACCCCCCTTCCTCTTTGGCGGAATCATCCGGCGTTGGGACTCACGGTCACGTCATCTGCGGCACCTGCGGCCACTTCCAACCAGACACTATCAATCCGCCGCAAGGAATGGGCCGCTGCACGCGCACGATCTCAGGCTTGCCACCCAAGGGCGGATCTGGATACGGCGTCTGCTATCCATTCAGCCAGCGTGTCTGTCGGCACTATGAAGCTACTGGGGGGAAGCAATGATGATGAGATCCTCCCAACTTGGCGGATTGGATGACGCGGACCGGTGGTTGCTTGAGAACGACCCTCAACTTTCCAAAACCACACCACGAGCCTTAGCAAGTCGCCGCATCCGGCAACAGCACGCTCAGGGCCTGGCACTACTGGACGATGCGGTGGGCGCGGCGGAGGCACCCCAGCAACTTATGGAGGAGGACCGAACCGCAGATCGTCTCGTTCGCCTGGCCCCGCCCGCAATCCGCAAGCTGGTGGCCTTGCGTCTAGAGTTCCCGAGCGCAAGCCAAGCAGAGCTGGCCCGCATGCTGGGCTGTTCTCGGCAGGCAGTGAACAAAAAACGTCAAAGGCTGCTTGCCTACCTTCAGACCATGGCGGCATCCCCACCGTCCCAAACATCTGTGTCGGTCACCGCAGCGCCCTGTTTTAGGGAGTCCAATGGACAACTTGCCTGGGATTTCGTAGAGTACGAATGAAGGCGTCAGGCTACTTGCTTTCTTGAGCGAGTCTTCCATCATGTGAATTGTATGAGAACAATTCGGCATTGATTCATGCGCTCAGAGCTGATGCTAGTGGCGTCCATACCCATTACTACGATAAAGACTGGTCGCGCGGTTATTCAGCAGAGAGCGTCCAAATGACAGGAACGCAGTGGAAGCGGACATTTACAGGCAGATTGGGAAAGGCCATTATCGGCCTAAGCATTTAGAATGTTAGGTTATAGCTAGGACTGTAGGACGATTTAGTTTTTTGACGAAAAATTGCCGATCGATCTCATATAGACCGCACCGTAACAGTCAACGAATCGGCTAATTAAAGGCAGGGCAGTTGATGCAAATCAAGCAGGTCGAAATCGAAAACTTCCGACTTCTACGAAACGTCGCAGTTGGCTTGGAAAATCGTACTACGCTGATCGTCGGGCGAAACAATAGCGGCAAGACTTCGATTGCAGAGCTTTTCCGACGGCTCCTCGGCGAAAAGTCGCCGTCATTCAGGATCGAAGATTTTTCCCTGGGTTGCTACGAGAGCTTCTGGACTGCATTCGAAGCCTTCCAGGCGGGAACTTCCCTGACAGATGTCGCCACATTCCTCCCCACCATCAAGGTCACGATCGACATCACCTATGACGTCAACGCTCTAGACCTCGGCCCGCTGAGTGACTGCATCGTAGATCTAGATCCTAACTGTAGCGACGCAAGGCTTATATTCACCTATGGTCCTCAACCAACCGCGCCGGCAATGCTTTTCTCCGACCTCGCGGTCGGCGAGGATGTGGCGGCTAATCGTTCAACCTTGTTTCGGGCACTGGGAAGTCGCGTGTCAGGTGCCTACACGGCATCGCTGGAGGCGGTCGATCCCAACGACCCAACCAATCGAAAGTCACTCGAGCTAAAGACGCTCACAGCGCTGGTCAGGGGAGGCTTCATCAATGCACAGCGAGGCCTCGACGACGACACTTATCGCGAACGAGACGTTCTTGGCAAAATTGTGGAGGTGCTCTTTCAATCGGCTCTCGCCGATCCCGTCGATCCCGAGAAGCGGACGACAGCCGAGCAGCTCAAGGCGGCCGTTGAGAAAATTCAGGGCGACCTGCACAGGGGCTTCAACGCGAAGCTCACTTCGCTCCTGCCGACATTTGATCTATTCGGCTATCCCGGTCTCTCCGATCCCGGCCTCGTCACGGAGACGAACTTCGACGTCGACAAACTGCTGAAAGATCACACCACGGTTCGGTACGTCGGCGTCAACGGCATGACCCTGCCCGAAACCTACAATGGGCTTGGTGTGCGCAATCTGGTCTACATGCTGCTCCAATTACTACGGTTTTTCCGCGAATATCAGGCCACGCCGACATCTGCCGGCGTGCATTTGATCTTTATCGAGGAACCAGAAGCGCATCTGCACCCTCAGATGCAAGAGGTCTTCATCCGGCAGCTTGATCAGATCACCAACGCCTTCGTCGCTCAACTCAATGAAAACAGGCCCTGGCCGGTCCAGTTCGTCATAACCACCCACTCTCCGCATATGGCGAACGAAGCGCACTTCGAGGCCATACGCTATTTCCTTTCGTTGCCGGATGGGGAGGGTATGCACCGTTCGGTCGTGAAGGACCTGCGCAAGGGCATGGGTGGCGCGCCCGAGCCAGATCGCGAATTCCTGCATCAGTATTTGACCCTGACGCGATGCGATCTGTTCTTCGCCGACAAGGCGGTCCTGATCGAGGGCACGGCGGAGCGCATCCTGCTTCCCGCTATGATCCGCAAAACCGACAGCGCGGCCGCTGGTCAGCCGCAGCTCGGAAGCCAGTATCTCACGGTGATGGAGGTCGGCGGCGCCTATGCACACCGCTTCTTTGATCTCCTATCGTTCCTAAAGCTACGCACTCTCATCATCACTGACATTGATGCAGTGAAGCCGAACAATGGTGGAAAGCGCGTCGCCGCGCCCGTATCGGAGGGTCTGTTCACCAGCAACGGGTGCTTGAAAGCCTTGTTTGGCGACGACGTTTCGCCAGAAGCTTTGCTGGGAAAGACTGTGGCTGAAAAGACAACTGGCATTCGGCGCATCGCCTTTCAGATACCGGAAGCCGAGGGCGGGCCGTGCGGCCGGAGCTTCGAGGACGCCTTCATCCTGGCCAACCCTGAACGCTTTCCCCTTGGCGACAGCGACCCCGCGCTTGCGGCCTACAAGCTGGCTAGCGATCAGAAGAAGTCCACCTTCGCGTTGGAGCACGCGATCGAGCACACCGACTGGAATGTTCCTCGGTATATTTCCGAGGGACTGCGCTGGCTGGCGGAAGGCGATCCGGCCCGCGCAGAGCCAGCTCCGTCGATTGCGGTAGAGAGCGTTGCAGCCGCTGCAGGCGTAGCGGTCAACGTGGCTGAGGTTGGCGACAATGGCTGAGGAAGCGGAAAATCCCGCAGACGCCGCCGGGCGTGTCGCGCTTGAGCGTATGTTTGCCTGTCTGGACGAGGGTCGCAGCTTTCGCTTGGAAGCTGGCGCTGGTGCCGGAAAGACCTACTCGCTCGACAAGGCACTTCGCCGCTTGATCGATCGTCGGGGCACCGAGCTTCTTCGCCGCGGCCAGCAAGTCGGCTGCATCACTTACACCAACGTCGCCAAGGACGAGATCATCTCCCGCATCCAAGCGCATCCGGCCGTGCGACCAGAGACAATTCACGGCTTTTGCTGGTCGATCTTGCAAGACTTCCAATCGACCCTCCGCGGGCTCGTCCCCACTCTTGAGGGCTGGACGGAGCGTCTCGAACCTGTTGGCGGTATTGGAGCACGGCGTGTTTGCTACGAGCTGGGATACCCCAGTGTTGGCGACCATCAGGTGACGCTTCGACATGACGACGTTCTGGCGCTGATGATTCAGGCACTTGCCTATCCGAAGTTTCGCTCGGTCCTGACAGCGTGCTATCCCATCCTGCTCATTGACGAGTATCAGGACACCAACGCAGGCTTTGTCGATGCGATTAAGGCGTGGTTTCTGGACACAGGCCAAGGTCCACAGCTAGGACTGTTCGGTGATCACTGGCAGAAGATCTATGGCGATGGTTGCGGACTAGTTGAGCACATGGCGCTGGAAGTTATCGACAAGAACGTGAATTTCCGATCCACCGACTCGATCGTCCAAGTCCTCAATCGAATGAGGCCAACGCTTCCGCAAATAGTTCGAGATCCTGCCATGCCAGGCGAAACGCGCGTGTTTCACACCAACCTCTGGCCCGGCGTCAGACGGACCAATCAAGGCGGCGGGCATTGGACCGGCGATACAAGCCCTGAGGCCGCAAGGGCATATTTCGCGTACATCAAGCATCGGCTCGAGGCTGAGGGCTGGGACTTCGCAGTCGAGAAAACCAAGATCCTCATGCTCAGCCACAGCGTCCTAGCTCGCGAGCAAGGCTATTCGAGCATCCCGCCAATCTATGGCCGATTTAATGATCCCTGGCTGAAGAAGGAGGATCCTCACATCAAATTTCTGGCCGACCAGTTGGAGCCGGCTTGCGTAGCCTTCGAGGGGAGGCGCTACGGTGAAATGTTTGGCTGCTTCGGAACTGCAGCGACTAAAATCCATAAGCACGCAGACAAGGTGGCATGGACCGAGGCCATGACCGCATTGATGGCACTAAGAATGTCAGGGACGATCGGCGAAGTCATCGACTTTGTCGACGCCCTGCCGCACGTGCGTCTTGCGGGGCCCGTACAAGAGGCAGAGAGAGAATTGGCTAGCGCCGGTCCTAATCCAGTGGACGGAGAGTCTCGTCGCGTTATCCAGCTTCGGAAGCTGCGAGCGGTCCCCTATACGGAACTGATCGCGCTCGACCATTTCATCGACGGGCATACCCCCTTCGCTACCAAGCACGGTGTCAAGGGCGCAGAGTTCGAGAACGTGCTCGTGATCGTCGGTCGCGGGTGGAACAAATATGATTTCGGACAGATGCTCGAGTGGGTTGAGTCCGGTCCTCCCGCTAGCAGGACGGAGTTCTTCGAAAACAACCGCAATCTCTTCTACGTTGCATGCTCCAGACCCAAAGTCCGCCTCGCCCTTTTGTTTACGCAGGAACTTAGTCCGAACGCGATGAGGCAGATCACAGCTTGGTTTGGGAGAGAAAACATCATCGCTTTGCCGGCGGACCCGGTGACTCAGCCGGTATGACTATGGTACCTATTCTCTGGGCCCACTCGACTTTGTCGAGAATGTAGTAAATGACTCACTTATGCGCCGCGCTCTCACCCCTAGTCATCGACATCCCTCCTCGAGCACCTTCAGTCAGGATCTAATAATCTGGAACACTTGGAAATGGCGGTTCAGAGCAAGGAGATGGCACGACACGAAGATCTGGAGAAGCGCGCCCAACTGCGCGTGTACTTTGCTGACCCACACAGCCCCTAGCAGCGGCCCACCAACGAGAATACTAATGGTCTGTTACGCCATTACTTCCCAATGGGTACCGACCTATCGCAATATATAGCAGGACTTGACCAAGGTGGCTAAGGATCTGAATAATCGATCTAGAAAACCTCTGTATTTTCGAACAAGCCGAAGTTATGGCATACAAAATAAAAGAGTTAAGCTGCGGTGTTGCGCTTGAGAATTGAAACCGCCTTAACAAAGGCTTGTGCCAGACCTGCTATAATCTGGCGCATCACGTCCGTAGCCAGATAAAAGTTGACGTTATTCTCAGGGAGACCTATGGAAACTAATTTAGTGGTAAAAGTATTTGGTGGTTTTGGTTTGGCTGCGATTTTGGTAATAGAACTTTCCCGTTGGCTGGGCGGTATTTGGTCCACACGAATTGTCCGCAATGAACAAGCTCGAATAAATAAGGAGCTTGAAGTTGAAAGGGAACGCCTAGCAGAACAGCTGGAAGTTTCCAAGGCAGCATTAATGGAGAAGAACAGACTTGCTGAAGTAAGATTAAATGCAATTAATCAAGAACGATTTTCTGCTTTAAAAGAAAATTATGAGCTATTGGCAGAAGTATGGCTGAATTGTAGGTGGGCGATACAACCGGATGAACTGGGTCGAAAAAAACCACCAGAACGTGAAAGGCTAGAAAAAGCAGCCGAATCACTGGACATCTATTTCAGGGATTTTGAGAGAAAGAAAATATTCCTATCCAATGCATCACAAAAAGCTGTTTACGATTTTATTAATGGAGTTTGGGAGAGTCTCAACAAGCTAAAAATCTTCGCTCACTCACCTGATCCTCTGGAGAAGCGACTCGAAGAGCTTTATGTTGCGTGGATTCACGATTTAAATCCAAAAATGAACGAAGCTAGAGAAAGCATCGAATCTGAATATAAAGCTTTGATTGGCGTAGATGAGCATAATAAAGCATTGCAGCGAACAAACCGCTGAATGTGACGCTATATGCCAGATATAGAGAGATTAAATGACATCAAAAGCGTATTACGCGTTCAACCAAAAGCTCAGCTACTTCGATGACGATATCGAGCTAATTGATGTGTTGCGAATGGCAATAACAAATGGCGACCTGACAGACCCAGGCTCGAATTATGTCCTAAGACACGTGAATCAGCTGCGTCATCGTCACCTATCAAGAAGGCGAAACGTTAATGGGAGTCGGGAGATTGCTATTAACCACCTTCGCTCCACTATTTACTCTTCATACATCAAAGACCTATACGAAGAAGTTACAGAGTACCTTCGACTCATTCTTGAACAAGCATCGAGAAACGGCTTCAACTCAGGCCAGATTGTGGGCGAGCACAACTTCAAAATAAATGCATCTACAGTGCTTAGCCTCGGATGTTGGGAGGAGGTCTGCAAGGTTGTCGCCGAGTCAGTATTCCAGAGCCTTGAATCAGAAAGAAGCACTTTAGATCTGATACGGAAGATGACCCGTAAGCTTGGCCTGGACGTTGATCAAAGGTTGATTGATGATGCGCTTCCGTACTTAGAGGTGCGTCATTTCCTCATTCACGCTGATGGTCATCTCAGCCGCGAGTTTCGAAACAATTACCCGCATATTCTATGTAAGAGAAACGGATATATTAATCTCACGTACTCATTTGTCACACAGGCGCGAGATAAGGCAAAGGCACTCATCGCAGCTTTTGATGCAGAGGTTATAGCCAATGCCCTTTTGGCTCTTGGGGACATCCGTCAATGAGCAATTGGGGGCTGGTATCTAACGTGAGCGTTGAACGGTCGCTGTTGGTCCTGCACCTGACAGTATGTTTTTGATAATCGATTGGCCAGATTGCATAGGAAGCCGTCAATTATTTGCTGGTAATGAACGACTATTTTCAGCCAATTCTGTTGGAAAACTCGCCAAAAAAGCACTCTTACAGGCTCTCTGAAAAAGCTTTTCGAGGTTTGGCCGTCGCTATGATGCCACTTTGCGCTCCGTCAAAAGTTCGTTTCCTGTCCTTTGTCCTTAGGTTTTAGATCGCGTCAAACTAACAAGTTCAATACGTCTCCCACTTACATGGATATTATAGCGTTTCAACATCCGCAACGCATGTCTTGTGGCCGGTGATTGTTGCCGGCATACGCTTGCCGGAGGCCAAATCACTGAATCTGCGATAATATAAAAGGCCCGGTAGAGAACCAGGCCTAGCCGAAGAGCATTGAACTTGATGGTACAGGCTCAAGATCCCGTGGGCGCCTTGGTGAGCACGCACACATAGTCTGGGCCAGCCTGATGGCAATACCGCTGACCATTGGTGTACTGCTGAATGGGTTCGGGTGTGATCCGATCGGTGGCATGCAGGTAGACGTTGTTGGCGATCCAGCCGGTCAGAATCAGCGCCAGAATCACCGCTCCAGTGACTGCGTAAGACCAAGAGAGATCTGCCCGCACGGCCGATTGGGCAGCTTTCCTCGCCTCGTCGGTGAAGGTGACCAGCGCTTCCTGCTTTGCACCCTGGATATAGCGTTGTATGGCCTCTCCGGAGAGCTTGGATGCGAGCGTCTGCTCTGCTTTCTCCAACTTGAGGCTACCGCTCTGTAAGGCCCTTTCCAGAGTTCCTTTACCTTTCTCCAACGACTGGTCGAGCAAGGGCTCCACCTCCGCATAAAAGTTCCGGGCGAACTTGCTCCCGCCCGCTTCGAGTCGTGATACAAACGCATCGGACTGCCCCGCAATGCTTGCCGTCACCTCGTTGGCGGCCCGTTTCGCTCCCTGAAAGATGATGTCGGGAATTTTGGCTACCTGGGTGGACAGATCAGTTGCCGCGCCCATGGACACCGTCGCCGCCTGGTAGGATATCCTTGTCGCGAGCAGCGCACCCCAGAGGGGATCGTCCGGGCCGATCCGAAATCGGGTTGACCAGCCGATGAATCCGCTGAGGTCATCTGCATCGATGCCCTTCACTGCCTGCGGCATGGGTTCCGTGCCCAGCGTTTCTTTCTCGATCACGACTTTCATGATTCATTGCTCCTCTATCAATGGGGTCATGGAGTCTTGCCAGGATTTTCGTAGCCAGTTCTTGATGATCTGCCGCTCTACGATAAACAACGGGCTATCCGGACCAGCCAGCGAGGCAAACGACCGGCCCTGGTATTCCTTGACCTTCGCCCCTACCCGCGAGGCCAGTTCAGGGATTTCTCCGGTAAGACCGCCCGAAGCGATCCAGGCATCCTTGTATTGC
>JAJYPA010000157.1 GCA_021795795.1 Pseudomonadota bacterium | reverse complement strand
ACCCCACATCATCCAGGGCGATTTTGGCACCGGTTGCCTTGAGGTCGGTCAGTCTTTGCTGCGCTATCTCGAGGTTCAGAAAATCGCCGGTTTCCAGAATCTCCACGATGACACGCTGGGGATTGATCGGTGACGCGGTCACGGTTTCCGTAAGAAAGGATGCGCAATCGTGGCCCGCTATGAAATCGGGATCGACATTGAACGACAGATCCAGAGGGAATCCTTCCTGATCCAGAAACTCCAACAACTGCAATCCTTGGGTAAGCATGAACCGGCTCAACTCCCGTCGCTCCTCCATACTCAGCAGCGAGAGGAATTGGTCAGGGGTCAAGACCTGTCCGTTTTCCACGATCCGGGCCAATGCTTCGACGGCGACGATCCGTCTTTTCTGCAGGGAGAGCACCGGCTGGAACCAGGCGATGGCCTGTTCCGCCAACTGAAAGCGGGGTCCTTTAGCCATCTCCATCGCGGGATGACATTGCCAATAGCCCCAAAAGCGCTTCCGTCTGGTTTTTTCCCCTTTGACAACGTACATAGCCTGATCGGCGTGGCGCAACAGTTCATCGCTTTTGCCTTCATCAAAAGGGTAAACCGTCACACCAACGCTGCCCTTGACCTCAATGGCGCTCCCGTCGGGGAGCTCGAAGGGCGTAAAAATCGCTGTCCCGATGCGCTGCATAGTGGTCTCCAGAGCATCCAGGCTCTGCACATCCTCCAGGATGAAGGCGAATTCATCCCCACCCAGCCGGGTGGCCAGATCGTTGGCGCGCAGGCTGACCCGCAAGCGCTGTCCCACCTCTCGCAGCAGCGCATCTCCCACAGCATGCCCATAGCGATCATTCACCGGTTTAAAATCATCCAGATCCAGTAGGCCGATCACCAGCAGTCGATCGTGGCGCCGCGACCGGCTGATCGCCGGTTCCAAATGCTCCGAGAAGGCCTTGCGGTTCGGCAATCCGGTGAGGGGGTCGCTTTGCGCCTCTCTTTTGAGCTCCATCAACAGATCGCCCAGATGGGCGAAGGCCCCGAAAGGCGACAGGTCGATCCGGGCGAAGTAATCGGATTGATCCGCATAAACCACACCGACTCCTCGCGCTTCATCTCCCATGCCAAACGGGAAAATCCCCACGGACGCCACGGTGGATTGCCCCCGGCACCAGCCCGGGGCATTGGCGGCATGGGGATCCACCACCACGGGCCGCCCGCTGCGGATGGCCCGCCAGAGTGGATCCTGTTCCGTCAGGGGGATGCGATGTGGCACCAATCCCCGCGTCCCAGCCACATGCGCGGGGACAATCTCCACAGCGGCCGCAGGAACCACGGCGAACCATACCGCGTGTAAGGACGGGGAAGCGACGACCAGGCGGTCGCAAACCTGCGCAAAAACCTCTTCCGGTGTTCCCACGCTGGTCATATGGGCGGCGGTGTCCAGTAATACCTGGACCACGGCCATCTGCTCATTTTTCTCCGCATGCCGGGCCTTTTCGTAGGCGGCGAGCTGGACCGTCATGTCATAAAGCACCCGCTTGGTAAGCGCCTCGCGCAGCATCCTCCGGTCTGCCAATGGTAACGCCGGAAGGCCATCCATTTGCGCCTCCAGATGCTCGATGTACAGGCGATAAGCACTCACCACCCAGATAGGGGATACGCCCCACTGATGATGAATGGTGCCGATGCGTTCGAGTTCACTTTCGTACTTCCCGTCCAAGGGAGAAAGCAACATATGCCGGTAATGCTCCGCCTGTTTTTCTGTCAGGCGGCGCAGATGCTGCTCGTCGAAGGCGCGAAAAACCGCAGCGGTTTCCGGATGGGAGAGCAGGAAAGCGTAAAACCGTTGTGCCAATGCATCCGCTGATCCGGCCAAAGTATCCGCATGGAGATGCACCAAGGCGAGTTCTTCGGGGCGGATATCGAGAAATCGCTTCCAGGCGCGCATATGGCTCATAGGATACCGTTGAAGAGGCCGCCCCAGATCGGAAAGCCCGCCAAGACGATTCCCTTTTTCTGCTGTGATACATCCATATTCATGAGCTAATTTCCTGCCATGGAAATAAATGTCGGCATACCATTTCGTCAGTACGGAGTATACCCCGGTTTTGCTCTCATGGCTTGTGCGGGGTACGTAGGTTCGCAATCAGGTCCATACCGGAAATAGGATCACAGCCACGACCTGACGATGATCCACGAACAGTACGGCCAACGCTGGGCGAAGAACCGGATCGTCCTGCTCGTTGACGCCAATCGTGAGGTAGCCGATGGACCGCTTCAGTGAAGACCGGAAGGTTCTGAATCAACGCGGCCTATGACGCTTTATTGACCCTGGGTGAGATGATTCATCCTGTCAAGAAATGTAAGGATGGCAACAGGGCTGGGTCATCCATGAAGCTATCTGACTGATTGTAAGTCCATAAAGCCATAATTTAACTCCCTCTGTAATGCCCGGTTACAATTCTTCCGGAATTTCATGTGATTGCAGTGATTCCTGTGTGCATTGAGTTTGAGAATATCAATGGGTTACGGAATACCGTGGCGGATCCTTGAGGATGGCAAGGCACATCGGGGCAATCCACGTCAACGAATCTAGTGCGCCACTTGTGCGAATATCGCGAGGATGTCCTGCGTTTTCTCTCTGAACCAGAAACCGCCCTCCGATTTGCACAATTAAGAAATGCGTACTATATTTTACGAATATGTGCAAGTATTTTTAATGAAAACCGCAAGCAGCATATTATGATAAATCACACAACTTAATGGAATAGTCATAATGAAGAATGAAACTAATAGCGCTTACATGAAAATAGATTCAAGCAATTGTGAAACTCCGATGCGCATGGATCGCGAGGCCATCAAGCGATCCATTTGCAGCAATTTGGTACACAGATTAGGCTCGGATCCAGAGCATGCTTTGCCTCACGAGTGGCTGACGGCGGTGGTCCTGGCTGCACGGGAGCGACTTTCTGAGCGATTGTTGCGAACACATCAGATTGATAATATAACCCATGCAAAGCATGTTTACTATCTGTCTTTAGAGTTTCTTATCGGTCGTTTACTCATTAACGCGCTCATGAACATGGGGATCTATGAGGTAACGCGTGAGGCGCTCGCAGAATTCGGCGTAGACCTGCACAAAATTGCCGGATTAGAACTGGATGCGGCACTCGGTAATGGGGGGCTAGGTCGTCTGGCCGCCTGCATTCTCGATGCGATGGCTACAGGCTGCCTTCCAGGCTCCGGCTATGGAATCCGCTACGATTATGGATTATTTTGGCAAGTCATTGAGAATGGCAGACAGATTGAACGTCCAGATCCATGGTTGCGCCACGGCAACCCATGGGAAATGTCGCGCCACGATCACAGTTACATCGTGCGATTCCACGGCAAATTGCTGACGCAGCACGATCTGGATGGAACCATACACCACCACTGGGATGGCGGTACCAGTGTCTTAGCGGTAGCGTATGACTATCCGGTACCCGGTTACGCCCTCCAGATAGGGGAAGGGAGTGTCAATAATTTACGCTTGTGGTCAGCGCGCGCCTCACGCGAACTTGATCTGGGAGAATTCAACGAAGGAGACTACATCGGAGCCGTTAAACAAAAAGTTTTTTCCGAGAGCATCTCCAGCATACTTTACCCAAATGATTCCAACTATGTTGGGCGCGAGTTGCGTCTCAAGCAGGAATATTTCTTTGTGTCTGCGTCACTGCAAGACATCATCGCGCATCACCTAAAGCATGGCCATGATATGCGCAGTTTCGCCGATTATAATGCCATTCAACTCAATGACACCCACCCGGCTATCGCTGTTGCCGAACTGATGCGTTTATTCATCGATGATTACCATGTGGCTTGGGATGAAGCCTGGCAAATCACCGTCAGTACTTTTGGATATACCAATCACACCCTAATGAGCGAGGCGCTGGAAAGTTGGCCCGTAGAAATGATGACCAACGTACTACCTCGCCATATGCAGATTATTTATGATATTAACCAGCAATTTCTTACCGAGGTGCAGCGCGTGTTTCCGGGCGACAACGATCTTCTGAACCGCGTTTCTCTGATTGACGAACAGGACGGGCGCTGTGTGCGCATGGCACATTTAGCCGTGTTGGGCAGCCATCGCACTAATGGTGTTGCCGAATTGCACAGCCGCCTGCTTAAGGATACATTGTTCGCCGATTTTTATCGTATCATGCCGGAACGTTTCATTAATATCACCAATGGTATTACCCCGCGCCTATGGCTTCACCAGGCGAATCCTGCTCTTGCTCAGCTAATTACCAGTCATATCGGCGCCCACTGGATTGGGGACTTAACTCAACTCAAACGACTGGAGACCTTATCCGAAAATGCTGACTTTCGTGCTGATTTTCGCAAAGCCAAATTCACCAATAAGAAAGCGCTGACAGAATATATCAACAATAAGCTACAGATAAAGATAAACCCGCACGCATTGTTCGATGTGCAGGTCAAACGAATTCACGAGTATAAGCGACAGTTACTCAATCTGCTGCATATCATAACTTTATATCAGTCTATTCGCAGTGGCGAAGACGAGGGGCATGTGCCTCGTGTTTTTATCTTTTCCGGTAAGGCCGCGCCTGGCTATTTTATGGCAAAGAATATTATTCGTCTGATTAACGATGTCGCCAAAGTGGTCAATCATGATCCCATGGTAGGCGATCGTCTAAAATGTATATTTATACCCAATTACGGGGTCAGTATCGCATCACTGATCATCCCCGCCGCCGACATTTCTGAGCAAATATCAACTGCAGGCACTGAGGCTTCCGGCACTGGTAACATGAAACTAACCCTCAATGGCGCACTGACTATTGGCACATTGGATGGCGCGAATATAGAAATCAAAGATGAAGTCGGAGATGAAAATATTTTTATTTTCGGCATGAGTGCGAAACAGGTTGCACAATTATATGCGGAAGGATATTCGCCGTATCATTTTTATGAAAACAACCAGGAACTCAAAGGTGCTCTGGATTTAATTCGCAGCGGATTTTTCTCTCAAGATGATCCTCAGCGTCATGAATCCATCGTAAACAGCCTTCTGAATGAAGATCATTTCATGATTCTAGCAGACTATGGATCTTACATAGCCACACAGAAGAAAGTTGACCAATGTTACCGCGATGGGGAGGACTGGACGCGCAAGGCCATACTCAATGTGGCTCGTATGGGAAAATTTTCCATAGACAGAACGGTCAATGAATATATGGCCCAGGTATGGGGGGTTAAACGTATGGCTATGGCTGATTTTAACTAACGAGTTTCCAAACTTAATAACCATTGAGGAGCGCCCGTCATGACCACACCAAATAAGGCCATGCTGAACAAGAATCGGTATGTTGCCGCAAGTATTTCCACCATCCTTGCTTCGACTCTGGGAATCTGTCCAGCAATGGCAACCCCGTTGGATACCGCCTGGAAAACTGCCACTTTGCCGCAAGTAAGGGCTTTGCTGGCCAGCGATAGTGGAAAAGTCAGTGAAGGTACAGTGAGTTATAGTGGTAAAACGGTGCATGTCGTCGCAGCGGCCAGCCTCCCGGGCTTTCCATTCATGAGCTTTGAAATCCATGGCGTCACCAATCCAATCCTGGATGTTCCCGTCGGCGCCACGGTGCATGTCACCTTCATCAACACCAATAATGGATTTGGTCACAGTTTTGACATTACCCAAAAAAAACCACCTTATGCGGTTTTACCAGACATCAACCCCATCTTCGCCGGAACTGGATTTAGTCCGCTTCCCCATGATGGGAAGTTCGCATACACTAATTTCTCTTGGCATCCGACATCGGGCACTTACTACTACGTGTGCAGGATCCCTGGCCATGCTGCGTCGGGAATGTTTGGTGAAATCGTGGTGAAGTAAAAGGGATCCCTTCGGCAGGTAAAGTTGCCGCATAGCGAGATACGTGGGAGACACATGGAACTATCTGACTGGAGTGTGCTGGATCAAGCCGCTAAGGATGCTCTGATCCATATGCTTTGGGGGCAGAACCAAGAGCGGTTTCCTTCCAAAAAACGTGCGCATTGAACGTGAACTCCACGCGGTTAATCGCCACCCAGCGCCGCACCCTCTGGCGGGTGGGTATAGCTTTTTTATTTCTGGCAGGCCTGTTGACGGCGCTGTACATTCAGCAGTCCCAGCATTTGCATCGGACCATTGCAGATCAAACCAAGCTGCACGCCTTACTGTCTGCCCAGAGCACGGCACTGCAAGTGTCTGCCGTTTTCAATAAATATTTCGATAATCTGATCTATATCGGCAACGCTTTGCTGCCCCAAAATGCGGGAACGCACACACCCGGCTCCAGGACTTTAGAGCAAGTGCAAATCCTCCGGGCACAACATCCCCATATTATGGCCATCAACCTTCAAGATGGCTCTGGAGATCACATTCTATGGTCGACGATGCGGCAACCTGCCCGACCAATTGAACTGGCGAATGACTTTACGCCCTTGCCTGGCCATCCGAATCGATTGATTGGTAAGCTTCATTATGCCCACAGGATGCATGCGTGGGTCATCACTATGCGCTATAGGGTGCATGACGCCGGAGAAGTACATGCATTTTTCTCTGTCGGCAGTCCGATCAATATCATGAAGCTCGACACGCTGGTTATTCCACCAAATTTCACCCTGTTTTTGATGAATGCGCAGCATACACCATTTGCTTTTTTCCGGCAGGGGAAGTTTTCTCTTTCAGGTCCTTCCCTACAAATTTTTCACACCGGCGATCATGTGCGCGTACCGGTGCCAGGATATCCGTGGACCATAGACGCAGGATGGCCGACTTCCTTGGTGGAACAAGCCTGGTGGTACGAGGAAAAAAGTCTCTTACCCAATAATATTGGCGTCGTTTTGGGCTTGCTTGGACTCGGCGCGTTCACCTTGTTCCTTCTGGCGCGGGAAATGCGCCAGCGTAACTGGCAAGAAGAGATTCTCAGGGATGAGCGTGACAACCAAAAAAATCTCGCACTGCACGATTTCCTGACCGGCTTGCCCAACCGCGACGGCCTGCGACTGGTGTTCGATCAGGCACTGGCCCGTGCCGATCGCCAGGAGCTGCTCCTGGCCGTGGGCTTTCTCGACATTGACGACTTCAAACCGGTCAATGACACCTACGGGCATGCCGCCGGTGATGACTTACTTCAGGAAATATCCCGTCGCCTGCAAAATGCGGTACGACGAACCGATACGGTGGCGCGCCTGGGCGGTGATGAGTTTGTGCTGCTGCTGGAAGGCCTGCGCGGCATGGTTGAACTGGATCAGGTCCTGGCCCGTCTCCGGGCGGCGATTGCGCAGCCTTTCCCGATCCATGGGGAAGTGATCAGCATCCAGGCCAGCCTGGGGCTGACGATCTATCCCTTCGACGAAGCGGACACCGATCTCCTTCTGCGTCACGCCGATCAGGCCATGTATGCGGCCAAGGCCCGCCCCGGTCGGGCAGCGAGTGAAGGATGGGTTCAGATCTATCATCCGGATATTGGAAACATCAGCATGGGCGATGAAATGTTACGCCGGGATTTCCTGCGAAACCTGGCCACTGGAGCGGTGACGCTACGCTACCAGCCCCTGGTGGCCCTGGCGACAGACCGGGTGGCCGGGCTCGAGGCATTGACCCGCTGGCACCGGGAAGGCCGAGAGGTCTCTCCAGATCAATTCCTCTTTGCGCTGGGCGTACGGGAACGTCAGGCACTGGGACGTTTCGTGCTGCAAACGGGGCTGCGGCAACTCGCGCAGTGGCAGGACCTGGGTCTGGACCTCTTTCTCAGCGTCAATGTAACCCCGGAAGAACTCGATAGTCCCGGATTTGCCGACACGGTTTTTGGCATCCTGGCCGCCTATCCAGGCATACCACCTGAAGCCCTGGTGCTGGAGGTGCTGGAGATCGGAGAAATCCTCGAACAGAGGGTCGCTTTGGGGCATCTGCAACGACTGCGCAGCGCGGGCGTGAAGATCGCGCTGGATGATGTGGGGAGCGCGTATGCTTCGCTCCTGCGTCTTAAAAATCTGCCCATTGACGAGATCAAGATCGATCAGGGATTCATCCGCGAATTGTCGAACAAGCCCCAGGACCTGGTCTTCGTCGAGAGCCTCGTCAATCTGGGTTTGGCGATGGACGTCACCATCACTGTGGAGGGGGTGGAAACCGAAGCGCATATTGCCTTCCTGCGTGAGATGAAGATCCATTATCTCCAGGGGTATGCCATTGCCAGGCCGCTGGAGGCGGAGGCGGTGGCAGATTTTGTGCGCACCTTTGTCCTCGGCTCCGGGGATGCCGACACGCCGCTGCTGGCCCTATATCGGCATCTGGGGTGGGTGCATGCGGCAGAAGAGTCTGTGGTGAACCATGGCTTCTACGAGGATGCGGAACTGGCCGCCTGCCCGATCACGACCTGGCTGCACGCCCATGCGCCAGAACTGCCCGGGGTAGAAATATTGCTGGCCGAGCATGAAACCGTGCATACCTTGGGTCGGGAAATCTTTCAGGTACGGCAAAGCGGAAACCGCGAGGAACTCCATCGGCTACTCGGTCAGTTGCGTGTGCACAGCCATCAGTTTCAGGAAGGACTGGGTCAGGCGGTGAAAACTATGCGGGATAACGCCACGGCCCTGCACCTGCCTCCAGAGCACATCTCTTGACTGGGTTCTTCCGTTGCTGCCAGCTTGAAATAAGGCACGGTTCGTGCCATTTTTGTCATCGGACCCTCCTGTAAATCGGTCGCGGTAGGGACGGTAGTTGCCCACTGCCCCCCGCACAGATCCGTACGAGCGGAATTACCGCATACGGCTCCTACCTCAGGTCATGACGCGAAACCTTTGCGATGGGTAGGGATGAGCCAGTTTTACGGGAGGAAGGTATCGGTTCACTATCGGGCCAAAACGCCGCCAAGACATTCGTGCGCGCTGACTGCGTCGCCTTAACGCATGCAGCCATGCGCGAATCACTTCCGTCCGGAAGCCATTCAACCTATCCATGTTGCCGGGGACGGCAAAGTACGCAAAGTACCCGCGTATCACCGTTCCCAACCAACGGCCTAACACCGCAACGGGTTCATGCCGTCGCCGCATCAGCGTTTCCCTGATAGCACGCAGCGTCTGGCGCATGCGTTTCTTGACCGTCAAGCGTTGGATTTCATAATCGCCATCATCGGGACCACCCGGAATCAAAATATCGAGTTGATCAAGTCGTCACCTGAAGCATAACGGTCTGTTCTTGTTGGTCCGGTAGCCATGCGGGCTTGCCCCATATCGCTAATAAAAAGCCCCGCAGAGAATCGACCATTTACGCTTATTCACGCCGCGACGATATGGAACTCGGTCGCGCGGACGATGGGACGGACATGGTTCTTCTCCCGCCTCATCTCGACAATGCCGTAACGGGACATCGTTTTAAGCGTGCGGGACAAATTGCCGGGCCTCCTACCGATCGACTCGGCCAACGACGAAATAGAGTCTGGGTTTGTTTCCTGGATGACCCGCAACAAAGTCCGGTTGTCGTCGCTAAGTACCTCGGCCAGGGATTTCATGGAGGTGAACCAAATCTTGGGTTCCCCAGGTTTTGGTTTAATCTCGCCGCGCGCAATCGCCAAGATCCGTTCGCGGATTTTCTCTTGCGGCATAATGCCAATCATGATGGTTTCCGTCATCTCGTAGCCTCCAGTAGAATGCAATCAACGTCTGCAAAAAAGTCGTTAATCAGTTGCTGCGCATCTTTAGAACTCATAAGGCACACCTTTGTCGGATGCGTGCCGGTGCTTGTGGTCGTAAGCCATAATACGCCCAGCATATTTGAATTTCTTCGGCGGCTTGACCAAGTGGGCGTTGTCGTAGCCTAAAATCCGCTTTCCGTCGGGATCATGCAATGTTAAGCAATATCGAATGCCATGAGGAATCTCCTCGGTTGCAGCTACACGCCAGGCTTTGATCTTCATCCAGTATCCACCCCCTTGGTCGATGATCTCGCCATGCAGGTCAAGCAGGGTGTCTATGCCCGTATCACTTCGCATCTTTAAACTGTATCAGCTGCTGATAGTGTTATCAAGGGCTGTGGATATCCCAACTTCCGCGATTGAGGTGGATTTTGCCCCTTTCCAGGTAGAAATGCGCTTAAAAACATCGACCAATGTTTTGTGCAGAAACCCCACAAGATCGGTAATTCCTGCTCTAACATGCCACCTCGGCCGACATTTCGGCTCTTCCAATCCGCCCCTCGCAATTATGCCAATCGACTTTGCCGACCCCCGGTTGGTCCCCCGATTGGTTTTACAGTTCATCACTTTCCGCTCGTGGTTTTGGTGCTAGATCAACGTCGGCACTCGACATTAACTGGTTCCAACTAGACCAGTTTTCCCGTAGCCAAACTGTAGCGCCATTGGCAACAGAACGGAAAAGCATGTTATAATTTTTTACATTGAATCTCATTTTAAGGTCCGAGTCCATGCCCAACATGATCAACATAACTGACCTTCTTTTACCCATTAATGAAGACTTACCCTGTGGTGAGAATCTTGAGTATGATCCGCTATATATCGAGTTAGAACGCGTATCTACACCAAAACCCGAACGCGCAATCGGCGACAGCGTGAAGGCTGCAGAGGAACCAGATTGGGTCCATGTCGAGAACCTTTCCAGAGAGGTCCTTGGTCGCTCCAAGGATCTTCATGCTGCTGTGTTTCTTACATCAGCCTGGCTGAAAATACATGGCCTTCCTGGTTGGGCTTCAGGTCTAGCACTTGTCCGAGGTTTATTAGAAAGTTACTGGGAATGTGTTTATCCACAGCTTGATGTAGAAGATGATAACGATCCAACAGCACGGGTTAATGCCGTAAGCGTTTTAACCGACCCAATGGGTGTATTGGGCGGATTTCGATTGGCAATCTTTGTTCGGTCACCACGCTTAGGTCAGTTTTCACTACGCGATCTTCGGATTGCAAATGGAACCCTGCAACCAACTGGTTCTGGAGAGACGCGGACCTTGGTAGAAATCGAGGCATGCTGTATGGATTGCCCAGAGCATGACTTACTAGATGCTCTCTCAACAATAACCGAAGCTTTAGAACATGCTGCTGTTATTGATCGCATTTTCATCGATCAGATTGGTACAGCAGGACCCGATCTAAAACCATTAATGCAGGACCATCGTGAATTACTGAAGTTTATCAACGCACAAGTCGCCGTACGAATACCCAATCATCAGAGTGATTCTACTGGCCTTGAGGAACCCAACTTGTCCTCCTCAATAAATCATGGCGATCCAGATCTCTCTTCATCTGGTTCTGTGCCTGGACAAATTAACAATCTTCAAGATATAAAGCGAATGCTGGATGATATCTGCCTTTATTACTCTAAGCATGAACCTTCCAGTCCAGTACCACTATTATTGCGCCGTGCACATCGGCTTGTCGGTGCTGACTTCCTCGATCTCCTCAAAGATCTTGCACCAAGTGGACTTTCTGAAATTCAGGTAATTTCCGGATCTGAGAGTGATGAAAACTAAACAGTTTATGATGTGCGCATCTTGCTTACTTCAGACTTTTCATACACTTATTTTGTCGCAACTTAGAAGATAAAAGCTTCAATGCCGGATTCCAGGTCATAGTGATACCACTGGGCAGGCCTATGGTTATATTTGCGTCTGCAGGCTGGCTAATTGGGCCGACCGGCATGGTGCTAACCCCTCCGTAACTCGATTTGGCCTCCAAGGTGTAATTCACGGCATCCTTAGTCTTGGGTACACTGATAGTCACCGCTGAAGTAGCACCATCGTGGCTCAGCGGTCCAAGCACGCCTGTCCCAATCACTTCGCTTTGTAACTTTCTAGTCTTGTTGTTCATTTTATAAAGGGCAGTTAAGGTATATGAGACTGTCACTTTCGGGGTGGAGATCACTTGCAGTACACCCAACGCCTGCTCACGTGGTTGCAATGAGCACCCAAAAAGAAAACTTTCACGCCTTGGTGTAATGTGTAGTACATATTGATCTGGCATGAGATTACCCATGTTAAGCCACTTTAATTTGATGCGCGCAGGTGTCGCCATCTCAATAACCGGTTGTTGCTTCAGCTTAATGCCTTGGTCATTCGTTACCATTATTGATGGATTTGCACATTGAGAGTCTGTTAAATTCACTCCCAACAACGTTAAACTGCTCAGTTTATCACCATGCTTAATGATAAAAAGCGGTTGATGGCCGTTTGTTGTGTCAATAGCGTCAATGACGGCAGGTTTGGATCCTGCATTCTTCTTGGCATGCATCATTTGGTCTACTGCCGACAACAACACAGATGCCATAGCAGAATTTACAGTAGCTACACATCCAGACGAGACCTTTAGATATTGTTTGGTACGCTGCGTCACTGCATTTGCACGAAGCACAAGCGCTCGCTCCCTTGAACTCAGTACAATTAACGACTGATGTAAATTTTTACTGGGTTCTTTGCGCAGTGCATCAATCATTTGCTGCAAATCTATATTTACTTTTTTGAGCGTATCATGTGTTAAGGGTTCATGAAGATGCTTTCCAAGCTCTCTTCGAGCCGATACCAATTCATGAATCGACAGCGCAGGGGTGAGCCCCGAAGTCTGCGCATTAGCGGGGTCTTCTATAAATAAGAGGCATGCACAAATTACAGCGGGAATCATCCTATTATACTTGATATTCATGATGCATAACCCTTAATGGTGCCAACTGAATCAGAATATATGGTCTCATCCAAGCTGATGAAGATCACTGCGTTCTATTCTGGCAACTGCCTGGATGTTGGGGTGAACATGCTTGCTTGATTCTAGGCAATCTTATACCCGGAGGGACGATTCCATATGGTACGTAGTGTGCTGTTACAATGCTAGCATTCACGTATCCATAAGCGTGGCTGCTTGTATCTTGCACACGACTAGCCAATACTGAACTCGGGACATTAACACTTAAATCACCTAGAACTGGAATAAATCCACCCTGGCTATTCACTGCATAAAAATAGGCAGGCGGAATCCCAATACTTTCTACATATTGTGAGTTGGGACTCACAACATAGATAGGAGCAGAAATGCTGCCAATTCCACCTGTGGATAAATAAATTCCAGATCCATCGTACAATGGGGTAGTACCTAGTTGTTGAATGTTGCCATTGTCAACTGAGAGGTAAAATGAGGCTGAACCAGCATTAACTGAATATGGACTGCCATTCACTGAGGCTAATGTTACTGTTTGATCATTTGTGAAACTAAAACCCTCTGGCGATGAAAAATCGCCAAGGTAGTTTACATGGTTCTGACTATTTATAAATGCATTTCCTAGCTCAGTCGAGCCAACCGCATCCCCTGCCAGCGTTCCAGCATCAATTTGTCCGTCAACCCCCTCATTAATTGTTCCCGCAGATATTAATGTAACCGCGTTGGCTATCACGGTCCCATCGATCGTCAGATTTCCTCCATTTGTCGTCGTCAGATCTGCAATGCTCCCGCCGTTCACCGTGGCACCATTGGCTACCGTCAAATCTTCCGCATTGACCAGACTAAAGTCCGCTGAGAAACTCCCCAACTGGTTGATCATATTTGCATCATTCAGTGTCGTATCTCCCACTGAGCTGCCGGTCAGGGTGGTCGCGGTTATGACCCCAGCGGTCTGATCAATATTACTACCCGATTCCAAATTTACATTGGTACCATTGATATTGTGAGCCAGAGCCAATGCACCAGCCGAATCCAGGGTGACATTCCCTCCTGACAGGTTTGTGTTTAAAACCAGAAGACCGCTCGCCGTCTTTAGACTGATATTGCCGGAACCATTGGACGAATTGAGCGGACCATTGGCCGTCAAACTCTGCGCGTTGTTCAGGCTGAATCCGGCGGCCGTGAAGCTGCCTAGATCAGTAATCAGATTGGCTCCGTCCAGCGTCGTGCTTCCCCCTGAGCTGCCGATCAAGTCGGTGGCGTTGATCAGACCACCGGTGCCTTCTCCTATCGTACCCGCCGAGTTCAGGGTGGTCGTCGTTCCATCCACCGTGCCGTTAATCGTGAGGTTGCCACCGTTCGTCGTTGTCAGTGCCGTACTGCTGCCACCGTTCACCGTGGCAGCGCTCGATACTGTCAGGCTCTGCGCGTTGTTCAGGCTGAATCCCGCGGACGTGAAGTTACCCAGATTGGTGATCAGATTGGCTCCGCCAAGCGTCGTGCTTCCCCCTGAGCTGCCGATCAAATCGGTGGCGTTGATCAGACCACCGGTGCCTTCTCCTATCGTACCCGCCGAGTTCAGGGTGGTCGTCGTTCCATCCACCGTGCCGTTAATCGTGAGGTTGCTACCGTTCGTCGTCGTCAGTGCCGTACTACTGCCACCGTTCACCGTGGCGCCGTTCAAAACCATTAAGCTCTGCGCATTGTCCAGACTGAATCCCGCGGCCGTGAAGTCGCCCAGATCTGTGATCTTATTGGCTCCGTCGAGAGTCGTGCTCCCTACTGAACTCCCAGTTAATTGAGTAGCAGATATAATCCCCGCAGTTTGGTCAATCGCTGCGTTACTGCTCACCAAGGTAAGATTATCGTTGGCGGTCACATACTGATTCAATGTTAATCCCTGCGAGCCGGTCAGCGTCACATTCGCACCGCTTAGGCTCCCCGGCGTCATCAGTGTACCGCCATTGGCGGCCAACGTCAGGTTTCCACTACCCGTATCTATATTCCCAGTCGGCAATGTCAAGGTTCCACCCGCAATAAGACTGAGTAAGCCATTACTGCCGTCAGAGATTAAGGCCATATTCAGGTTTTTCGCATCCTGGATCGTTATGCCCGTACCGATTGCCGTCACCGACCCTGTGAAATCATTGCCCGTGTTGCCCAAATCCAGTACACCCGCACCGGCGTTGAACGCCGCTGCGCCAGCACTCGCT
>JAJYPA010000654.1 GCA_021795795.1 Pseudomonadota bacterium | reverse complement strand
TGATGCCGTGTATGTACTGGCTTTCCGGCATCAGAAAGAAGCAGGATATTGCTGACTGATTGCCCATCAGCAAGTCGGCCCTTCCAATGCTATTGTATATTGTCTCATAACCGCCCACTGCCCACCGCTACCTCCTGCAAAAGCTGCCCTTCCGGCGCATCCTGGTGGAGCCATGTAATTGCCCAGGTCCGCCCGCGACACTGTGGATCAGGCAATTGTCGCAATACTGCGCCGTGCGTTGTCCGTGGCAAGCTTTGCGCAATTCGTTCCCATCCACCATGACGGGTAGTTTATAATGACGCCTTATTGTAATATCGTCCTGGACGATGCCTAAACCGGTCAGACTTCGATATGTGTTCCAAAACAATAACGCCATGGCTAATTTCCCAGCGATAAACACTCTGATATGGAGCAGATGAAAATTATGGACAACCAATCTCGCATGCGGCGCATACTATGGAGCACACTCAGCACCCGCCTTGACCGGGATGAGTCTCTGGCATTGTTGCTTCGGTGGGAAGGTGCCTACTCGGGAGGTGCCCTGCGCACACCGACCACGACCTGCATTGAATTTGTTCGCGAAGAAATCGGGTCGGCTCTCCCAGAGAGTGAGCGCAAGACCTTAATACAAGAGATTTTCTCACTATTAACAGCAGACGAAACTTCCCTCGGCCAAGACCCCATCATTCACCTGCAGCATCTCCGAGAGACCCGCGCCCGCCAAGAGAAAGCTGCTTTCATATCTCAGCAACCTGTGGTATCTCCACCATCTCCATCTCCATCTCCGCCGCCGCCACCACCTCCACCTCCACCTCCACCTCCACCTCCACCTCCACCTCCACCAGCACCAGCACCAGCACCAGCACCAGCACCAGCACCAGCACCACCGGCCGCAAAGGGTGGGCGCTATGGGCTTGATGACGACACGTTTTCCCAGATATTTCTTGATCATGATTGAGCATGTTTTTGGACGGAGAATCAGATGGCACGCGAAAATACGTTGACTCGGGAATTTTTACGGCGCTTCATTCCTGCAGTATTGCTTAACGCTGTGTTGGTGCTCGGTATTCTCGCATTGGGACAGTATCTACTGATCCGCCAGGCGGAAGATCAGGAGCTTTCCGCTATACGCAATGAATTTCATCAGCTAACGGCGGTTTATGCGCAGCAGGTCCTTGGCGCCGCCAGTGCCCTGGCCGCCAACCCAGGAGTAGTAACCGCCTTCGCCACAGCACCTTCCGCAAGTCAACGCAGCCAACTTGGTGCGGAGTCCGATAGCTTATATCGCGCTCTCAAGTCACAATATGGCAATGCCATTGTTGTGTTCATCGCCAACCAGCATGTATTGTATCGAGCTAATAAACCGCCGTTTTTTGGAGATCGTACAATTCCACGCCCAGATATCGCTGAGGTGATGCAAACCGGTTTGCCGGTGGCAAATCTGGGCCTGTTGAAGATTGGGTATTCTATAAATGGCGTTGCTCCTGTGCTTTCTAATGATGGCAGTGCGCTCGGGGTTGCTCAAGTCAGTCTGCCCATCGCCTCGTTATATGGTCGTATATTGCACGATATTCCAGGGAGCCGCATCGCTATCATGATCCATAACGATGGCGTCCCATCCAACAAATTACAAGGCACGGTGGTAGGAGACAATGTCTTCAACTATGTCAGTTCTCCAGACTTTCAGGAATATATTGCCAAACATCCCAACGTGCTACATGCGAACTACACTGGCATCGCCATGTTTAAGAGCGGCGAGTTTTACCATCTCTTTGTGGTTCCTCTTACGGGATATGATAAGAAACCTCTGGGCCTCGCTGTATTTGGTTACAACGTGACAAGCACGCTACGCATCGCAGCGATTACGCTCGGTGCATCTTTGATCTTGAGTGCCTTAGTATTTCTCTTGATCGGACTCAATCTGAAACATTTTATCGAGCGGCGTATTCTTGCCCCGGTAGTGGTATTGGCGAAGCGGCTGCGGGCCATTTCTCTGGGGGAGCGATTGGAACAATCTGTAGAACAGACGGAAACGAACGAGATCGGCATTCTCCAAACAGCGGCCGAGCGACTGCGCAAGACCTTGCTCAACATGCTGGGCCATATTAAAAAATGAGGCGACAGAGCCCGAGGCCTTTGCCCCGCAGTTCGGCGCGGCACCAGACTTCGTGCAATTCCCCCAGGGTGCCGGCTGCAATGTCTGCACCTTTACCACATCCCTATCGCCCCACATTGGTGCCTCTTGTATATCGCCTTTTGGGTAACTTTCGCGGGGGCATTGGCTTTTCCGGATGGTACGCCTGGTTTTCCTGGCAGCGTTATGAAAAGGGCAAGGCCAAGGGCACCCATCAGCGAGCACATCAAACACATCTTTGAAGACGGCGACCTGACTCCGGCGGCAACTGTTCGGTTATTCCGAACTGCTCAAGTCGAGGGCGGCGGGAAGTGACCCGCGAGGTGGCGCACAACGACCTGGACACGATCCTTGAGCGTCCCGGTTAGGCTCACACATCGTCTGGTTACGTGTGCTTCGCAATGCGGGCAAGCATTTCTGTCTGATTTCGCCGCCATCATGGAAGCTAAAAATGAAATCAGACCACCGTCACAGCCTCCCAAACTACTTGATCAGCTACGCGCCAGTTTCGCTTGAAACACTATTTTTCACCCACCTTATCCGCCTCATTCCGGAGCGTCGCCAGAGCGGCGCGCGCCAGAAAGCCTGAGCGACTTTCATGACGGCTTTTGGCCGCCTCATCAATGCGCCGCAGCACCCGTGCCGGCAGGGTGATATTTACCCGCTCCGCCTTGTCGGAGATGATGGCGGGATCCACGTCCACCACCGCCCAGATCCAGTTCGCGAATTCCGGGTTGGCCTGATGCTCGGCGATGGCTTTGGGTTCGGGAATGTCTCCTCCTTCGTCGATCTGTGTCTCCAGCCACAGCTCGATGCCTTCCTTGGCCATTTCGATGGCTTCGTCCAGGGTATCCCCAGCGGAGAAGCAGCCGGGCAAGTCGGGTACCACTACCCCGTAGGCATGGGTCTCATCTCCAGGTTCGATGGCGATTGGGTATCTCATTTGTGGTTGACCTCCTTGAGTCCGGCCTGCTTTAAGAGCTTATGGAGTAGACCGGGGCCTGGATCCTTGCGTGGATGCGGCACGGAAATATGCCCAGGTCGCTTAGGATGCACATATACGTGATGCGAGCCTTTCGTGCCCCGGTGCAGCCATCCTGCCTTCTCCAGCATTTGATCAGTTCAGTGCTTGTCATGGTGTGTAGTATACACATAATACGTTGCCATCCGACTAGCGGGGGATGGCCCGTGTCCTATTGACACGGTCGGGAATTACCGTTACAAGGTCGCCAGTGTTTTTACGCAGGAGGCAGTAGCTTGGACAGTCACCCTAGATGGCCCCTCGGGGGCAGCTCAGGGTCCGTTGATCGGTACGGATTGGTCTAGCTTCGGCCT
>JAJYPA010000653.1 GCA_021795795.1 Pseudomonadota bacterium | reverse complement strand
GGTATGGCAGATCCCACCGGCTTTATGGCGGATTTGTGCGGTTTTTCACAGGGAAGCAGTCGCCTTGTCATCATCGTTTCAGCGGGTTCTTGCTGATTTGTGCGGAGCGTGCGCGATGCTGCCGCGACTATTCGCAACATGGGCGGCTTTGTGCAGTACTTGGCAATCGCGGCCTGCTCCCTGAATGAAATGAAGGGCAGGGTAGGGGCAGGTAGGACCCGGTCCGCTGACGCGGACCAGTTCCTACAGCCCACCCTGCTCAGGGCAAGCCCCGAGACCCCACTGCTTCGCGCTTCGCTTGTCGCAGGCTTGCCGTTGGCGATTAATCCCATTCACAAAGTGACTTCCCGGAATGTGATGTACTTGTGTGCAATGAAACTGGTAAAAACTGGTATGGATATCCCCACGGCCGACGCGATGGCCTTGTCGAAATTGTGAATGCCCACAGCGGGCAGCAGGTGGTAGGCCAAGACCATGCTGACGGCCCAGGTTTGCGCGAAGGCAACTATATTGACCATTGCAAACAGGGCCGCGGATTTTGCGATAGAATGGGACGAACTTTGGAATACAAATAGCTTGGCCAAGATAAAAGCCGTTACCATGCCGGTAAGATATGCAAAGGTAACCGCCATAGGGAAATCAACAATGGTGTTATACAGAAATCGGCTACCGAAATTAACCGCTGCGGCAAAGCCGCCGGTGAGCATGAAGACGACAAACTGGCGGGAGAAAAAAATGCGCATATCTATTGACCTATAGCATCTCGGCGATACGACGGCCCATCTGGACGCTCTCGGATATGCCGCGATCCTCGGGATAGTAGTAGGAGGTGTCCGCCACGTATAATCCTTTTATGGAGAGCTGGATTGGCGGTAGCGTACCCAGATAGCCAGGGGCACAGATAGGTTGAGCGTAACGATAACGATTGACGCGCATCGCGAGGATGTCCCCGTTGTCCAGGTCTGGGTTAATGGTTTGCAGATAATGACGCACTTTTTTCAGAAAGGCTTCATCTGCTTCCTGATACTTCGGATGCTCCCCAGGCATATAGAACGGCACATAAGTGACATGTTCTGATAATTCGCGGAGGTTCGAGAACTCTACCATTCCAGGTATATCCATCTGCGGGTCGTTGACGTTAAGCCAGAAGTTCGGGGTGATGGGTTTGCTCGTTTTGACGATCACGCAGACCACAGCGATATTCTTGAGCGCCCGATATTGATCGAGAAGGGACTCCGGAAGATCGGGAATCATCCTGGGCACGAAGGGCACGGGTATGGTACTCACGACGGCATCAAAACGAGACACTTCTCCCCCCACCTGCACTCCGATGGCTTTCCCGTTCTCATGCAAGACGCGCTCGACTGAGGCGTTCAGGCGAATAACGCCTCCGGCCTGTTCAATGGCTACTTGCAGGGCGTTCAGTAGGATTTCCGATCCCCCTTCCAAATAACCGAGCTTCTCTCGCATCATGTTGTAGCGAGAAGACCCGACGCGCTTGATGCGTGTCCAGATCCAGGCAGCAGACAGGGTATTGGCATAGTCATAAAACTTGAGGTCGAAGAGTCGCCGCCATAGGACGTCAAAAGCCTGCGTGCCGACCCACTTGCGTATCCATTGGGTAGCCTCCAGATGATCCAGAGTCCTCCAGTCCTTGCGTTTGGTGGACAAGAAGGCATGCGCGCCGTAACGCAACTTGCCGATCAGCCGCAAGCCGGGAAAGCGCAGTAAAGCGACGGGATTTCCCCAGGGATAAACGTCACCCTGGTAGTAATACCCCATGCGGGTTTCCTTCCAATGCAGTTTGTCCTGAATCCCCAATTCCTCCAGCAGTTCAAACAAGGGTTGATCCGAGGTGCAGATGAAATGATAGAAGCGCTCGATGGACAGACCATCAAAGTCAAAGGCGGCGGTCATCCCACCGATGCGGTCATCCGCCTCGAAGACAGTGACCTGATGACCATTCTTGGCGGCTTGGTAGGCCACAGCCAATCCCATGGGGCCAGCGCCGATGACCGCTACATTTTTGTGGTTCGTCATGAGATGGCCTAGAACTCCAGTTCGATCTTGCTGTAGGTGGGGTCGAGGAAGGTTTCACGGATCGCTTCCGCAAATGGTGTGGCCTTTACGCCGAATATACCAGGCCAGTCTATTACCTCGAACACATCCGGGGTTACCAGGGCTTTGAGTTGGGGCACGGTGAAGGGCGGGTCACTATCGAAAACTGCCCAAATGCGCAAAAGTGTCGCAAAGAGCCAGTAAGGGATGTGTGCAATCATGGACTTCGCCCCAACGGCTTTGCGGATAGTGCGGATGATATCGATATAGTAAATCTCTTCCATGCCCGTGATGTGGTAGACACCACCGACCCGACGCTGCTCGACGCAACTAACGATGATGTCGCAAAAGTCACCTACATATAGGGGTTGCCGCAGATACTTTCCGTCACCGGGGATAGGGAATACCGGCACTCGCTTCATGAAGCGGGACAGCCATCCCAAGTGTTTGCGGTCAAACCAGCCGAACATGAGTGTCGGCCTCAACACGATATTGTCCACACCACTCGCTAGGACCATATCCTCCTGCGCTTTCTTGGTCTGGGTATAATAGTCGTCAGCCTTGGACTCCAGGACGGATGAACTGATGTGGACGATGTATGGCACTTGGTACTTTTTTATCGCATCCAGCACGTGCCGAGTGGAGGTCACCGTGTTCCGGACGTAGATTTCCTGTTCCTTGGCCCCGATCTGCGCTTGCAGCATGACCACGGTATCCACACCCTCAAAGTGCTTGGCCCAAGGCCCTGGTGCGGCAAGATCAGCCCATTCCGCCGTGATATCAGGGTGCATCTGCTGCAAAACGCCCAGATTGTGCCTGTGTTTATCGAGCACCACGATGTTGGTGTAGCCTTTGGCTTTAAGTCTCGGAACGAGGTTTTGCCCTACTAGGCCAGCTCCACCGGGGAGAATGATTTTTCGGCTTTTCTTATCTGTTTGATTCATAGATTGCCTTGGTAATAAACTAATGAGATATATGTTTCGGTATGAATGTACATCAAAAGCTCCATGTTATTTGAGCCGACCAAGCATAGATTTATATTCTGCTTGAAAGGGACGTAGCCGTACAGCAGCAGGATCAGCAGATGGAACAGTGATCCCTGCCCATTGGAGGAGCTCCTTATCTGAAGCCAAGGAGTTCAAGGGAAATGCCTTCTGCAAATCTGGCCGTGCATAATAAATCCCAGACAACTCATCCCAAGCCTTGGTATATTGCCTGTTATTTTCTATCTGAGCTGCCAGCCGAAAAGGTAATGGTAATTGTGAAACTTTCCAACGATACGGTGGATTAGTTGTAAAGAATCTTATATCAAACGCTTTTGAATAATCTAAAGAGTGGGCGGTTTCAATTTTGAATGCAGCTATCCTTTGGAGTCCTGTAGCATTTTTTGCGAATAGTCTATTTATGTCCTGCTGCCCATTGATGAAGTATTTCACAAACAGAC
>JAJYPA010000652.1 GCA_021795795.1 Pseudomonadota bacterium | reverse complement strand
TCGGCGAGATAGACTGAGTAGTCGGTGTCGTTCTCGGGATCATAGCCCTTGCCCACCCAGACGAAACGGATAGGAAGATTCGGGGCGGCACGATATACGCGAGCGGCACAATCCAGGAAGAGATCGACCCCCTTGCGTAGTTCGACAGTCCCCAAACCCAGCACCACCAGACCATCGGCCAGAAAGTCGGTCGGGGGCGCGGCGGCGGATAACGTAGGGGCAGCCGAACGCACCGTACTGCTTCCGGGCAGGACACAGCGCCCCTGGGGGATGACGGGAAAGGCGATCTCGCGCAATTCTCCATGCCTGTCCCTGGCATCGTCCCGGGTCAGACGAGAGGAGAAGACCGTAGCGCCTGACCAACGCACGGTGTCCAGGAAGGCCCCATGGGGACGGATATAGGCGGCGAACTCGTGGATGAGGCTGACCGTGGCCACATACCGGCGCGCCAGCGCCGCCAGAGGGAAGCGGGCTTCGACACTATTTATGATGGCGAACCGCAATGCGGTTCTCTCCAGAATCGCGGCAATGGTCCGATCGGCGATGAGGGGGTGGCGATGATGAGCCACCGGCCCGAGAACGACCGATCCCAATGCCCGACACGCCTCCAGCATGGGACCCGGACCCAGAAACAGAGTCACTACGTTGTACTGGCGGAGCAAATCCCACACCAGATTATAACCCAGGATCGGGGCACCGGAGCGGGAGCCGTCGTGGCAGACCACCAGTACTGTTTCCCGCTGGGGATCAAGGGTATGGAGGGCGTCCAGATCGTGGATGAGAGGGGCTTGGCCAAGGCGGCCCTCGGCCTTGCCATAGTTTTGGTAGTGTGCGTATGGATCCACCCCTGCAGTAGCAATGTCTGGATAGAGCTGGACATAAAAGTCTCTATCGAAGCCCACCGCAGACGGATCGGGTGGCAAAATATCAGCGGTTTTTGGCTGATAATCAAGGGTGTAGATGGCATCCAGATCATGGGTGAGAGGGAGTTGGCTCTGGTAGTATGTGTATCGCTCCATCACCAACAACTCTATCCGCAGCACCCGATCCTCATGTCCCGGTATCTGATGCCCCCAGCGCTCATTCAAAGTGTAGACCCAGAACGCCACTGGGTGCGTAGCTCCTTCCAGACGGAGGTGGAAAAATAGTCGATCCTGCCCCTGCAAAGGAATCTCTCCTTGGGTGAGGATCATCGGCAGCATAGCGTTATCTTGCGAGCCGTCCAATGAGCTATGGGCATGTGCGCTGTGCCCGTCACTATCTTGCAGATGCAGAACCAATGTCCCGTTGGACGCCCCGCCATAGTTGCCTATCAATATCGATATCCCAGTGAGCATTCCACGAACCCCCACGGGTATAGGGAAACTGCCTTGGAACTCTTCACCGGGCGCCAAGACCAATGGCTCTGTCCCCACATGGGGTACGCCATAGGGGACATCAATGATGGCCGATTCCTGACGCCACGGATGCTGAACCCTTGGCGGCCACGCCAGAGAGAAGTCCTCCCGTTCGAGGGTGAGGTTGGGATTATAAGCAGGATCGCACCGTAGCACTGTTCCCCAGCGCCACTGCATATAGGCATGTTCCAGCGCAAAACGTCGCAATTTGTCGGGGTGTGTATCACTGCCGCGGGACTTAGATTCATAGTGATACAGGATAGCGTGCGGAAGCCAAGTGTTGCGCAGACCGGCTTCACGCAAGCGCAGGCAAAGGTCCACGTCATTGAAAGCCACCGTGAGTTCGGAAGCCATACCGCCCACTTGATCCCAGTGGCTTTTTCGCATCACTAGGCAGGCAGCTGTAACGGCGCTGAAGCTCTGCACTAGGGCCGTTCGGCCAAAATGGCCATAACTCCCTTGAGCATGGTTTTTATGCGCATGACTAGCGATTCCCCCCAACCCCAGGACCACTCCGCCATGTTGGATGGTGCCATCGGGATAGAGTAAATTAGATCCCACCGCTCCAATCTCCCCCCGCTGCGCCTGACCAAGCATTTCACTTAACCAATGTGGTGTAATAACTTCAGTATCATTGTTCAGCAGACAGATATATTCACCACGGGCCTGGGGAACGGCCCAATTGTGCATGGCCGCATAGTCGAATGGATACGGGTAGGACAGCACTCGGTGGCCCGGACGCCTCTGAATTTCAGACAGGTACACCAAAGTATCAGGATCGTCGCTTTGATTATCAATAACCAGGATTTCGGTATATGGGTATTCCGTAAGGCTCAGACTATTCAGACACCGGCGGAGATCAGAAAGGCCATTCCGGGTAGGGATGATGATACTCGCCAAGGGGATACCTTTCACAGAGAATCTGGGCAAATGGTACGCACCATTACAGGCGTCATCCAACGTGAACTCCTCCCCATGCCTTTGTAAGCTTTCGGTGATGGCGTTTTTCGCCGCACTGACCACATAGGGCTTGGAGGAAAGATCGCTTGCTGTCGAGTTCGCAAGCATCCGCCAATGATATAACACGGCAGGAATATGGCGGATTTTCTCAGGAGGCAGATCATCCGTAAAACGGAGCACCAAATCCCAATCCTGGCTGCCTTCGAATCCCTGACGGAATCCACCTAGGCGCAAAACCCGTTCTTTTTTGTAGACGCTCAGATGGCTTATGTAATTTTGGCCGAGAAGAAGTTCAGGGTTCCAGTCGGGTTTGAAGTAAGGAACGCAACGGCGATCCTTCTCGCTGATCTTGTCTTCGTCGCTATAAAGTAACTCCGCTTCCGGGTGGGCCATGATCTCGGCTGCCATCCAGTAGAGAGCGTGCTCGGCGAGTTCATCGTCATGGTCCAACAGGGCGACATAGTCGCCAGTAGCAACTTCCAGGGCGCTGTTGGAGGCTGCGGAAATATGGCCGTTCTGTTCCCGGAAAATCACCTTGATACGGAGATCCTTGTGCGTATATTCCTCCAGCACTTTCCGCACATGCGGCAGCGGCGAGGCGTCGTCGGCGATACAGAGTTCCCAGTGAGGATAGATCTGACCGCGCACCGATTCGATGGCCTTGCGCAAAAATTTTTCCGGGGTGTTATAGGTGGGCATCACCACGGAAAAGATGGGCGGATTGGTGAAGGACGCAATGTGGGTACGCATGTCAGCGCGGTCCGCATCCGTCAAGGTGTCATATTGCCGGATCCACTTCTCGTAATCACTGCGGATCCGCCCAGTGAGTAGACGTTTTGCGGGGTTGCGCAAAGCGCGCTTGACCCTGCCCGGAAGGGGAATGCGGCGGTAGAGCGTACGGGCAAAAGCATAGCGATGTTCATGGCCTTGTTTTCCAGGAGCCAACAATAACCGGCTAGTCTGGATATTGGCACGAAGGCTACCAACAGTAATGCGTAGGGGTTTGGTCAGCTTCCAAGAGTGGGAACGTAATATGGACTCCAGTTCCGTGGCTAAACGCTGGTTTTGCTCTTCCGCAGCCTGTAGTGCCGCGCTCAGTTCACCCGCCCGCACCTGGCTTGTCTGCTGCGTGGACTCCAGTTCCGTGGCTAAACGCTG
>JAJYPA010000651.1 GCA_021795795.1 Pseudomonadota bacterium | reverse complement strand
GCAGGCTGCTGCATATCGCCTTCGGTGTGCTCAAATCGGGGCAACCATTCAATCCCAATCATGCCCTTGCATAAACCGGTTCAAGACGGTATCTGTCGGACTTTCACGGGCCATCCTGTTGGGGTATTAATTATTTATAATTCAATATGATGAGTGAACGATGACTCACTTTGTCGACCCCGACCGCAAGACCAGTTATCTCCTGCCTCCGTCCATGGAGGACTGGTTATCCGAAGGGCATCTTGCCCGCTTTATCGTCGAGGTGATTGAGCAGTTGGACCTCTCCCGATTGGTTAAGCAATATGCTGGCCGAGGCTGCAAGGCCTGAGGTACTATCTATATTGGCCACTTAACCTGGTTTCCGTTCCAATGAACCTCACAGGATTTAACCAGGTATTACAATCCATTTATACTGAAAGTTAAAATTAGGTGATTCCAAGCAACTCCCTAATTTGTGAAACCCTCGACCGGCTCACAGGAATCAAGGTGTTTCCGCTGTCGGCCATCATGAGACTGACCGACTCGTCCTCCCGAACCAACTCGACCGCATATTGGAGACTCACAATGTGGCTCCTATGAACACGGAAATAGATGTTGGAATCCAGTCGACTTGCCAGATCGCTGAGAGAGAGATTGGAAAGATAATTATCATCTGTGGTCACAACTGTCGTGTAGTGCCCTTCAGCATGGAAACGCACGACATCCTTTAGATCTATCAAAACTATCCGATCTCTGCGGTATATGGGAATCTTGAACAAACGACGGGGCGTCGTCATAGCCTCAGACCCGACACCTTCAGGAGGCGAAGTCGTCAAATCCGTAAGATCGTAAAAAATCATACACATGCCACTAACTCCTTTGGCGCCCACCATCTTCGAGACCCTGATCACCAGTACCCTGTCGGGGATACTGATCAACATCGTAACCGGCGGTGGGGATTTGACGGGACAGCCTACAGCATCATCAGACTGTAATAGCAAACGAAGTTTGTTCCGACTCTTGTCCGGGTGCATCTGCAACACATCAATCCCCAGAAGCTTATCCGAACTCACGCCCAGTGATTGCTCCGCAGCCGGTCCTAGTATCTCCAACGCTACGTTATTCAACGCAACAATGTGATTGGATGTGTCAAGCCACACTATTCCCGGATCGCACTGTTCCAGCTTGTGTACGAACGTCTCATGTTGATGCGGCTCTGCCGCCTTCTTCATCGGAATGTCAATCTGTTTCTTCACAAGTGCCTCCGTTTGACTGAGTACGGTCAAAGATATTGATGGTTTTGGATACGCTGACGGTCACGTAGCGTGAGGGGCTGGGGGTAAACCCCCTCGAATGCGTATTCCGCGCCATGCGGCCACTCAATCCATCGGCATTCGGCCACTGGTTCCACGATGATCCGGCCACCCTGTCCACGGCCATTCGGCCGGGGCAGGCGGAGCGTAGCGACGCGAGTAAAAGGACGTTACGCCGACTGGGCCGATGGGGTCAACCGCTGTCTCTTCCGCATGGATTCTCCGTTTATAGTCAGCCTGTAGGCGTTGTGGATCAGGCGATCGAGAATGGCGTCCGCCAAGGTGGGATCGCCAATGCTGTCATGCCAGTGATCGACAGGTAATTGACTGGTGACCAGGGTGGAACCGGTTTGGTAACGGTCATCCAGGATCTCCAGGAGGCCATGTCGGCTCCGATCAGTCAGGGTTTCCAGCCCCCAATCGTCCAGCACGAGAACATTGATCTTGGCCAGGCGTTGGAGGAGCTTGGGATAGCGACCGTCCGCATGGGCGATTTCGAGATCGGAGAGCAGCCTGGGCAGGCGCTGGTAGAGCACATGATAGCCATCCCGACAGGCTTGATGGCCCAGGGCACAGGCGATGTAGGTCTTGCCGACGCCGGTGGGGCCCAGAACGAGCACATTGCGATGTTGGCGGATCCAGTCGTCGCTGGACAGGCTCTGCAGGAGGCTGCGGTCGAAGCGCCGGGATCCCTGCCAGCCCAGATCCTCCAGAGTGGCGGGCTGTTTCAGCCGGGCCGCGCGCAGGCGCGATTGCAGGCGTTTTTGATCGCGCAGGCTCCATTCCGCGTCGAGGAGGATCCCGAGACGGTTCCAGGAAGGGCATGGCGGCGATTTCCGGATGCTGTTCCTGGTGTTCCAGGGCATGGAGCATGCCGCTCAGGTGGAGTGCATGGAGCCGATCATAGGTGGGGTGGGCATACATGGTAGGTTCCTTTTCAATGGAAATATTCGGGACCACGGATGTTTTCATGGTGAATGATGGGGCGATCCGGTTGCTCTGGCGCCTGACGATCCAGCCCTTTGTCCAGGATGGAGGCCACCGAGCGGTAGCTGATGGCCTGGATACGCAGGGCGCGGGCGCAGGCGGTTTCCATCCGGGTCCGGTCATGGGTCTTGGCCAGACGCAGGATGCCCATGCCGCTGCGGAATGCCTGCTGGGGGTAACGGCGCCGCAGCATCAAGGCTTTCATCAGGGTGCGGGTGTGCGGTCCAATCCGCGCCGCCTGCTCCAGGAGCTTTTCCGGTGACCAGCGGGCGGCCTGGTGGCATGTGGCTTTCCGCTGTGGTGAAGTCGTGAGGTACTTTGCTGCGCAGGTGGGAGGCCTCTCGTTTGCCGCGGTGGAAGATCTCTACGGTGGCGTTGCTGTAGCGGACATCCACGGTTTTTCCTACCAGCGGGTAAGGGACCGAGTAGTAATGGTGGTCGACTTCGACATGATAATCGGGGTGGATCTTGGCCCGTTTCCACTGCGCGTATTCATAGGGTGCATCCGGGAGCGCTTTGAGCGCCGGAGCCTCCAGGGTGGCGAAGACTTCCGCGCGGGAGCCCGGCTGCTTGCGGAAGGACTTGGTGTTGAGTTGCAGTACCAAGGAGCGAATGGCCGCGTTGAGTTCCGCCAGGGTGAAGAACTGGCTTTGTCGCCTGTGTTGATGGAGTAAAGGGTTTTCCGGAAGCCATCGAAACGGTCTTTCCCGAAACCGCTGTGCAACGATGTATTGTGCATAGGGTCCGCTATAGCCTGAACTACGTCAGCTGGAAATTACGCAAGACGGTCGCTGCGGATTTGCGGGCGATCTACTCAGCGGCCACGGTCGCGGAAGCCGAAGCGCAGTTCGCTGCATTCGCTGAGAAATGGGGTGAGGCCTATCCGCCCATCGGGCAGTCCTGGCAGCGGAATTGGGCCTACATCATTCCCTTTTTTTGATTATCCACCAGCGATCCGCAGGGTGATTTACACCACCAACGCCATTGAATCCGTGAACAGGAGTCTGCGCAAGATTACCAAGAATCGCGGCGCCTTCCCTAGTTGATGATGCCTTACTAAAGTTATTCTATCTGGCCCTGCAGAACACCAGCCAGAAGTGGACCATGCCGATCCGGGATTGGAAAGCCGCCCTAAACCGCTTTACCATCCAGTTCGATGACCGGATGCCACAACGTTAAATGAATACGCCGTTTACACAAAATTCAGGACACCCTCCCGGCAAATCGTTCAGTGCGTAGCTG
>JAJYPA010000650.1 GCA_021795795.1 Pseudomonadota bacterium | reverse complement strand
TCTGGCTGGACGGCCTCGGCTGGTATCGTTGCGACGCGCGCGGCAACACGAAGCCGGGTATTCACTGTGAGTTCACCCCCGGGCAAGAAAACCTCGCCTATCCGGTTATCCGTGAGGGCGAACGATTCTTCCCCGACATTTGGGCGTTGCCTTGGCCGGAGTTGGTCACCGCCCTGGAGAGTCTGCCAGACATATCGCAGTATCTGCGCGATCCCATTGACGTCTGCCCACCCGCTGGCGGCGGGCGGGTGGACGCGCCCGCGGCACCACCAAACACCGTGTAGCCTGAAGGCCGATCCGTTACCCTGCCCCGTTTGCAGAGACCCGCCCGGAGATTTTGCGGGCACTGAATCGGTGTTGTCCCCTCCCGCGACGCTGATCAGCATGGGCGCAACGGTTTGGAGGCCAACGTAAAGGAGTCACAAACAAACGGCATTGCACGCGCATATGATACGGTACGCGCTAATCCACCGCCGCCCATGGGTGACATGCCGGACATATTTTACTATGATCCTTGCATCGTACTATCACAGGATCTGCTTCATGCGACGATTTGAAGCGTGACGTCCGGATCTCGCTTGCGTCAGACCAAGTAGGTACGCATCTCAAACCTGAAACTCAGCCCGGTTGGTCTGCATAATCATTATAAACGAGCGTCTCGTTTAACCTGAGCTCTTTCGTCCCGCAATCACCTGGAGAGTAAAAACAATGAAACGTGTTATCTTCGCTGCCGCACTGTTTATTCCGCTTGGGGCAAACGCCAACATACTGCGCGACGGACTGAATAGTCTGGGCATTTATGGGCAGATCGTCGGCACACCGTCCCGTGTTATAGCCGGTAATTCCTACGGTTCGATCATCGCGTCCGGTGGCAACACCACCACGGGTGTTGGGGTCGCCTTCAACGGCGCCAACTCCGAATGGTGGTTCGCTCATCTGGGATTTGACTATGGTGTAGGGCCGGTCCTCAGTGGCGGTACGTACACCATCTACACCCCTACCGGGGTTAAAGTGGCGGGAGGCCCCAGTCCTACTCATGTGCGCGGGCATTCTCTACAATTTAATGCGCGATTCGGCAAGGGTTTTCGGATTGCCCGGAACGCGATCGTTGGTCCTTACATTGGCTACCAGTGTGCACAGTTCACCTTATGGGTGAAGGGTCAGTCGGCAGCCTATGTGAACAATGCCCTCGGCGGAGGTGTGTATGGTGCTATCGCTCCGACCAGCCGGATTACCGTCAGTGGGCATATCGGATACCTCGGGGGCATTTCCACGAACGCGCCGGGCGCAAATGTGCTGCAGGTCGGCACAAAGGCAGACTACCGCTTTGACTCGTCATGGAGCGGCTTTGTCGGAGTGGACTACGACAACTATTCGGCTTCCGGTCGAATGGGAACCGGCTCTAGATCCATACATGTCAATGCGGTGCGCGGTATCTTCGGCGTGGCCTACCACTACTGACGGGACCGCGGCGGAGGAAAGTCGATCCCACCCCGCAAACGAAAATTCCGGAAAGCGCACACCGGCCTGAAAAATGTACTATATGGCCATAAACGTACATTGCGGCGTAATCAGAGCGCAATGTGCCTGAACACAAACGTGTTCGTGTACGCATTTTACGGGAGGAATATCTTGAAACGATGCCGTGCGAAGTTTCCGCGGCTTCAGGCTTGCGGTTTGAGGCCGCAAGCCTGAAGGGGGGCCGCAGATGGATGCCGCCACGGATGACCCCGCTATCCCGGCGCCGGTGCGGTCAACCCCTGCGAAATACCGGAAGCTCTGGTCGATCGGTGTGGTGTTCGCGCTACTGGCGGGATTCGTCATGCTGCTGGCCATCTACCGGTCCCAGCACCTGTATCACACCCTCTCAGAGGACATCCGATTGCGTGCGAAGATGGCGGCACAGATTGCGGCCCAGCAAATCTCTGCCGACCTGAACACCCGTTTTGCCGACCTCTTTTACATCAGCAACGCACTTCTGCCCTTGAATACGGGCACGCATCTGCCTGCCGTGGAGACCCTGGAGCAAATACAAATCATCCGAACGCTACATCCGGGTGTCGTCGCCATCCAGATTCTCAATGCCCGCGGGAATCACCTCCTCTGGTCCACGACCACGAAATCCACTCGTCCCAAGGCGGCGCCAGCGGATTTTACGCCTCTACCCGGCCATCCCCACCGGAGGATCGGGCCGCCATATCTTGATTCCGGGACACACGCCTGGATGGTTCCTTTGGTGTATGTGGCGCCCGGTGACCAAGGAGGCCACACGTTTTCGGTCAGAAGTCTGGTGGATTTGGCGAACCTCGAGCCCCTGACCATTCCCTCGGCCTTTCCCTTGCATGTGCTCGGAGCGCATGATGCCCCCCTGTTCACCGTCAGACGGGGGCATTTCACCCCCCGGACTGTCCCCCTGCGGGCCGTTGCCGCAGAAGACCAGGTGCGCGTGGCGGTGCCCGGATATCCCTGGACGGTGGAGGCACACTGGTCATCGGCCCTGGTGGAGCGGGTATGGTGGCACAAAGAAAAGGCCCGCTTACCCCTGGCGATCGGTTTCATTTTGGGCATCCTGATTTTCGGCGTGAGCATTTTACGCATGCTGGTGCGGGAGATGCGTCTGCACGACCAGCAGCATATTTTGACCACGCAGGCCACGCACGACTTCCTGACCGATCTGCCTAATCGCGAGGGTTTGCGACGGATTTTCGATCAAGCGCTGGCGCGTTCCGACCGCCAGGAGCGCCTCCTGGCCGTGGGTTTTCTCGATATCGACGATTTCAAACCGATCAACGACACCTATGGGCACGCTGTCGGTGACGATCTGCTGAAAGAAGTGGCGCATCGATTGCAAGATGCGGTGCGCCGGACGGATACCGTGGCGCGCCTGGGTGGTGACGAGTTTGTGCTGCTGCTGGAAGGACTGCGCGACATGGATGCACTGGATCAGATCCTGTCCCGTCTCCAGGCCGTGATTGCGCGGCCCTTCAATATCAAAGGGGACACAGTCAGCATCCGGGCGAGCCTGGGGCTGACGCTCTACCCTTTCGATGAGGGGGGTGCTGACTTGCTTCTGCGGCACGCGGATCAGGCCATGTATGCGGCCAAGGCGTGCGCTGGCCGGGCGGGTGAAAGCTGGGTCCAATTCTATCACCCGGATCTTTGCAGCATCAGCATGGGCGATGAAGTATTGCGCCAGGATTTCCTGCAGGCCCTGTCAACCGGGGGGGTGACGTTATGTTACCAGCCCTTGGTGGCCTTGGCGACGGATCGCGTGGTGGGCCTCGAGGCCCTGACCCGCTGGCGCCGGGAGGACCGGGAGATCTCTCCCGATCAATTCCTTTCCGCCCTGGGGGTGCGGGAACGTCAGGCACTGGGGCGTTTCGTGCTGCAGACGGGATTGCGGCAACTCGCACAGTGGCGGGACATGGGTCTGGATCTCTTTCTCAGCATCAATGTGACCCCGGAAGAGCTCGACCAACCCGGATTTGCTGATACCGTGTTGAGCATGCTGACCCATTATCCGGGGATACCC
>JAJYPA010000156.1 GCA_021795795.1 Pseudomonadota bacterium | reverse complement strand
GATCTCTCTTTGTCGCTTGACCACATCTCGGTAATGCCGCTGATAGGCCATTACAGCCTCGTTAGAGGCCCTAGAATCGATTTTGAGAGCGTCAGGCTGTACTTCCCTATCCCCGACCGCTGCTCGTTCCAAGGCCTTCTGCGCCCGCTCCTGTGCCTGCCGTTGATAGTCGGCGTCGATCTGCCGGGCAAGCTCCAGCGTCTTGGCACATTCACAACGCTCGGCCTTGAGCAACCGCACTTCGGGATAGCTGCCGTCCTCCCGCTGATGCTTGGGCTTGCGGTTCTCAAAACCCGGCGCTCGATGGGGGTGAATGGCGCCCGACAGTTTCGGATCGCCGTACTCCCGGTTCAAGGCCTCGCTCAAGCGATTGCCCACGTCCCTGTCATGGGGCGTCCCCAGCTTCGGCACGGTGATGATGGCCTGGTAGTTGCCCGGGCTGGACTCCAGTACGACAGCGGGCCGGTAGCCGTCATGAATCAGCCGCTCCAATTTCTCCCGGTCCATGTCATCGATGAGGATGTGGTGTTTCTTGTCCGATAACGGCGTGTAGTACAAATTTTCGCCGCGACGTTGGAGACGAAGCATCTCCGGCATCCGTTGCGCAATCTCCTCCGAGGTGAATCCCCGCGTCACGCCATCCTTTTTGTCGAGAATGAAGGTCTGCTTCTTGCCGTCCGGGTACATCTTGATGGATGTAACACGATAACGCTCCGCGCCAACGGCTTCGGCATAGCGCTCGAACTGCTTGAGCTGCTCCGCTTTCATCGCCTGCGCCCTCTCTTCCTGTATCCGCTGCCGCTCCTGTTGGATGCGTTCCTGCAACTCTGGATTGGTGATCTTGAAACCATGTTCAGCTGCCAACTTCACGCACATGGCCTTGTATTCGTCATTTCCCGTTACGGTGAAACTCCCCCACTTCTGGGCCGAGAGCTGCAATGCCGCAAGTACACTATCGCGGTTGCGCCAGTCGTAAATGTCAATACGCTTGCCCTGATCCACAAAAGACACACCCCCGCGCCCGCCGCCCCGATCTTCTTTGGGGCGGTAATACACCTGTGTCCCCACAATTTCCGCCTGAAAGTCCCGAATATCCCGCACCGTCGGCGGTTCGTCTCGGTCGCCCTCGATGCGTTGCGGTTCTGCTGCGCGATACCGCCATTGTTCGGCCAAATCAGGACGTTGTTGTATCTGTAACCATCGCTCAAAATCTGGATAGGGACGAAACCGTTTTCTCCACTGCTCGCGTTCTTTCTGATGTTTCTCCCGTAACGCAATCTTCTCTGCCGCCTGTTCCGAGGCAATCACGCTGCGCATGGCATTGAGCACTTCGCCTTTGCCCTTCCAGTTGCCGCGCAGAAGTTCGTCGCGCCGGGCCTTCTGCTGTTCTCGTAATTGATTACGTTCCCGCTCTTGTTGTCGATCCATTCTGATCTTTTCGGCACTCTTCTGCTCATAGTGAGCCTTTCGTCCCGTAATATATTCCTTCCACCCCGGCACATCTTTGATCGGCTCTGGTTCCCGCTGTGCTACCGGCTGCCGCTGCGGTGCAGGCTGGTATTCACCTAGCCGCTTCTGCATCTTGGCAAGACTGGCGTTACGGTCTACGTCACTCGCCTTGACACCAATGTCACCAACGAACACCGTCGCCCCACTACCGATCTTTTCGTAGCGCATCCCCTTTTCGGCAAGCTCTCGGTGCAACTGCTCCCAGCTTTGCGCTTGCTTGAGGATCTGCGCGGCTTCCTCGATGGCAATCCGCACGGCAGATTTCTCACCCGTGCGGTGTTCCATGTCCCGCCGTTTCTGGGCGGGCTGGCGTGGCCTGTCTGGTTCCCGATGTTCCCGCCCAAGTTCACCATTCTCCAACACCTGATACCGGGCATTTTGCTCTGGTTGCCAACCCTGGGCGTGCTCGATGCGGGCAATGGCTCGATGCGCCGCCTCAATATCAAATCCCTTGTTGACCTCGATCACCTTGAGCGTCTCTGGATGCACACGGTTGATGGCCAAATGCAGATGGATATTGTCGGTATCCTTATGTAACGCATAGATGACCTGATGATCAGAGAGGACCAGCTCATCGAGAAAAATGCTGACGGCCTCCTCTACCTGCTCCGGGCTGGGCTGTTCGCCTTCCGGCCAACTCAGGATGTAATGGTTGACGGGATTTCGGCTCCGTACAGACTCGGATGCCAGAGAAAGCATCTCTTCCCGCTGGGCAGCATGAGACGCACCAAAGAATCCACGCCCGTTAGCGTACAGCACCTTCTCCGCGGGATTCCGGTTGTGAGGTTCGCGTATGTAGTCCACCAAAGCGCGAATACTCGCCGCCTTGTTCTTCGCTTTATAGCTCCTGATCTTCTTGACGATCATGAGGCACGCTCCGCACTCAACTGTTCGATGTACCGTTTGAGGGCGGTCAGCGCTGCGGCGGTTTCCTGGCTATACGCCCCTTGGCTCTCGTTGTGCAGATGCTTGAGGAGACCACCAATCCGTCGCAACTCCTTGATCATCACGGCATCCGCATGGGCAATCAGCGGACGGCCAAAGTAACGCCTGCGGACCAACTCCGACATGCTCACGCCCGCGAGGTCGGCATCCTCTTTCAGTCGGGCCTTTTCCGCCGCCGTCAAGCGAACATTGACCACGGCATCCAATGGCTCTGGTCCTTGCTGTGCAAATGGCATCCACACCTCCAATACTCCCCATGTCTGGGACAGCAAAGCGATAGCGCCGCGCTGGCCGGGGTCAAGGGGCTTGCCCCTTGCAGGATGATCCGGACTGTGAGAAGCGTAGCGCCGAACGGTCTTGGCGTGACTTGGCAGACACAGGCTCCGCATATGTATGACAAGTCCCATCCTGTTTTACGATTTGTCAGTATGAAAATAGTCTAATTCTTGCACTATTGCAAGCCATCATGGCCAGGATTATCCTACAGATAGGAACGACCGAATGAAGGGATCAGGAATGTACGACATTGAGGAATATGCCAAAAAAGCAAAGGCAGCACTAAGCAGGCTGGAACAGACACAAAAGCCGGGAGAACTTTCCGGCAAGGGAAACAAGTCAGACGTGATCATGGCGATCAAGAGCGACATTCAAAAGCTTCTGGAGAAAGGATACACGAGCAAGCAGATCGCTACCGCCCTCAAGGAAGGGGATGTGTTCGGTATCCTGCCAAAGACGATCACAGAAATCGTGCAAGGAAAGAAAGCACAATCGCAGAAAGCAAAAGTGGCAAGGAAGAAGAAAACAGAAACAAAGACAAACACTGACAGCAAAAACAGTCTAAATGCACAACAGAAAAGCACTAGCAACGCATCTTTTGAAGTGAAGCCAGACACGGAGGATCTATGAACAAGATTTTCATGGTCGGTGGCGGGAAAGGCGGTGTAGGAAAATCCACCGTCTCCATGGCACTGGTAGATTCTCTGCTCGAACGGGGTGAGCAAGTCCTCCTGGTGGAAAGCGATGACAGTAATCCCGATACCTACAAGGCACTCAGCGGTATCGTTCCCTGTGAGATCTGCAACATGGATACCGAGGAAGGATACATCAAGCTTGGTGGAATCATAGAGGCAAACAGCCAACACTGTATCGTGATAAATACCGCAGCAAGGGCAACCGCAGGATTGGTAAAGCATGGCGGAATCCTCATTGACGTGGCAAAGGAAATGAACAGAGAAGTGATCATGCTCTGGCCAATCAATCGCCAACGGGATAGCCTGGAACTACTCCATGAGTTTATCAGAAACACCAAAGGGTATAGTGCAACATACGTCATCATCAACACCTACTTCGGGGAGGCAAAAAAGTTTCTACGGTTCAACGAAAGCAAACTGAAAACAAAAGTAACAGGGGCAATAGAGTTTCCAGAACTCAACGACCTGGTGGCAGACAAGATCGTGGATGAACGCCTTGCCCTGAGTAACGCCGATCAAAAGTTGAAGATCGCCGAACGATCTGCGCTGCGAAGATACAGAGAAGCGGCGCATGCCGCATTTGAGGTACTCTATGGCTGACCTAAGAGAGGCAATCAAACAAATAACTGGTAATGAACCAACTCCGGAACAGATACACAGAATCCAGGCAATTGCCCATGCCCTGGACATACCACAAGGGGACGCCATGTTCCCCATCCTCGTCACCATCGACATATACTACGGAACGTTCACGGAACTGCCGCAACGAATGAAAGAAACCGCTGACGAGATTGCAAGAAACGCCGAAATCGCTGCGAAAGGAAGAATCGCCGCTGCCAGCGCAGAACTGGTATCCTCAACTGGAGAGAAATTGGTCAATGCCTTCCGCAACGATCTGGGTAAGACCTTATGGTCAAGGTCCATCTGGGCTGGATTAGTACTCCTGGTCGTTGGAATCGGATCTTACGCTGCCGGAGAAGTGGATGTCTGGTGGCATTCCCGAGATCTACGACAAGTGGAGAGCAAGCTCAAGCGCCTCAAAGCAGAAGAAGCAGCTATCAGCACTCGTATTGATGGAATAGTTCAAAATTGCCCAGCTAATGATGGTATCCAAGCAGGACCTTGCGTACCAATCGATGTGGCAGCCAACGTCGCCAACAACTTTGACTACATAACACAAAACGGAAAAACGGTTTATTACGGACGCTTGGATGTGGAAGCCATCGAGCGGGACGAGACAGGTAAATGAACGACAGCCCTGCGCGCTTCGCTTGCAGACACACCCCCCGCGGGCCCGCCCCCAAAAAACACTTCACCATGCGCACTCTGTTCACGTATTCTACCAAGAACAAGCCCATACCAAGAGGAGGATGCATGAACATGAGCACAGCTAGACAGATTGAAAAGCTGGCTCTGTGTCCTTGGGACTTAACAAGTGTCCTGCAGGATAGAGGTTGCCAAAAGCGGAACATGGACAATGCAGGCTTGTCGCTTTATTTGTCGCATAGGCGTCAACTTATGCTACCGACTATCCACCCCTGCTCACGGTGAACTACACCATCATGAAACCAAAACTACAAAAATGAAAAACGTTAACGTAAAACTTTTGGTTTCAAGCAATTTTATATCCAGACTAGGAAGCAGTATGTCAAATATTGCATTTATATTTGGCATATTATCAGTAACATCAAGCAAGATTGATCTTGGTTTAGCTTTTACATGCAAAACACTACCATTCATATTTTTCCTTTTATATGGAACAGCAATGAGTGGAAAAACAAAAAAGATAACTATAATAATTAGATCAGAAGTTGCTCGCGGGGTTTCACAGTTAATTATCGGTTACACTATTTTTTCAGGATCATATAATCAATATTTGGTGTTACTTTCATTTTTCGTTTTTGGTGTTGGAGAAGCTTTCTTCTTACCATCAGCAAGCGCATTGGTACCATTAATAGCAAGAAAAGATGATATAAAATCTGTAAATTCATACATTGGAATTTATTCTTCTATCGCGAGAATATCAGGGCCTTTAATTGCGGGGTTACTAATAGAATATTTTAACCCAGGATTGATAATAATAATTGATGGTTTTACATATTTTTTGAGCTCTTCATTATATTCCATGATGCATGTAGATAGCGATATAGAAAGAAAAGATTCAACCTCATCAAATTTTTTATCTAAGGTAAGGCATCCAATTAGAATAATTAGATCTAGCGAATGGCTTAAATATGTTTTAATTCAGCTTTCAGTACTGAATATACTTGCTTTTGCTCCCTTTACAATTCTTGGTCCTTCGACTTTTCTTGGAAGAACAAATGGACCACTTACTTGGGGAAGCGTTATAGCTTTCAGCGGTATTGGCTCCCTAATTGGAAGCCTGGTGATAAAAAGATTTACAATTAATAGACCTGTAGCATTTCTCGAATTATTTATCTTATTGCTATCAGTTCCGTTAATAATAATTTCATTTTCATCAACTATTCCGTTGTATATAGTGGCAGGGATAATTTATGGTATGGCAATAACTGTAATTGACCTTTATTTAGATATCTCTATACAAAGAACAGTCCGTAATGACATGGTTGCACAGGTAACATCTCTTTTTATATTCTCATCAGTAGCAATGTCTCCCATTGGCTTTTTGCTATCTGGATATATTGGATCTTATTTAGGAATAAGAAATATGTTGATTTCATCTTCTGCAATAATAATTATTTATTCTGCTTCTATGATTATAAAATTTTATAAGGTTAAGGAATAAACTTTCACTCTGAAAATATAAGATTTTCAATGATTCAAATTTTTAAACTTATCCCGGTCTCAACATCTATGATGATCGATCCGATAACATTATTTACCGTATCGTAAGCTTCTTCTATCGTCTTACCAATAGCGGTAACAGAACCATATCTGTCTTGCGACGACCTAAGCAATGGTACAGCGTCGCCGACGGAAAGGTTTAATTCTAAGCTTATAATATTTTTATGCATTTTAAATTTATTTATACCGGCTATAAACTTTATAATTCCAGGATTAAAAGAGAAGTATTTTTTAACTATTTTTGTGCTGTATTTTCTTTTGTAAATAATAGGATCATTAAAACATTTTCCATCAATTAAATAATCTAACCAAACTTCATATAAGTCAATCCCGGTAACAAAATTAATAAGGTCAGCAATACCTCCTCCAGCCATCCTACAATGTGACTCAACTAAAAACACATCTCCGTTGGAATCAAGTATAACTTCAGTATGTGTCGGGCCAGAATGAACATCTAATTGCACCAATAAAGAGTAAACAAAATTTGCTATTTTTTCTAAGGTAAAATCACTTATATTTGGCTGAAAAGAATAACCGTTTTTTAAAAAAAAGTTTCCAAAAAAATCATTTTTTCCTAATATATACTCTTCAACAACTGCTACTATGATATGCGAATTGCAACATGAAAATGCTTCTACAGAAAAAAGTCGCCCTTGAATAAATTTCTCTATTAACATTTCTTTGGAGTAAAAAACAAAATTTTCTTCGTCATTTCTATTTTCAATTAGGTAAATCTCGTAACTCCCAAGCCCATTTCTTGGTTTAATAATAGCTGGATAACCATATTGAGCTATAAATGCATTGACAGATTCTTTACTTTTCACCTCTGCGCATGGAATAGAAGCCGCTTTTTCAATATCTCTTCTCATCATGAACTTATCTCTTGTGTATTTTATAGCTGACTCATTACCATATTTAAGTGATAAAAAATTATTAATACTACTCATTGCTTTTAAGCCGAAATCATAATTAGAGATCGCAAATTTTATTATTTTGCCACTTTTTTTAAAAATTGATATATTGTTTATTAGCATTTCTGTATCATTATAATTAATTAAAATCACATCGTCCACATTTCTTAACATTTCACTATTTATATTTTCCTTATGCTCAATAAGAAGAATTAAAAGACCAGAAAACCTTATTCGATCAACAATCTCGCTATCATAACCAATCAGAGCAATATATTGTTTTTCATTTACCATGTTAAAATGGGGGTCTTTGCCCCCAAATAAGTTAAAAACATAGTCAAATTTTCCACTTTCTGATAATTATGCAGCTGATGAAGTTTTCGATTCTCCGCTTGACGCCCGTTCTTTTGATGCTGCAAACCACTTGTGGATAATATCCTGATGTTGAGGATAAACATCGGCAAGCTGTTTAGCAGCAATTTCCCAACTTCCAGCTGCAATTAAATTATTCAGATTCTTCGCCAAATCTGGAGTAACAGGCAAAGTCATGTGCAACTCAACTTCACTCTTCTGACTTGGACGTGCCCAATCCGTTCCAACAAATGTGTTAACTACTTTGTATCCCATTTTATATCTCCTTAAATGCATAATACACGGGTAAAATAGGGCTGAGGAAACTAAAATAGCCCACTTACTAATATCATGTTTTTATAGGTTTGTCAACATCGTCATTAAGAGGGCGCATCGAATAGCCCATTAGTGTCACGAAGTTAGTAGAATGGCGTCGATTTAGAAAGATTGTCTTTGATGATTGCGCGGCGAACGACAGCAATAAACGACCTTCTGGCAGACCATTAGCAAGCAGTGAAGGCCGATGCCATCGAAAGGATTGTATCGCGTCACGCGCAACCCAAGAGTGGTCGCCCGCCGTACCCTGCAGATGTGATGGTGCGGATTCTGATCATCAAGCGTATGTATGGACTCTCCGACGAGCAGACCGAGTTTCAGGTTCTTGATCACCGCAGTTTCCTACGTTTCTGTGGACAGGTAACACTCAGCTAATATTCTCGATCACACCACGATCTGGAACCGCACGCAGGGCAAATCGTCGATGCCACCTTGGTACCTACGCACAAACGGCATTTCACGGGCGACGGCTCGGATTTCCGTGGGCAGAAGCGCAGTAATGATACCCACGCTTCCATCACGGACCCCGATTGCCGTCTCTACAAGAAGGCACCGGGGGATGCCTCGCGGCTGGCGTATCTGGGGCATGTGCTCATGGACAACCGCCATGGCTTGATTGCCGGAGAGCAGGTCACCACGGCGGATGGGACAGCAGAGGTGGATGCTGCGTTACAGCTCATGGATGAGCTGGGTGGAAGCCAACGGATCACCCTGGGCGCCGATAAGGGCTACGATCGTCATGGCTTCGTCCAGGACCTTCGTAATCGGAATGTCACCCCGCACGTGGCCCGTAAGTGCAAGGGATCCGCGGTAGATGGCCGCACTACCCGTCATGTCGGGTACAGCATCAGCATTCGTGTACGCAAGCGGATCGAGTCGATCTTTGGGTGGATGAAGACCGTGGGCGGGATGCGCAAAACGCGATTTCGTGGATTGGAACGGGTCGGGCTGCACTTCACCCTGGTGTCCACCGCCTACAATCTGGTGCGTATGGCACGACTGGGGGTGGCGTGATGGGGGTGCTGCGTCCAGAGTTCGGGAAACCGGGCAGATTGACCAAAAAAACCGCACAAAATCCGTCCAGAACTGCCTTCAGGCCGCGTTTTTCGAGAAAAATAGACGCCGAGTGGATTTTATCGATCGGTTTTTCAGCGGCCTGTTAAAACCATCGTTTTCTGAACACCCAGGTTTCTGAACAGATTCGGCTCCCTCGCGGGGTCGTTTCGCGTCCAGATTCCCATCTATCTTTCTGTGACCAACAAACCCTATTTCTTCGTCCGCGCTGGTTTCTCCTTCGTCTCATGGACCGGCTCCTCACTGGTCGGAGTCAACTTGGCCAGGAGTACGGCTATCTGCTCCTGACTCGCTTCGAGCTTTCCGCGCAGGCCTGCCGCTTCTTCTCGCACCTGGGACAATTCTCCCCGTAGGCAATCGGCTTCGTCCTTCGCCGCGGCCTCCGAGGCCTCCAGGGTGGCCACTTGTGCCTTGAGGCCTTCGAGTTCACCGTTCAGCCGATCCGCCAGCTCTACCGCTTCCGTTCGCTCGGCCTCGATCTCCTCGCGAACCTTCTCCAAGGCCTCCCGCTCTGCTGCCAGACGGGTGTTGGCCAAGTCCGAAGCAACCCGCCAAATCTCACCGCCAACCTCCCGCAGTTTGTCCTGTACCACCTGGGGGATCGGCTCCCGTACCGGGGCGCCCTGCACCGCCTGGCGGGCCTTCCACTCGTTCAGAATCGGGGAAATCGTGGTGTAGCTGCCGCCGGTCTTCTTGCGGATACCCTCCAGGGTCGGACGCTCACCGGCGGCAACCAGCGCATCCGCCGCCGCAAAGATCTCTTCTCGGGAAATGGCCATCGGAAACCCCTCAAATGTAGTAGGTAATATGTAGTATTGTACTACTACTATTTATTATTACAATCCCCCCCACGCACATCCCCTGCTGGATCCTCGAACGGCAGGCACCACAACACCGAGGCCTGCACCAGGGCATCCACAGTCCAAGTATTTATTACACCATCTTTTCACGGGCCGGCCGCGGGGGGTGTGTCTGCAAGCGAAGCGCGCAGGGCCGAAAGCAAGGCTTTTAGATGCAGCCCAAAGCGAGGAAACTAGGGAAACTCTCGACGGGCATGCACTACGTTCACGATCTCAATGCAGGTGGACGTGACACGATAGAGCACGAGGTAATTGGGATGCGCGACGATTTCACGCAAGCCAGGCACGCGGTCACTCATGCGGTACAGGTAGGGATGTTCAGACAGCGGCAACACGCAGGAGCGCAAGCGTTCCCACAGCCGTTCGGCTGCGCGTACATCGTGCTGCCCGATGTATTCTGTGATGGCGGCCAGATCGGCATCCGCAGACTCCAGCCAGAAGATGGGCAGCATCAGGACACTTTGCGAAGCCTGAGTTTTGCCAACCGCTCGGCCATGCGCCGCTCGACCTCGTCGTGTGGAATCCCTGGACGCGGATCGGCCATACTGGCGGCAGTCTTGGCCTGCAGCCAGGCCGTGTAACTGGCCTCCTGCTCGGGAGTCTCAAACTCGGAAATGATGGAAGGCAACTCGGCATCCATTTTGGGTACTCCTGTCAATCGCGCGGCCCTTAGGTTGATACTAGACATTTTGCCGGTCGCGGAAAACCGGAAGAGATCTCACGCCGGTGTCAAGACCAGGGTTGCGCCTCTCACAACCGGTGGTTTTTGAGAAAGCGGTCCCAGCATCCTGACCACAGCCGAAGTTCAAAGGCTGGGCATTCTCAAAAATCGTTCTTGCAATGGCGCTCTCGATTTAGTACCTTGGCAATGAGTATCGAGAATCTCAGGAGTCCCCATGCTGATTGGCTATGCCCGAGTATCCACCCAGGAGCAAAACCTGGAGCTACAGCGGGAAGCCCTATGCAAGGCCGGCTGCGAAAAAATCCTGGAGGATCGAATCAGCGGTGCCCGGGCCGAACGCCCAGGCCTGGAAAAGGCCCTGGAGCTGCTGCGCGCGGGAGATACCCTCGTCGTCTGGAAGCTCGACCGTCTGGGCCGCAGCGTGCGGAACCTAATCGATCTGGTTGGCAGTCTGGAAGCCCGTGGGGTGCAGTTTAGGAGCCTGACCGACGCCATTGACACCGGGACGCCCTCGGGACGGTTTTTCTTTCACGTCATGGCCAGCCTGGCCGAAATGGAGCGGGACCTGATCCGGGAGCGCACCCGCGCAGGCCTGGAAGCCGCCCGCAAGCTGGGTCGGGTGCCTGGCAGAAAGCGGCTGATGACCGAGAGCAAGGTAACCTCTGCCAAGAAGCTGCTGGCCAGCGGGATTCCACCAAGGGAAGTGGCCAAGAATCTCGGGGTATCCGTCCCGACGCTGTACCGCTGGCTACCGGCCTCCGAACGCGCTTAGCGGGGAGAAATTTGCGGGTTTCCAAAGTGGCCCGGAAAAGATCGAGACAAGGATGCTGACCAAACAGCCACGCCAAGGCCGCAAACTTGCCCCAGGATCGATTTTCTTGACTGTAGTGGCAGGGTAGTACCGCCCAGGCTAAAAAGACGCAAAATCAGGCCGTTTCTGGCCGCTTGTTTTGGAACATGGGGAAAAGTGAAAATCCCATCATACGCTAGGCCTTTTTCCCACAGGATCGCCCACAGCTTTTGGGGATAACTCACCGCATCGAGGAAGGAGCAAGATGTACAGGAAAGCGATACCGACTACCCTCGCTTTGTTAAGATTTAGGGGGGAGCCGCTGCCGTAGGCAGTGGGGGGCGAAGTCCCCCAGAGGGGTCGACGCCGCGAGGGAGCGGAGCGACCGAGGACAGGGGAGACGGCACGTCTCCCGCGGCGAATACCCCGCGCTCGACCCGACAACATCGGGGCTCCGAGCGCTCCTTTGGCCCGAAAAGCAGCTATCGCCGGAGTTATTCACAGAAAGTGGTTGCCAACTACAGGATTATCTATCGGTTTTCTTAACGGTTTTACCTATCGGTTTAGGGGGGGGGCGATTTAACGATTTTGGGGGGGGCGATTTAACGAGAAAAGAGGGGGGGTAGGGGGGGCGATTTAACGATTTTGGGGGGGGCGATTTAACGTGGATAACTTCCTGAATTCACAGCCTTGTCCACATCCTTTGTGAGATTCGGTCAGTCGTCCCGCTGGGGAATCGGTGGGGGAGATGACATCAGCATCAGGCCTCCGGGGACAAACTTCACCTTGGCCTTTGGATAGACAGCAAGAGCCGCCTTGGTCGCTGGAACAAATTCTTTCTTGAAATTCTTATCTGGATCTTTTCCTTTATACTCTTGGGCAAACTGCTCCCGCAGGCCTTTCCAATGAAGGATTAATGGGCGACCATCAATGCGATACAGCCGATGCGCAAGCCACGTGTAAACATCGAGAGCAAGAGCTGATCCCTTCAAGGCCAACAATGCTCGGTTATCAAGTGGAACGCCGTTTTCTTTTATTTGCTGAAAGTAACTCTCAGAAAGCATCATGACGCCCGGCCAAAAGGCTTTTTGCTGATGCCCTTTATCAGCCACCCAAGCATCAAATTGTTCTACCGGCTGCCCATTGTAGGTGCGTCCCATATAGCCAATCTGCAATCTACAAGCAGCTAACGCATGCATCTGTTTCCGCAGAGTTGCATAGCGTGCGCCTTGGTCGTCCATACCCATGATACGTAGAAACTCAGCGGCACTATCGCCAATGTGAATTTCTCGTGTGTTATGTTTTTTTGCATACGTAGATACCCAAGTCAGTGCCAACCTAGGCATCGCTCCGTAAGGAACTGGCTGTAAGACAGGCCCCTTCCCCTCGTCTAAGACACCTGCTTGCACATTTACCCATGCCGATCCAGATTGACGCAGAAACTCACGACCTTCCACCTTCGATCTGGGTAACCCAACTTGGCAGAGAACAGCATGAGTAAATGACATGTCATCTCCGCTCGGCGGAGACATAGCAATTCTAGCACTCGCTTCAACCAAGTTTGAGTCACGCTTACTGCTTTTCCCCCTGGGAGATGCCTCTTTTCCTGAGACAGGTGTCTCAGTCGATGTTTGCGTCCTCGGATCAAGGTTGAGCAGCTCATTCACAACTGTTCCGACTTTTTTCATGGCACGTTTTTGCCGAGCCCATCAATGATGAGACCATGCTCAACAGCACGGTATACCGCCATGTTGATGATAGCGGCTCGTGACTGTCCCAACTCCGCCGCCAGCTCGTCTACCTTTTGCAGTAGCATTGGCGAAATCGTCAGGCTAATTTGTTGTTTGTTCCCCTTCCGAACACCACGCGGACGCTGTGCGTCTGGAGCACCAGAAATGAAAGCATCAGCAGACGTTGATTGATCTTTTGGCTTCGGTCTTGTGATTGCCATCGCAGCACCTCATGAATATCAAAAAGATATTATCTTAATATTAAAACAATGCTTCTACAAGTGCTGTTATTTCATCGGCTGCTTTTTTGTCTGTAGGTCTGATTTCAAGCACGGACAATCCAGCTCCAGCTGCATTGGCAAACGCTTTTCGACGACGGATGGGTATCGGCAAGTATTGGAATTGAGGAACATCCGCAACGGCGGCGGCAGCCTCAGTATTATCAGTCGAATTCTCACCAGGGTCAGCGCAGTTCAGCACCGCAACAGCCCGTAAACCATCACGCACACTACGTGCCTCGTCCACCAGCACTGCGATGTCATTGAGCGCCCAGACATCGTAGCTTCGCGGTTGGAAAGGAACCAAGAGGACATCAGAGAGAACCAGTGCCGCGCGCAATGCGGTCGAGTCGCGCCCACCAGCGTCAATTACAATATCGTCAAACTTGGTTGCTTGATGCTGCACTTGCGAACGCAGCATTGATCCATCTGGATATGATGCACAGGCAATGCTTGGTTCGCTACCGGACTCGGCCCTGATATTGATGGCGGTTTGTGCGGTACCCTGACGATCACCGTCTATGAGCCATACGTCCCGCCCCTGCAAAGCACGGGCAATGGCAAGATTGACAGCTAAAGTCGTTTTGCCTACGCCCCCCTTGGTATTTCCTATTGTCAAGATCATAATACACCTTTTTTAATATTAAAAAACTACATTTACAATGTTTTTTCATTTCATGTCAATAGTAAGACGCCAACCAAAAGCCCTATACCACCCAGAGACTGCGTCACGGCCATGAGGGCATAGGGCATCTAGGCGGGCGCGGGGAGGGGTGTTCCTTGTGCCGGCTTTCCCCGTTGCGTGGCACGGCATCAAGGCAGATTCAGGATCTTTCCCGGCAAGATAAACTACACGCCCAGTGTTACTTTGGGGCCAAGCCCAAAAGATCGCCGCCAGGAACCCTACAAGCGACCGCCATGGCTGCTTGCAACGCCCAAAAACTCTTTCCCGTCGAGCTAGGGGCCACCAAGCTGTTCTCCACGATTTTCCCCATACTGCCCTCATTCATCGAACAAGTCCGCATGCCGTCCGGTGCGCTCGAAACGCACCACGTCGCCGGAAACCTTATAGATCAACAACCAATCTAGATCGATGTGGGCATCCCGAAAGCCAATCCAACCGCCTTTCAGGGGGTGGTCAAGATAAGCCGCGGGCAACGGCTTCCCCTCGATGGGCAAGCCCAGCAACTTCTTGAGCTTATCCATGTCTTTTCCACGTTTCTGCGCCTGCTTCACATCGCGCTTGAACTGCCCGGAATACTCGGGATGTCGCATCAGATGCCCAACTGCTTGAACAGATCCTCAGCGTCCTTGGCGTGGTGGACATCTTCTCCGCGTTCACTTCTCTCCAGAGTGGCCGCTGTCAGCGCGTTGGGTACGCGCATCTCAAATGGCAATGCCTTCTCTTTGGCAATCTTGGTCAGTGCAATGCGCACCACGTCGGAAACAGTCAATCCCATTTCAGCCAGCACGGCGGCAGCTTCGTTTTTCAGCGATTCATCAATTCGTGCCCGGACAAATGCGTTTGCAGCCATGATCTCCTACCTCCAAATCAATCGATTTGGATTGTAGCTCAATCGAAGTACAACAACTAGCGGCTCATACCAGGCGACCTGACGCGCTCGATCTCCTGCACCTTAACGGGCTCTTTTTGCTGCTGTGGCTGCCGACCTTCCAGTTTCAGCCACTGCTGCCGGTACTTCTCCAGTTCGGCGGCTTGCCGGTCGCCGGCGACGCTGTAGGCATAACGCGCAGTGCGCTGGGCATAGTCGTCCCAGTCCCGGCCCTCTTCCTTTTCGCGGATGCCGGGGGCACATTGGCGAATCGCTCCCTCGATGGCGCTTTGCGCAAAACCCGTGACGCGCATGCGCACGGCAATCATGGAATCCACGCGAGAGAGATCCAGGCCTCCGCCTCTTTGTCGCTTGACCACATCTCGGTAATGCCGCTGATAGGCCATTACAGCCTCGTTAGAGGCCCTAGAATCGATTTTGAGAGCGTCAGGCTGTACTTCCCTATCCCCGACCGCTGCTCGTTCCA
>JAJYPA010000155.1 GCA_021795795.1 Pseudomonadota bacterium | reverse complement strand
TCGCTGGGTGGTGTCGAAAGCCTGATCGAGCACCCGGCGATCATGACCCACGCCTCCATCCCGCCCGCGCAGCGCAAGAAGCTGGGCATCAGCGATGCGCTGGTGCGGCTGTCGGTGGGGGTGGAGGATATGGAGGATCTGCGGCAGGAGCTCGATGCGGCACTCGGTTAAGGCGCTTCCGCCGCCGACCCGCGTGGCGGGACCGGGTGCGCCGCCAGCAGCCGTTGCCGGGCAAACTGGTACAACTGCAAATCTAGGGCATTCAACTCCAACATGGAGGCATAAAGGTCGGAGCCCAGATCATTGCGCAGGGTTTCCAGCATCGAGTCCGTGTTCTCAACCGCGTCACCTCCGGCTGACTCGTTGCGATTGATCCAGCACACAGGCAATGAGGCATTCAATGGTGATCGTGTGAGCTTCGCGTTGTAAGCGGCCAAGGATTTGGCAAACAGTTCGACGATACCCACAAAACCCCATTGTTCGACCAGCCGCATGGCCTCTTCCAGATCGCAATGCATGGCTGTGGTGTCGAGGATGCGGCCGGACCTGAACGACGCGCCGCTCAAATGGATGACTTGATAGTTGTGCGCCACGACACTGCCGATTTCGCCGCGCAGACACCAGCCGCAGAATTCCCGAAAGCTCTGTTCGCGCAGCGCTGTATGGAAGGGCTGCGACGGGTCGTTTCGCACGAATTCGTAGACCGAACGTGCGCGCAGTACCGGATGGCGCACGAACACGATCGGGATGCACCCCTCCCAGGGCAAGGGTGGCCGCGCGAGGTGGCTCGATATTGCGAGAATCTGCGGGTGTTCACACAGAAACGATGCCAGTCGGCTCGAGCGCATGACATCATGCGCGTGGCTGCCTTCGAAGGATGTCCAAGCGTCACCAAACGTCTCGCGCAAGCCCTGATCGATACTCGATCCGGCATTTTTGAAAATGTGATAGTGCACGACAACGGTTCGCACGCATTCATCTTCTCACGGACAGCATCACCCGATGAGCGTGAGCGTACGCGACCCGCACGAAAGGAAGCATTACGGTGGAGGTGTCATTGAAAACGTCGTACCCCCTCGGCAACCCCTGGTCACCGTTCGCAGCGTTGACGCGCAACACGCGTCTGGTGCTGGAGCTAACCTGCCGCGATGTGATCGGCTGGTACTGAACTGATGTCCATGAAGTTCACCGGCGAGCGTTACATCCCCGACGTCAGTGGCGCGATCCGACACGAGCATCTACATCGTTACGCATGGTGCGTGCCCCTGGCGCTGGGCAAGGACGTGCTCGATATTGCCTGCGGCGAAGGCTATGGCAGCGCCATGCTGGCGCGCTCCGCGAAGTCCGTCTGCGGAGTCGACATCGCTGAGGAGGCGGTCGACCATGCGCGCGAGGCCTACGGTGCGATTCCCGGTCTGCGGTTTTTGCAGGGCGATGCGGCGGCGATCCCGCTACCCGACGCGAGCGTCGATCTGGTCGTTTCATTCGAGACCATCGAGCACCACGATCGCCATTTCGAGATGCTGGCCGAGATCCGCCGGGTGCTGCGGCCGGATGGCATCCTGGTTATCTCCTCCCCCAACCGGCCGGTGTATGCCGAGGCCGAAGGGCAGCACAACGAGTTCCATGTCAAGGAGCTCGATTTCCACGAGTTCGATCAGGTTCTGTCCAGCCAGTTTCCGGCGGTAGCCTATTTCGGCCAGCGATTGGCAACCGGCTCGTCGATCTACAGCCTGAAGCCGGATGCCTCCCGTTCCACATTCACCATCTTCACGGATGATGGTCAGGATGTGGCACGCCGTCCGCCGCTGCTGGCCAAACCGGTCTACTTCATCGCGATCGCTGGCGCGCGTCCCGAGCACATTGCATCCTGCCTCGGTGCATCCGCCCTGTTTTCCGAGACGGAAGATCTCTATCTCCATCACCGCGACGTGGCGGCCTGGGCGCAGACGCTCGACCAGGAGCATGAACAAGTCAAACAGCGTTATGGCGCTCTTGTGGCCGAGCATGAAGAGGTCGCCGGATGGGCCAAGTCGCTCGACGCCGAAGTCAACACGCTGCGAGCGCGTAACGATGCCTTGCGCGACGCCCTGCGGCGCGCTGCAGCAGTGGCTGACAGCGGTATTCCGCCCGAGCTGTTCGAGGCCTACAAGCAGGCGATGCTCGAGCGCGACCAAGCGGTTTTACGCGCAGGCGAACTGCAGGCGGCGCTCTCGCTCGAGCAAAGCCGCCTCGCCGCAAGCAAACGCGAAAACGAACAGGTGGCAGCGCAACGGCAAAAGCTCGAGCAGGAATTGGGCCTGTCGCGCCAGCGCCTGGAAGCGCTGGAGATCCAGCACCAGGCGCTGCTGGGCCGCAGGGAGCAACTGGAGCAGGCGTTGTCTGAAGCCAGGGGCGAGCTCAAGCTGGCGCAGGTCGCGTACCAGCAGGCCCTGAGTCGATCTGCCGCACTCGAGGCCGATCTCTCCCAAACCCGCGCGGCGCTTTCGTTGGAGCGCGCGGCACTGGCGGAGCGGAGAGCTGAAATCGACGCCCTGCGGAACGAACTAGCCGATGCGATGCGCCGCTTCGATACATTGCAGAATGAATACGAAAAAAATACATCTCGCGTGAGGGATCTTGTTGCACGACTTCACGAAGTGCAATCATCACTTGATGCAGTGGAAGCCGAACGGACTCGATTGATCGCCCTGGCCGGAGAGCTTCGACGCGATCGGGATCGTCTTCTGAAGGAGAGGGAAGAGATGGAGCGTTGGGGGCGCGACATCGAAGCGAAGCTGGCCGATATTGGCAGGCATATCCAGGGGTTTTCCGGAAGGCAGCAGGACGCAGCGGAGGTCGGCTTTCGGCTGGTAGACGAGCACGCGCGACTGAGCCTGGAGCATGCCGCGCTCGACGCGCGCATGGCTTCGCTCAACGAAGATCATGAAAAGCTTCGTGGGCAGTTGGTGTCCCGTACACAGGAGATGGCCGACCGCGATGCCCTCATCGTGGTCCTGCGTGACGAATGCGCGCGCCTCCATGCCTTTGCCGAACGCCTGGCTGGCGAACTGGCCGATGCGCGGCACGCACTGGATGCAATGCATGCCTCCAACTCATGGCGTGTGACGCGCCCGTTGCGTCGGATCAAGGTGACGGCACAAAGCTTGCGAGACCGGCTTCGACTGAAGCGCGGTGCGCCCCAGAGGCTGCCGGGTCGGCATCCGGCTGTGCCCTCGGTGCACGACCGCGATGCCGCCGTCGTGCGCGATGCCTCTGCAGCAAGCACGCCTGCGCCGGTGATGCCCGAACTCCAGGACACCCGCTTCCAGACGTACCACCACCCCGAAGTCACCGTCGTCATTCCGACCTACGGCAAGCTCGATGTCACCGCAGCGTGCCTGCGGTCGATCGCAGCGCATCCGCCGCAGGTGCCTTACGAAGTGCTCGTGGTGGAGGACGCCTCGGGAGATCAGGCCATCCATGCCTTGCGAAGCATCGAGGGGCTGCGCTACGAGGTCCACCCCGAAAACCTGGGCTTCCTTCGCTCGTGCAACCGGGCTAGCGAACTGGCGCGCGGGCGCTATCTCTATTTCCTCAACAACGACACCGAGGTCACTCACGGCTGGCTGGACGCCATGCTCGAGGTCTTCGAGCGCCTTCCCGATTGCGGCATGGTGGGGTCGAAGCTGGTCTACCCCGACGGGCGCCTGCAGGAGGCCGGCGGCATCATTTGGAGCGACGCCAGCGCGTGGAATTACGGCCGCTTCGACGACCCCAACCGCAGCATCTACAACTACCTCCGCGAGGTGGATTACTGCTCGGGCGCCTCGTTGCTGATCCGCAAGGACTTCTTTGAGCAGCTTGGCCGCTTCGACGAGGTCTACGCACCCGCCTACTGCGAAGATTCCGATCTCGCCTTCAAGGTTCGCGCGGCGGGTAAAAAAGTCTACTACCAGCCTGCGTCGGTGGTGGTTCACCACGAGGGCGTCTCGCACGGCACCGATACGGCCGCAGGCGTCAAGGCCTATCAGGTCCGGAACCAGCAGACCCTTCAGGCACGCTGGACGGAGGTTCTTCGACGCGAGCACTTCCCCAACGGCCAGAGCGTCATGCGTGCGCGCGGCCGCGACAAGGACCGGCGCATGGTTCTCATCGTGGACCATTACATTCCGCAGCCTGATCGCGACGCCGGCTCGCGGACGGTGATGCAGTTCATCGACCGGTTCCTCGAGCAAGGGTTCCGCGTCAAATTCTGGCCGGAGAACCTGCACTTCGACCCTGTCTATGCGCCACCGCTGCTGCAGCGTGGTATCGAGGTCATGTACGGCGCTGAGTACGCGGGCGGGTTCGAGCGCTGGATGCAGGAGAACGGCGTGGCGCTGGACTACATCCTACTCAGCCGCCCCCACGTCGCCTTGCAATTCATCGACATCGCGCGCAAGTACAGCGCGGCGCCTCTGCTCTATTACGGGCACGACATCCATCACCTGCGTCTGGATCATCAGCTTCGTCTGTACCCGAATGACAGCGATCTGCGTCGCGAGCGGGGGAAAACCGCCAGGCAGGAATTTGAAGTTTGGACCTCTGTAGACGCCGTGTACTACCCGTCCGAGTCCGAGGTCGCCTACGTGCGCCAATGGTTGCAGGCGCATGCGCCCCAGGTGCGTGCCCACGGGGTGCCGGCCTATGCATACAACCTGGATGCCGAAGAGACGGTTGGCGACTTGCGTGACCGCGCGGGGCTGATTTTCGTGGCGGGGTTTGCCCATGGGCCGAATGTCGATGCGGCGGTCTGGTTCGTTGAGGAGGTGTTCCCCAGGCTTCTTGCCCAGAGGCCGGAGCTGAAGCTCGGCCTGGTGGGCTCGAACCCGACCAACCAGGTCAAGGCCCTGCAGAGCGCGGCGGTCGAGGTCACCGGTTTCGTGTCGGACGAAGAACTCCGCCTTCGCTATACAAAGGCCAGAGTGGCTATCGCTCCACTGCGATTTGGCGCTGGCGTCAAGGGCAAGGTGATCGAGGCCATGGCCCATGGGGTGCCCTGTGTCACCACAACTACCGGTGCCCAGGGCTTGGATGCCGGCGCGGACAACGCCTTGCGCGTCGGCGACACCCCCGAGGAGCAGGCGCAGATGATCCTGAACCTGCTGGCCGATGACGAGACCTGGCGCCGGCAGGTTGCGGTGGCGCGGGATTTCGTGCGGAAGCATTACACCGCCGAGGCGCAGTGGGCAGCCTTGGCGCGGGAGTTCGATCGTTCGCAGACTGTGACGGGAGTGCGCGCATGACCGCACGGTCCCGTGCTCCGCTTCGATTGGGTCTGGCCGGCGGCGGCACGGATGTCTCACCCTACTGCGACCAGTTCGGCGGCATGGTGATGAACGTCACCATCGACCGCTACGCCTATGCGATCGTGCAGCCGGGTGACGGTCGTTGCGCCTGCTTCGAGGCACTGGATGTCCGGCATCGCGCCGAGCATGTCTGTGGCGATGAGCATTCACTCAGCGGCCCGCTGCAACTGGCACGCGGCGTCTATGCGCGCGTCTGCCGCGACTTTCTCGATGGCAAGCAACCCTCGCTGCGCGTGACCACGTATTCCGATGCGCCGCCCGGCTCGGGGCTGGGCTCGTCCTCGACCATGGTGGTGGCCTTGCTGCAGGCGTTCGTCGAATACTTCAGCCTGCCGCTGGGCGAATACGAAGTCGCGCGCCTGGCCTGGCAGATCGAGCGCCAGGATTTGCAGTTGGCCGGCGGCAAGCAGGATCAGTACGCAGCGGCCTTCGGCGGCTTCAATTTCATGGAGTTCTACGCCAACGACCGCGTGATCGTGAACCCATTGCGCGTCAAGGACTGGGTATGGGCTGAGCTTGAAGCCTCGCTGGTGTTGTATTTCACCGGCGTATCGCGCGCCTCGGCAGACATCATTGATCAGCAATCGCGCAACGTCAGCGAGCGGAATCAATCGTCGATCGAGGCCATGCACCGGCTCAAGGATGAAGCCGTCGCCATGAAGGAATGTGTGCTCATGGGCGATTTGAAGCGACTGGAAGCGACCTTGCGCGCCGGTTGGGAGGCCAAGAAACAAACCGCCAGCAGCATCAGCAATCCGCTGATCGAAAACATCGAGCGCGTGGCTTTCGCCAGTGGCGCGCGCGCGGCGAAAATCTCCGGTGCGGGCGGCGGCGGGTTCATGATGTTCCTGTGTGGCGCCGAGGACCGGCTCACGCTCAACCGCGCCTTGCTGGCGCAAGGTGGCAACTTGCTCGACTTCCACTTCACCCAACGCGGAGCGATGTCGTGGCGAGTTCCCTGAGTGCGCATATTGGCGCCGAGTTCGACAAGTCGCTGGGCGTGCTGCAACACATGGCGCAAGACACCGCGCTGCGCACGCAAGTAGCCGATGCGGTGGTTGTTGCCGTGGCCGCGCTGCGCGCCGGCAACAAGCTACTGTTTGCCGGCAATGGCGGCAGCGCTGCCGACGCGCAGCACTGGGCAGGTGAACTGGTCAGCCGCTTCTATTTCGACCGCCCAGGGCTGCCCGCCATCGCCCTGACTACCGACACCAGCATCCTCACCGCCATCGGCAACGACTACGGCTACGACTACGTATTCGCGCGCCAGATCGAGGCACTGGCCCACGCCGGCGACGTGTTCTTCGCGATCTCGACCTCGGGCAAATCGAAAAACATCTTGCGCGCCATCGAGGCTGCGCGTGCGCGCGGCGTCAAGACGATCGGCCTTACCGGCCAATCGGGTGGCGCGATGGCTGAGCAATGCGACTTGTGCTTCAAAGTGCCTTCGGGCGAAACGCCGCGCATCCAGGAAGGCCATGAATTCCTCGGCCACCTACTGTGCGGCCTGATCGAGCACGAGATGTTCGGGCAGGACCGATGACCGACACGGCGATCATCCTCGCGGGTGGCCTCGGCACGCGCCTGCGCGGCGTGATTGGCGAGATACCCAAGCCCTTGGCTCCTGTACAAGGGCGGCCGTTCATTGCCTGGCAATTGGATCTGCTCGCCGCACAGGGTATCGAGACGGTCGTGTTGGCGACGGGGTATCGCGCCGGCTTGTTCCTCGAAGCCTTGGGCGAGCGCTGGCAGGGCATGCAACTCCTGCATTCACCTGAGCCAGAGCCCTTGGGTACGGGTGGCGCTATCGCTCACGCTGCCCGTCACGTGCAGGGCCGGGATGTGCTGGTGCTGAATGGCGACACGTACATGCGCATCGATGTGAGGGATTTTTCCGCGCGCATGGGGCAGCAGCAGGCGTGGGCGGGCATGTCGCTGGTGCTGGTACCCGACACGGCCCGTTACGGGGCCATTGCACTGCGTGACGGCTGCGTGGTGGCCATGAGTGAAAAGGGCGAGCAGGGTCCGGGCCTGATCAACGCGGGCTGGTACTGGTTCAGCGCGTCTGCCCTTGGCAGCATGGCAGCCGCACGGGCCTACTCCTTCGAGCGGGACGTACTGCCACACTGGGTCGCCCTGCACAAACTCCGGGGCTACACCGAGACGGCGGACTTCATCGACATTGGTGTTCCCGAGGATTTTCAGGCCATCCAAGGATGGGACTTGCACGCAGCTTGAGCAAACAACCATCACGTGACCCTAAACGTGAGATCACCATGAACAGCCAATACAAAACCGTTGTCCTGATGCCCGCCGCGGTGCTGCTGCTGGCGGCGTGTCAGCATTCATCCCAGCAGACCGCACAGACGCCGGCGCCAGCGGCCTCAGCGCAAGCGTCTGCTGCGGCTACGGGCAACAACACGCCGGCCACAACCAGCGTGCTGACCGTGACGCCATCAAGTATGGCGGCTTGCAATCCTGCCGCAGTGGCTGATGTGCACTGGGATGCCAGCCAGCACGCCGGCGTGAACACCGTGCAGATCTATATCGGCACCGGCAGCAGCGAGAAGCTGTTTGCCGAAGGCGGTGCCACGGGTGATGCCAAGACCGGCCCCTGGGTGCACCCAGGCGCGGTGTTCACCGCCAAGGCCATGGACAGCGGCAAGATGCTGGGCATGGTGACGGTTGCCGGCCCGACTTGCCCGAGCGCAGGCTGAAACCTTGTCTTCTGGAACACAGTGCCCGATCTGTGAGTGCATCGCGCACGTGCTGACCGTGCGCGAGCGGATCCAGTATTTCGAATGTGAGGGCTGCGGCTCATTGTTCGCGGAACCCGACTTTCTGCAGCAGGTTGAGCAAGGCAGCATCCGCAATTACGAGGAAGCATACTGGCATGATGAGCTGAAGGCGGCGCGGGAGCGGTCGTACGGCTCGTCACTCGCGCGCGTGGCCGAGGTGTTCTATTACGCGCGCCGGTCCATCGCACGCTTCGTTGACATCGGCACCGGACCTGGCTATCTGCTGGATGCTTTGCAGGAACTGATGCCCGAACTAGCGGGCATGTTTTATGGCGTCGAGCTGTGTCCGCCGCCAGTCGAGTATCGCAGCAGGCACGCCAACTACATCGTCGGGATGTTGGGTGACCTGGACGGCTTGTTCGATGGCGGCACCTGCATCGAAGTAATCGAGCACCTGACGCCGGCGCAATTGCGCGGCCTGGCCCGTCAGATCGCAGACAAAAGCGCTCCTGGTGCCTGCTACTACATTGGCTCTGGTCAACCCGAGTACGTCAAGAAAGAAGACCCAGCCTACCTCGATCCGCACCACAGGGGACATGTCGTTTCGTATTCGATAGAAGCACTACGTCGCATATTCAGCACAGCAAGTATGAGCGTGACCCCACTGTATGGGCGTACGTGGGCGGTTCTGATCGAGAAAGAAGTGCCGCCTGCAGTCAATGCCGAGCAACTAGAAAACAGGTTGTGGACCACAGATAAACGTAACATGGAAAGCTTGGGTAGAGCGAAATTTGGGGCCATGTTTATGAATATGGGACTTGAATCAGCTCGATGCTACTCTAACGTAGCACTCGTTGAACTACGCACTCAGTGGGCTCTTTCTCTTCAATGCTTACTATAGCTTGTGCGCATTGAGATCCATACCGACATAATTTTTTTGCTTTTACAAAGCAACAAGTAGAAATTCCGTTGCCGTACACGGTTGTTACGTCGATTTCTATTGCTTAATGGTAACGACATTTCGATTACCTCCGCTCCAGCGATCGTGGCATCTATGCGTTCGCGATATTGTCTAGCCGGAATTACTGGATTAATCACTGATTTCGACTTAAGAGGGCTGGCGGAGCTACACGTATGATCTTGTCATGCACTTATATTGCACAGTATCTAGCATACCTAGCTGTAAAACCTGGGCGCATCATCTCTTTACGCACGAGTGAATTTGGGTGACATAATGCAGACAGTTCGACAGTCTAGGTTCCGCCTTTTGCAAAGCACATTTGTATTTGCCGGCTTTGCTATGGTTGTAGCCGGCGTCATGCTAACTGAATTATATAAATATCTGAATATTGATCAGATGTACGCAAGTGGAGTAATCGTTGTTTTAATCATGGGGTTAGCTTGGATTTTACATCGCTTCATAAAAGTTAATCGAACCAATGTCGTCCTGGTAGCAGCGAACGTCATCATCGTGGTTGCAGTCGGCATTGGCACTTATGCGGCCGGATGGATATTGGTTTTATCGAGTCTGGCGATTGGTTCATATTTTGCAAATCGGGTCCCCAAAGTCCGCTATTCGTTAGCGCCGACCATAGGTGCTGCCACAATTTTCGGCAGCCTTGGGTATTTGTTGCCGTTCCATATATATTCGACAGCTTTTATCTTAACGATCTCTTTGACTACAATAGCTCTGCGGTGGCGGAATGTTCGACATTACCTCAGTGTGTATTTAGTTAAATGGAAAAATATTACTTGCGAAAGCGACGCTATTAGCTATGCATCAATAGGGCTTCTATTATTTTGTTTGCTATCAATATTAGTGCCGACCATGCAATATGACGATGAGGCTTATCATACATTGCTGCCAGGCGAGCTTCTTCACCATGGGCGCTATTTCATGGATGTTGCCTCTCAAGCCTGGGCGCTTGCTCCATGGGGCTCAGATTTGTTGCACGGATATATCGCGGTTTTAGCTGGCGGAGTCGATCATCGCATTGTTAATATTTTTTTTGTGATTGCGGCGATGTTGCTTATGTGGGATGTTGGAAAACTAATAGGTTTGAGAAAAAGCCTACGCTGGATTTCAATAATTTTGGTGTTTTCTCAACCGCTAGTCATTTCTGTGCTTGGCGGTATGCAAGCCGAAGTTGCCCTTATCCCATTCACATTTGCGTTATTGTTGATAGCGATTTTACGGACTCTGGGTAGCGATCCCGCGGGGGCATCGGCCGTGCCTTTCGGTCTCATATGCGGTGGGCTTATGTGCTTGAAGGCGAGCCAACCAATCATTATAATTCCTTTGGGTATGACATATTTATTATCGTGCATTCGAGATGGAAGAGCTGCAGACTTTTTCAAGGCAATTTTCCCTGGCGTCTTCATAGCTGGCGCGCCATATATATATAATTGGCTAATTACCGGCAGTCCGGTATTTCCTATTTTTAACGCAATTTTTCACTCGGCGTTTGGACCCGCACAAAATTTTAATGATCCGAGATGGCATGCGGGCGTGAACATAAAAAGTATTTGGAATATCACATTTCACACTAATAATTATGTTGAAGCAAATCCGGGTGGTTTCGGATTTACCCTACTTGCTCTCTCGGGCGCGATATTGTACGCGTTACGATTTCGAAAGTTAAATATGGTCCTGGCCGCCCTTATCATTTCCACGGTTGTCACATTTTCGTTAATACAGTATGCTCGCTATATTCTTCCTCCATTGTCGGCATTGATCCCATTTGGTCTATTAGCTATTCAATCATTAGGCTATCAGGGCTCTATTGAGCTTCTTGGACTCTGCGTCACTATATCTAATATTGTTTTTATTCCAAATTCAAGTTGGCAGCTTGATGCTGGAGCAACAAAGATGTTCCTAGTACGTATGCTCGAGCCTAAGGCGGCAGTTAAAAAGTATTTTGATGAAAGATTTTCGCCAGAGGCCGGTATCGCAAGTTATTTACGATCAATTGGGCAAGGGGATAGTGGTGTGTTGCTCATAGACCCATCTAGACCGTTTATTGGACCTTTCGCAGGAAGTGCTGTGACGACTGCATGGTACGATCCTACTATGCAAGCGGCTGCTCGCATAGCAAACTTGGATGCATCTGGGGCGGGGTGGGAAAATATTTTGCATACTGCAGGAATATGTTATGCAGTTACCGATCAAGATCCTATAAAAGCATTCGCAGCAGCGCTGAAAAAGATGCGTGCAAGGGAAGAGATCAGCATCGGGGAGTTGAGGCTCTGGGGGTGGTGTAACGCAAGCGAGTTACACCAACATAGCTCACTTCTTAAGCAACGCGATTTTGGAGAAAGGCTTGTTCCATGAAACATATTGCGCGTGAGGTTTTATTTTTTGTCGTGATCGGATTTATACAGGTTTTCGTGGATACTGCTGTGACGATTATTATCACTTACTTTTTTTCAGCGATATTATTGGCCAATGTTGCCGGGCGCTTTTCTGGAGCATTGATTGGTTTCTCTCTAAATGGCACAAAAAACTTCAAAACAGTCTCAGATCAAAAATTGACAAAAAGAAAAGCTATTCGCTATCTATTGGCTTGGTCTGCGTTAACTGCAATAAGTACAATCATGCTCTGGTGTGCTGTTATCTTTTTTGGCGCCAAAATAGCACTTATTTTTAAGCCACTCATAGAGGCTGGCTTAGCCATGGCGTCTTTTTTTATCTCACGGGCATGGGTTTACCGTTAGCAATGCCTAGGAGTAATTCAATGGAACAGATCGCGGTTGTTATTCCTTGTTACCGAGTCGGGGCTCTTGTCCTCGATGTGATTGCTAGAATTGGCCCCGAAGTTGAATGGATATTTGTCATTGACGATGCTTGCCCAGTCCATACTGGTGAAGTCGTATTACAAAAATGCACAGATGCGCGTGTTCAGGTCATTGAACATGTCGCGAATTCTGGCGTGGGTGGTGCAGTTATTTCTGGCTACAAAGCCGCACTCCGGACGTCAGCATCGATTGTAGTTAAAATCGATGGTGACGGCCAAATGGACCCAACTCTTATACCGAAGCTGTGTAAATCCATAGTTTCGGGTGGCGCTGATTACGTAAAGGGTAATCGCTTTTACAGGCTGAACGATGTATCTTCAATGCCTGCAGTGCGTTTGCTTGGGAATCTTTTTTTGTCATTCTTGACAAAAATGTCCAGTGGGTATTGGCAATTATTTGATCCCACTAATGGTTTTACGGCTATTCATAAAGCTGTTTTGCAAGAGTTAAATTTGGATGCAATTTCGAAAAGATATTTTTTTGAATCTGACATGCTTTATCACTTAAATCAATTACGGGCTGTAGTGGCCGAAATGCCAATGATTGCCACTTATAACAATGAGCTTTCAAGTCTCAAGCCTGCAAAAATGATATGGCCTTTTCTGCAAAAAAATTTGTGTAATGTAATCCGCAGAATACTTTACACTTATTTCCTGAGAAACTTCTCAATAGCATCTCTTGAGCTTTTGCTGTCTATTCCATTAGTCATTTTTGGCTCTGTATATGGTATTTACCACTGGTTTCATGCCGTGATCACTTCGACACAGTCTGCGCCTGGTATCGTTATGGCGGCGGCTTTGCCGTTAATTATCGGCACACAGTTCGGACTTTCGTGGCTGAACTTTGATGTGTCGAATCAACCTCGATTTCCGATTCATAACCTTTTATGAGCAAAAAAGAGTGCCGTCAATCGACAATATTACCTGGCGCGGCGATTTTATTAGTCAGCCTGACGGCTATAATTGTGCTTCATGGGCTGCGTTCAGGATTTCCGGTGCGCGTCATCCCGGGTGAGTATTTGTCTATCGTTGCCGAATCTGATCATTTATCAAAAGTCATTGATTTGCAGTTAACGCCTAGCACAATAGACTTATGTAAGTATCCAGATGGAAGAGCGGCAATACGGGTATATTGGCATGCAAATCACGTGGACCTTAAGGAAGTAGCAATTTATGTTGATGATGGTGTCACTGGGCGGCGCCTTTGGACATTAGCTGGCCCAACGGGCACCGCAGTAACTGGTGACTGGATGGTGCCTGGTAGCTCAATTATAGTAACTAATGGCCTAACTGGCCATTTACTCGCCGTTCATGTTTTTACAGCCACAAGTTGTGAAAAAAGTAACATTCGACAGCAACCGAATCACCTCTAGCGAGGCCGAAACGCTCTCAACGCCTACGGATTCGCCAACGCCTCGGTGTTCTTTACCGGCCGGTCGTTTTGGCCGCATCGCGCACGGCGATCTCGCTGATCTTGCCCAAGCGCGTGCGCGGGATGTCGGGCATCCACTTGGCGCTGGTGCCGAAGATGCTGATGGCCATGTACAGTTCGGGGGCGGTGATCTTATCGGTCTGGCCCACAGATCAGGCAGCATCCAGCACACACATTTCCACGTGCAGACTGGCCGCTGCTGCCATGTTGACCAGCGCATTGAGGCCGAACAGGTTGATCTTGCCACGCATCAGGTCGGAGACACGCGGCTGCGTCACGCCAAACAGCTTGGCGGTCTGTGCCTGGCTCATTCCGGTGCGGGTGATGTGTTTTTCGAGCGCCATCATCAGCTCGGAACGCAGCTTCATTGTCTCGACCTCGGCCGGCGTGTCCTCAATTGCATCCCGCGCGCTGGCATAGCGACGGTTACTCATGGTCCTGACCAACTTGGTCCCGTCATCGCATTGCAAGCAGTAGTGCGTCATGGTCGATGCTCCTTGAACGAGATCACCACGCTGCCATCCTTGCGCATGGTGAACTTCATACCACACGCGAGGGCCAGCGTAAGTGGTCATGGACTTGAAGAAATGCACCCGCTCCAGCGCCAGCAGTACCGCGATGGCCTGAGCCGCCGTCAGCCCCATGCTCACGATGCCATCCTGCGCAGAACGGGTGAAGCAGTCGATGCCGCGAGCGGCGATGACGGCCTTGATCCCCTCCAGCAAGTGGTGCGGTGCGTTTCTCCACACCGCGCTTACTACCCTATAAGGGTCATTACTGCCACTCGCGACAGGCCGCGCGGGTGGCCGATTCCGGAGCGCAAAGGGTGGCTGATGGGGTCATCAGCCGCGGCCGGTCGGCGCGGTGGCGGGGACCAGCATTTTGGGTGGTGGTATGCGAGTCAGCGCTTCTCCGCGGGAGCCGCCCCGAAAACCGAAACGTGGCGAGTCAAGTAGGCGAGAATCCGCAGCTGTGACCTTCAACCCGAGAATGCCTGGGGCGCGACATGCCGGATCGATGCACTTGGAAAGGAACCTCCTGATTCGCTGGCTGCGCGCGGCTTATGCGCGACTGCCGATCGACGCTGCGCGCCGCGCCCGCCTCAAGCGCTGGCTGGCGGCGCGATCGCGTCTGGCGCGCAGCCTGGTACTCGCTGCGCAGCAGGATGCCGCACACGAGTTGGAGCAGGCTGCGCATGCTCCATCGGCAACGCCGATTGTCGATGACGCCACGCGGGTGCTGTCGCGCCCGCATGCGGGTGGGCGTGGCGTCGGCTATGCCGCGCAATCACCGGCTGGCTTGCCCACGTCTGCGCCGGTCCGGCTGGTGGCTTTCTATCTGCCGCAGTTTCATCCCACGGCCGAAAACGATGCGTGGTGGGGCGCCGGCTTCACCGAGTGGACGCTGGTGGCGCGCGCCCTGCCCAAGGTCGAAGGGCAGACGCAGCCGAAATTGCCGGGGGCGCTGGGCTTCTACGACTTGCGCCAGCCCGCAGTGCTGCGCACTCAGGCGCAACTGGCGCGGACTTATGGCGTGCATGGCTTCTGCTTTTATTTCTACTGGTTCGGCGGGCGCCGGCTACTGGAGCAGCCGCTGCTGGATTTTCTGGCCGATGCAGGCAACGACATGCCGTTTTGTCTGTGCTGGGCCAACGAACCCTGGTCGCGGCGCTGGGATGGGCGCGATGATGATGTGTTGATCGCGCAGCAGCACAGCGCCGAGGATGATGTGGCGTTCATTGATTACGCGGCGCGCTATTTGCGCGATGCGCGCGCCATCAAGGTGGATGGCAAGCCTGTGCTGGTGATTTATCGGCCGAGCTTGCTGTCCGATCCGAAAGCCACGGCTGCGCGCTGGCGCACGCGCTGCCGCGAGCTGGGCATCGGCGAGATCCATCTTGCGTTCACGCTGGCGTTCGACAGCTTCGTGCCGCGCGATATCGGCTTTGATGCCGCCATCGAGTTTCCGCCCAACAATGTCGTGGCGCGCGACATCACCGCACAGGTCAAACGGCTTGATC
>JAJYPA010000154.1 GCA_021795795.1 Pseudomonadota bacterium | reverse complement strand
CTTCAAAATTGAAACCGCCCGGTATAAAGCCGGTTGATATCTCTCAGGATCAACCCGAGCTTCTGCGTATCCATTACATCGTCTGGACCTTCCAACACCTCTCTGAAGACTCTGGTAAAAGCCCACCATCGGCAATCATTGGCCCGCTCATATAAATTGCGATCCATGATGTCTATGGCCAGGGCAGCCTGCAACGAACAGTTGTATAAAACCGACGATATCACCGTTTTGTACAGGTTGGTGGTGGATTGGCTGAAAACATCTAGCGTATGAATACCGGTATTCCCTATTTCCCGCAATAGGACTTTGGCAAAAGAAGTATTGAGCGCACGGCTGTCTTGGGAAATCCAGACGCTACCATTCCATACCGCCCGGTTAAGCTCCCGTTGGATGCTGGCGGCACGCAGAGGAATGGCCCTGAGGTCCGAAGAGAAGAGGCTGGCGGTTTCCAATACACCAGTCAAAATTGATGTAGGTACTTGGGCGATTTCATGAGCGATGGCCATCTCGAAGGCGTGATTCAATGGCGCCAGACTATGGCCCTGCCAACCAGGTCCCATATACCCCTGATAGCCCTGTGTTTGTTGCGTTGTTGCCAGATATTCACGACCCGCAAAGCGGGTAACGCGACACTCATCATCCTTTACCTGCAGGATCTTTGCACCAACTGGAAATTGGTAGATATCACTGCTTGCTATAATTCGCCCATCCGTATCGAGAATGGTTACCACAGTCCAGTCTGACTCGGTGACAAGACTCCTAAATATCCGCTGGCATTCGTCTTGGAAGCGGAAGCATAAACATAGTACGCCGATTGGCCTACTAACATCTTTGGACATCACCCGGTAAGAATAAATTAGCGGGGAGTCTTCTCCAGGCAGGAGATCCGTAGGACGGAATGTCTCGACATAGGCCTCAGCGGTACTTAGGGAGGCCGAAATCAGGGGGTCTTTAGAATGTGTTACTGTATGAGTATCATCAAGACGCGCCAAAATGGCACCATCTGGCGCGAGCAAGATAATGTCGTGATATACAGAATATTTGTTTACATATTCACGGAAGCGCGTCTGTAGGGCAATTTTCCGCGGATCATCCGACCGGATAGAGGTTGGGTCTTCCTCACAGGCTTGAGTATAAGAGCGGATATCACTATCAGTAGCCAAAAAACCGATATCTGCAGTGCGTTCAAAGAGGTTGCGAATAAGAATGTCTATAGCTATCCGCGCTGTGGATTTCAGGTTGAGTATGGCCTTGTTGTGCAACTCACTGGCCAGTTGGCCTAGTAAGATGCCGGCCAAGGCGCTAAAGTCAGTGCGCATGCTGGTAATGTCAGTGCCAGCGCTTAACATTTGCCCTAGCAAGGTCAAGTTGTCATACTTTGCCTGTATGTCACGTAATCGCTCTTGATCTCGATGAAGTCCAACCATAAACTTCGACAGGTAATTAAGATCATTCTGCTCATCACTTTCCATTTTCACAGGCACTCCTAAAGTAAATTCTTGTTGTTTTCACCTTACATTAATGCTCGTCTATAGTTCAGTTTTGTCCAATTGTTGCTGCCGGACAGAAATTAAGTCAAAAATCATGTCTGGTGGAGTGCGCATATAGGCGTCGAAATCTTCCGCCGGCATTGGTCTGGCGATACCGAATCCTTGGCCTTGTTCTGCCTTAAAATCGGCCAACAATTTCCTAGTTTCTGTATCCTCTATACCTTATGCAGTTACAATAACGCCCATGGCGTGTACCATTTCTATCATTGCCGTGACCATGCAGGAATGTTTATGGCTAGTACAAATGGGGATAACAAAGCTGTGATAAATTTTAATTATATCACAATTCAATTCAAGGGGATATTGCAAAGCGGCTGGCCCTGTACCGAAATTGTCCAAAGCGAAATGTACCCCCATACTCCGAAAGTCAGAAATAATTAAAGCAAATTGTGTGCCAAACACAAAAAGGCAATTGCTTGTCATAAAGCCGCGTATTATTTATTTATGCGAAAAAATTTCCTTCAAAATAAAAGTTCGCACGCAATGGGGCGCACCAAAATAGTGCTCAAATGCTCCATGTTGGTGCGCCGAATGTGCATTGGCCTCTCGAAATCCTGTAGACAGTGAGCAAATTTTTGCCTGTCTGGTCCAATATACGCGCAGGAACCGCAGCGATTATCTCCAACTATGTTTTACGCAGGGAAAACCTCTACGTCCGCGACCAGTCTGCTGCCGATCGCCCCGATCGGCGTCTGGGTGAGTACGGTCAGAGACATTGCGACGCTGGCGAGACTGGTGGATGCAGGGCTTCCCGTTGACTCCAATCTGGAAGGCGGAAGTCGCCTGTTTTCTGGTATCGGCCAAGCGGCGGGGCTTTGGCATCCAATATGACGATCTCCACGATGCTCCCGTCATCGGCATAGGCAATATTCAGATTCCAGTCTTGCGACACCTCGCGGGTGACAGGCTTATCGCTGAAGTGCATCACGAGGATGTCATCAGTGGCGTCGTAATCGGTTTTCATGCCGCCCCTCGCGGCGCGGGTGCGCCTCTCAGCAGTTCCTCGGTGCTCAAGTCCTCATCAATCTCCGGCCAATGGATGCCATAGCCGCCTCCTGCAATTTCCCAGACGGCACGGGCCTTGGCGCTGGCATGGGCCAGGTGGGGATACCATTCAAGGGGAACCGATATGCTGCGCCCATCCATGAGCCGCACGGACAGCGCGTCATCGGTGATCTGTACGTCTGCGACGCGCTCATCCGCGCTTGGTGCCAAAATACCCATACATGCCTCCAGCAGTTCTGTGTGGTGTAACTCGATCACCGGTTTTCCGCTTCATGGGCGCGGCTCCAACCGTACTACAGCGCGGCTACCGGTAGCCGCGGCAATACGCGCAATGGTTCGCATAGACGGCGGGGCCTTGCCACTTTCCAGGCGGGCAATAGCGGATTGTGTGGTGCCCATGCGTTGCGCTAATTCTGCTTGCGACAGCCCAGCGCGGGTCCGGGCCTCGATCAACTCGCGGGCAAGGGTGAACTCATCTTCCAGCGCGTCGTATTCTGCCTTGAACGCGGGGTCTTGCATCCATTGCTCTTTCAGTTCCGATATGCGAGTCATTGCAAAATCTCCTTGGCGCGTTGCCGTGCCGTATCTATGGCCTGCTTAGGTGTTTTCTGCGCCGTCTTGACGAAAGCATGAAGGTAAGCGTCCAAGCAACTACCGCTGAAACCCACTAAACACTTCCCGCACCTGTACCGGGCTACCCAGTTCCGCATCCCCCACTTTCACATACTGCGCCAGCACAAGGTTCAGAAAGGCCCGCTGCTTGTCGGCAAGGGGGTGGGTTGCTTAGACGCTTCCAGTTGAAAGACGTAATGGTTCTGGCACATCTTCCTGCAGGCCGCAGTGCGCGCAATCCAGCAATTCGCGGTCGCCGATGAATAGTCCTGCGATTTCGGCTTGTTGGTGGTTTTTTGCAGTTGCTCGCACAAGGCATGCAGTGCTGCATCTTGCGCCGGGGCGCTCATAAATTCGTCAATCCTTGCCCGACGCGGGGAGCCACTGGCGTTATTCATCATCGCTTTCAGGCTGACGCTCAGCCTCTATCTGCTTGATCACCCTGTCGAAATCACTCTCAAATAACCGGTCCTGCACGATGCGGTATTTCTCGAATTCGCTCATCGCATGCGCCTTGGCGATTTCTGCCGTGACTTTTCCCGCGTCTTGCAAAACTTCCCGGTCTGTCGCTTCGATGAACCGGTTCAGGCGGCTCTCCCAATCCTGCATCGTCATCGGGATCTGCCGCAGTGCCATGTCCTCGGCCACGTCCAGATACGCCGAAACCAGCCGCTGCAATTGCGCCATTTCGTGCTCATTCAAATAGTTTTTGGCGACGACCACGTCGAATTTCTGAATTTTCCCTTCGGGCGCATCCTTCCAGGAGGTCAGCCCCATATTGCCTTTCCCGGCATCGGCACGGTGGTAGATGATTTCTGCCGCCGTCTGACCATGAATAGCCCAATGCAGCTTGTTTTGTACGGTGGCGAAAAAACGCTTGGTGGCCTGCGCCGTGACGTCGTAGTCAATCGACGTGGCGTAAATGTCGGTGATTTTTTGGTAGAACTTACGCTCGGAGAGGCGGACTTCCCGAATGCGCTGCAACTGTTCTTCAAAATACCGCTTGGTGAGCACTGAGCCGTCATTCTTCAGACGCTCATCATCCATCGCGTAGCCCTTGATGGTGAACGACTCAATGATGGTGTTCGCCCATTTGCGGAACTGCACGGCGCGTTCGGAGTTGACCTTGTGGCCGACGGCGATGGTCGCGGCGAGCTTGTAGTGCTTGGTGTTGTAGCTTTTGCCGTCTGCGGCAGTTATTCGAAAATTTCGAATAACTGAATCTTCCTCCAGCTCACTGTCGGCAAACACCTTTTTCAGGTGGTAATTGATGGTGTGGGTTTCAACGTCATAGAGCAGCCCCATCATCTTCTGGGTGAGCCAGACGTTTTCATCAGCGTAAACCGCTTCGATGCCGCCCTGGCCGCTGGCCGCGACAAAGGTCAGGTATTCAGCCGCCGATGAACGGACAAGTGATGCCTCATTTTTCTTGGGAACCTGTGGTTGCTTATTCTTGCTCATCTTTCCTCTCTTCCGTGAGGTCTCGTGTGGTATCGTCCACGCGCAGCAGAAGCCGATAGTGCGTCCAGCTCAATTCGGAACGCAGTGCGTTCCAATTCGGGAAGGCCAGGAAAAATGCCTGCATATTGCGCAAGTTGCGTTCGTCAAAGCCCTTATCGAATTCGTAGCTGAGCGCTTGGGCCAGTTGCGGCAGCAGTTTGGCACCGTATTCGGCGCGCGCTTGCCCGCCTTGCTCGAACTCGACGATGTGGCGGCCAACTTCCCAGCAGGTTTGTACCTGTACCATATCCACGGCGCGCAACACCTGCTGTCGGCCTTGCAGGATCAACTCACGCAGAGCAGATAACAAGGGTTGCGGGACGGGGGACTGAGCAGGGGTGTTCATGTTTGGCGCTCCAAAGTGGGCGTTTCATCATTAGTAGAGCGCGACTCGTCAGCCTGATCGGTAAAGGTCAGGAACTCGGTGGTGCTGTTGCGGAGATGCGCACCCTTGATATCGCCGATGCCGCAAAACGGGCATTTACTGGTGGTATTCACCTGCATGAAAGCCTGATAGTGGCCTAAATGCTTGGAAGCACGGGGCATTGGAGAGCAAAGACAACTCATGCCTCCGTCTGCCTCAAGATTTTGTCGCACTCTGCAATGACATATTCAGGGATGGTGTCGAACTTGGCGGGATCAAGCTGACAAATGAATTCATTCTCGATGTGGTAGGTTTCGTTGATAAACTTCTGAATAACAGAATTTTCAACATCAAGTCCTAGCAGTCGGAACACCTGAAGCCTTTCATACCCATTCGCGGAAGCACCATACAGCGACTTAAGAGCATTGATGTCAGTGACTCGATTCAAAAGGTTAGGGTATGAAAAGCCTGCTAGGAAATTCGAAATTTCAGTGCACCCGGATGAAAACTTGGCGGCCTCCATTTCTGGATGATTATCATCTGACCCTTTGGGCTCTCTGGTGTCTATTGCACGCTCTCGTTTGTGAAAAACGTTGGATAGAACCTGATAAGCGTCCCCCTTGTTGTCAGCGATTTCAAAATGACGCCTCATGTAAATCAACTTGATGACATCATCCTTGCCAGAGGCGAGGGTATTTTTAAAGATCTGTGAAAAAGTCTGCATATCATCCTTGGCAATGCGACATTCGCTTATCTGGGCCGCTGCCAATTTTAGAAATGATGCCGAAGTCTGATTACTAAACTTTTCCGCAAGTGACTTGATGGTGTCGATGATGGCCTCCACATCATGAGTGAGCATCAGAACCGTTTTATTTTTAAGGCATGAGCTGGAATCTCGGCGGAAGAGCATTTCAAGAATGGCGTACTTCTTGTTTTTGTCGAAAGAGGAAATCGGATCATCGAGAATGATAAGGTCCGGCTTTCTGGCTAGGCACTCATACATAAAGAGAACGATGGCAAACGCGTTCCTTTCGCCAAAACTGAGGTGCTGATTGCCTCCGCTGAGATGTTCTTCGTGATCGATATGCCGTAGTTTTAGTTGAGCTTGTTCACCTTCGCCGACAATCTCAACTGCATAGCGGTATCCGGCATAGGAAAGAAATCCGTTGATGTCTTTTTGATGTCGTTCAACGGTCTTCTTTATCTCGTTTCGTTGTTGATTGATCTTTCCTTGAAGTTGCCCGGCCTGTTCAATGACTTCGTCAATAGATTCATTTATCGGCGCTATGGCTTCCTGCATTTTGTCTGACTTGAGCTCGGAGAAAAACTGTAAATCTAGTTTGTATGCTGGCAGTTTTTCAGCGACTTTTTCACCATCCTCGAATTGAAACGCTGAAAGCATTTTTAGCTTTTCCAGTTTTTCGGTAAAAGTGTCAATCTGTGTTTTCACCGTAGCAAGAAATGCCTCGTGCTCCTTTTCAAGCCCTTCCTTCAAAGTCGTGATTGTTGTCAGCTTGCCTTTGGCTTCCTCAGAAAAGTAGTCACCTAGCTTTTCGATTACACCAATGATGGAGATCAGGTTCTTGATTGTGTTTTTGTCATATTCCTGTCCGACCTTTTTGATCTGATCTTTTTTGTCGGCTGCATGTGAGGTGCAAAATGGACAGTTATCCGAGAGTTCCGTGAAATCGTAACCCCTGGTTTGCCAGTCTATCCAGCTAACGCTGTTTTGACTCTGAATGAATGGTGTATATGACTCCAGTCCAAGGGGGATATGTTGAATTTTATTGCCAGAGGCCAGTCCTTTCATGCCGGCCGATGATTTGGATAAGCCGGTTTTGGTCAATTTAAAGGCATCCGCCAATTCCTTGAGAGTGGCTATCAAGGTTTCTAATTCCTGATTTCCGGCAAACCCTTGTTTGATATTGCGGACCAGGTTTTCTATTTCCTGTTCTTTCTGTTTGTAGGCATCGGTTCTGATGAAGATATCGAAGCTATTGCTGAGCAGCTCTTCCGCCCTAAAAACAAACTGGCTGACATAGTCCTCATTGAAGCACATGATATTTTTGAGTGCTTCTAAACCGCTGACCTCCGGTTGTTTGTGCTCGGGATTCTCCTTTCTGAGTTTGAATGGCATGAGTTCGCTTAACAGGCTTTGATCCTCCTTCGTGCCGAGCAACACCGCCCGTGCAATCGTGCTTTTTCCGGTTCCATTAGGTGCAAACTTGATATTCAGCTTTCCCTGTTCCAACGTAATTTCTGCCGAATCAATGTTGTTGCAGTTCTTGATTTTCATCTGAATCTGACTCATGCCTGCTCCGGTTTATGCTGTTCGTGTATTTTGTGGTTTATTTCCTCGGCACTTTCCATGCCTTCCGTGGTTCCCGCCGCCTTCAAGGGCACCCGCGATAAATCCAGTTCGCCCTTGAAGGCCTGCTGGCTCAGCGTGCCATAGAGCGCATCCAGTTGGGTGATGCTGTACTGATAGCGGGACTTGATGCTTTCGACTTTTTCGACGATGGTGGCGAATTGCTGTTGCAGGCCGATGGGTGGCTTCGGAACCTCTAATCCCCTCAAAATTTCAAGATTGATGTTTTTCTGAGCCGCCGCAGGAGCGTTCTTTTCGAGAATCTTCTGAAAGAACAAGAACAGGCCATGGACATAAAGCGGATGCGCCTCTTTTTCAAAAGCAGTGAACCCGACAACACTATCAGGGAAGCAAGCCTCATAAGTCAGGATTGCTGTCTGAGCGATATTCGCGGCAATCGTTATGCAGAGTGTCCCCGATGGCCACAGTTTGCTTTGAGCAAACCCGATGTCAGAATAAGTGTGAGAAAAAGAAGTTATGTACGTACCAGCATTTGACACTTCGCCCGTTTGAATGAGCGGGTATTTGCCGCCCAGCAGCTCCGGTGCATTTCGTGGTCGATGCTTCGATACTCCGCGGTTCAACGATCCCAGCTTCTCCATCGGCGGCCTTTCCCACCCCATCTCGTGCCGCACCGGATCGCCAAACATCTCCAGAAACACGCTCTTGAGTAGGTCGTTGAGTTGTTGCAGGTGTTGTTTGCGCTGGGCGATCAGCCCTTCCACTTTGCCGAGCAGATGGGCAATGCGGATTTGGTCGTCGAGGTTTGGTACGCCGTCTTTTAAAGGGATAGGGATTGCTATTTCTTTTAGAAATTTGAAATGCCGACTGTAGCCTGCATCTTTTAATTTGATGGTTCGCAGGTAGTAGTAAACGTAAAGCGTATTCGCGAATCTTGAATCCACTTTCAATGCTTTTGCGCCATCCGCCCCAAGCGCAATAGGCGTGTCTTCGTACTTCAATACCCGAGTGTGATCGCCAAAAATAATGATGGGGAGCAGGTCTGAACTTATAAGCGTTTTGTCATTGGTGTAGCCAGCGATAGCGTCTTTGCCTTGATCAATAATCTTGTATTGACCTTCTGACTGATAGTCGGATGCCTTGATTTTTCTGAATTTAGAGGTCGCGTCAGTAACGACCTCAGCAAAGGAAAACCACCTCACGCGATCATCCCCTTCAACTCCAACAACTCGCGCAGTGTATTTCCCATCATCGCCAAACTTTTTTCGTGTCTTTCGTGGTTAACCTTCATCCGCGCCCCCTTGCTTAACCTGCTTCAACTGCTCATCCATAAACCGCTGCATCTCTTCTTTCTTCGGTAATTCCAATTGGTATTTAGAGATGAACAATTGGTTGTCCATGCCCGCCAAGGCGTATTCCGCCAGTGCGTGATTTTTGTCGGTGCAGAGCAGCAGGCCTACGGGGGGATTGTCGCCGGGTGTCATCATGTGCTGACGGTACCACCAGTTGACGTAGGTGTTGAGTTGGCCGAGGTTCTCGTGGTTGAAGGCTTGCAGCTTGAGTTCAAGCAGTACGTGACATTTCAGAATGCGGTGGTAAAACACCAGATCGACAAAAAAATGTTCGCCGCCGATCAGGATGCGTTTTTGCTGCGATTCAAAACAGAAGCTGTGGCCGAGTTCCAGCATGAAGGCTTGCAGTTTGTCGGTGAGCTGTTGTTCCAGGTGCGATTCGCTCATGACTTCGTCTGCTTGCAGGCCGAGGAATTCAAAAATATAGGGGTCGCGAATATTAAAACCCTGCTGAACGTCTGCGTTGGTATGGGCGAGCGCCGAGAGTTTTTGCGGGTCGTGCGACAAGCCGGAGCGCTCGTAATAAAGGCTATGGATCTGGCGTTTGAGCTCGCGCACCGACCAGTTACCTTGAATGCACTCAATTTCGTAGAAGTTGCGTTTGGTCGCGTCGGCTATGGTGAGCAGTTGTTCAAAATGCGTATACGACAGGGTGCTCAACAGTTTTTGCGGTTCTATTTGCGAAAGTGTGGTCGCTGACCGCACTTTCTTCTGCGCGCTTGCGAGGGCATCCATCACGCTGGTGTGAAATTGTGCGGGCAGTGACCGCACAATTTGCGGGTAGGCCTGATAGAAGCTCAGATAAGCGTAAAGTTGCCGCTTGCCGCATGAGGCCACGCCTGTCTGGGCGAGCGCATCGGCTACGTTTGCAAACAGATTTTCGCCATAGTTTGCCCTATCCGTGCCGTGTAATTCGTACTCGGCAAGGTAGTAGCCAATTAGCCAGTTTCTTAAGGTAAGGCTGATATTGACCGCTTTGCTCGCCTGTGTCGCCAGCTCATGGTGCGCGCGCGCTATCGAGGCAATGACGGTCGTGAAAGTCGTGGCGCTTGTCACGGCAACATCTCCCGCAACTTCAGCAACTCGCGCACGATGCCGCTCTGCACCTTGGCCAGATCGGCTTCTTCCACGTTACCCACTTCGGCCTGAATTAGCCGCTCCAGAATCAGCGCCGGGGTGTCGTAGTGCACTTCCTCGAAAACGTCCTGCTTGTAGCGGCTGAGCGAGAGGTCATAAGCCTCAGCTTCGATCTCGGCGCGCGGCACCATAAAGCACTTGGCGGTGCGGTCGGTGTCAGCACTTGCATTGCGGGCGTGGTAACGGGCAATGATGTCTTGCAGGTCGCCGTTGCCTTCCTGCTTGCTGCGCTTGTCGTCCAGTGAATAGCCATCGGCGGCCATTTCGTAGAACCAGACGTTCTCGGTGGCGGGCTGGGTGACTTTGTCTTTTGGCCCCCACACCTTGGTGAACAAAAGGATGGCAGTGCTGACCCCGGCATAGGGTTTGAACACGCCGCTGGGCAGGGTGATCACGGCTTTCAGATCACAACGCTCCACCAGCTTCTGGCGCAGATCCTTGAACGCCTTACCGGAGCCAAACAGCACGCCCTGCGGCACGATGACGCAGGCTGTGCCGCCTTTTTTCAGCAGGCGGTAGATATTCTCGACAAAGAGCAGTTCAGTCTTGGTGGTGGCGAGACGTAGGTTTTCGTTGATATCGCCCTTGTCGATGCTGCCGGTAAAGGGCGGGTTGGCCATCACGATGTCGTATTCGGATTCTTCGATAAAGCTTTTGCTGAGCGTGTCCTTGTAGTCGATGTGCGGCTCGTCGATGCCGTGCATCATCAGATTCATCAGCCCCAACCGCACCATAGTGCTGTCGATGTCGTAGCCCCAGAGCGAACTGGAGAGAATGGCCTGCGCTTTTTCGGTGAGCGCCGCCGCCACCGAGGTGCGCACGAAGCCATCTTCATCGGGTGCGAGGCCTTTCGTTCCCGCCTTGATGGCAAGCTGGGTGACGATGTACTGGTAGGCTCCCAACAAGAAGCCGCCCGAGCCGCAGGCCGGGTCGCCGATCTTGTGGCCCAGTTGTGGCTGCACCAGCTCTGCCATCAGCTTGATGATGTGGCGAGGGGTGCGAAACTGGCCGTTCTTGCCGGCGGTGGCGATTTCGGACAGCAGCATTTCATAGACATCGCCCTGGATGTCCTGAAAGGCCTGACCGTTCTCACGCGAGTCGCGTTCCATCACCTCGAAGATTTCGTCGATGGTCTTCACCGCTTCCACCAGCAGGGCTGGCTTGGGGATGATGAACACGGCGTTCTTCATGTGGTGGGTGAAGTTGGATTCGGCGCCGTTCAGGTCTTTCAGGAAGGGGAATACCTTGCCCTGCACGTGCTGCAGCATGTCTTCGGCCTGCATGTGCTTGAATTCGCTCCAGCGCAGCGTGCGCTTGTCGATTTCATACATTTTTGCGTCGGCGTGTCTTTTGTCGGTTTCTTTCTGGGTGTCGTCGTCCCTTGCTTTGGCGCGGTACTCGGGTGGAATCCATTTCCCTTCGAATTTAGAGGTGTACTTTTCGCCTGTGAATTCGGCATCTGCCTGCTTTTTCTGGTCCAGCTCGTCGAGCCGTTTCATGAACAGCAGATAAGTAATCTGCTCGATGGCGGTGAGCGGGTTGCTGATACCGCCGCTCCAGAATTTGTTCCAGAGCTGATCGATTTTGCTTTTGAGTTCGGGGTTGTTTTGCAGCATGGGCTGAATTCCTTGGTGATATGCAGCGGCGTTATGCGACCAGCCGTTCGGTGAGCAGTAGTATTTCGTTGATCTCGGCTGGGCTGAAAACGCCGCGTATGCCCTGCGGGTGAATGACCGTGAACGGCGTGTTGATGAGGTCCCGTTTTTCCACTTTTTCGCGTTCAACGATGAAATTCTTTAGCAAGCCGAGAAACTCCAGCTGCCGGCTGTTAAGGGTAGTGTGCGCGCGGATGAATTGATCGAAAGCTGCGCTGACGGTATCGGGAAAGCTTTGCAGCACCTCGATGCCGAGAATGTGGCGAATGAACTGAATGAAGTGCGCTTTGCGGTTTTTGTAGACCTGCCGCAGCAGGGCTTCGGTGATGTGCGGGTGCTCTTCGTGCAGCAGCGCTGCCAGTTCTGTAGCTTCATCAGCACTCACGGTTTCGCCATTTTTGATCTTGAGCAGGATGGGGTTGTGCTCGGTCAGCTCTTCGATCAACGCCTCGACCATTTCGCGGTAACGGCTGATGCTAACGGCCTCGTGCTGGGGGCCGAATTCGACCCACTCCTTCTTGTGCAGTTCATCGGCCAGATCAAGGTGTGTTTGCTCTTGGCCAGTGGTTTGCTCGCTGAACTTCATCAGCGGGCCAAGTTTGGCGCTGAGTTCGTCGAAGGCGTCTTCGTCCGCCTTGACCCAATAGTGCGTGGTTTGCGCGGCGCGAATCAGGGTTTCCTCCATTTTGACGAAGCTGACCGAGAGCGGCAGTTCACTGATCTGTTCGACGATGCCTTCCTTGATCGTGTCAGCTTGTTCCTTGTCTTCGTTCAGCACGGCCAGCGAGTATTCCAGCACGTCGCGCTCGAAACGCATGGCCTTGAAGTCGGCCTCGGAGACGGTGCGGAACAGCGGCTTGATCTCGGCGCGCAGGAATTCGAGCCTTTGGTGTGTGATGCTGATCCAGAAGTTTTCTTCATTCAGACGGGCCAGCGCGGTGGCAGCCTCTTTGATCACCACGGAGTCTTTCGGCAGGGCGGCGATCTGCTGACGCAACTTGCGGGCTTCACGCTCGGCAATATTCGAGTGGCCGGTGTCATTGGCTTTTTCGATTTTGTCCAGCCGCAGGCCGACCAGTCGTACAGGCAAGGGGAGTTGCGGCTTGAGCTCTTTGCCCTTGGGCTGGAGCTTGAAGTATTCGAAGTTATCCCAGCAATCCAGGACCAGGAACACGTCTTTTTCGGTACACCAGGGCTTGGGCTTGTTGGTCTCCAGCAAGCGGGTACCGCGCCCGATCATCTGCCAGAACTTGGTGTAGGAATACACCGGCTTGGCAAAGACCAGATTGACGATCTCGCGCACATCGATGCCGGTGTCCAACATGTCCACGCTGATGGCGATGCGAGGCATGTCGTTGTTGGTGAACTGGTCGAGGAGACCACCTTTGCCATAGACGCGCGGATCGTCGGAGACCAGCACCTTGGCCATTTCACCGTGGTACTGAGGGTAGAGTTTGTCGAAAATTTCTTCCATGCGGCGGGCGTGTGCCTTGGTGGCGCAGAAAAAGATGGTCTTGCCTGGCAGCACGCCGTTGGCGTCCTTGATGGATTCCTCCATAAATTCCCGGACGATCAAAGTGTTGGTGCCCTTGTTGATCACCTGCTTTTCGAGCTGCGAACCTTCGAAGTTGATTTCTTCAACCTCTTTACCCTGAAGGATCAGCTTTTTCTGATCGTCCAATGAAATGGTGCGCTTGCTGATACCCTCCATCTGGAACTTGGTCTGAATTTTCATGACCTGGAAGTTGCAGAGGTAAGGCGGCACGTTGTTCACGGCCTCCTCGAAGGTATAGGCAAAGGTCGGCAGGCCGTCTTCACAATGGAAAAGCTGGAAGGTGTTGTGATCGATGATGTCGGTCGGCGTGGCCGTCAAGCCCAGCGTGATGGTTTTGAAATAGTCGAGCACTTCGCCATAAGTGTTGTAGATGGAGCGATGGCTCTCATCGACCACGATGAAATCGAAGAAATGCGGCGACAGGTACTGCGCCTCGTCCCGAATGATGTTGAGCATCGTGGGGTAGGTGGCGACATATACGCGGCGGTCTTTGGCGATGAGCTTTTCGCCGACGTTTGGCCAGCGCGGCTCGTTGGGCATGTGTTCCTTGAATGCGGCCAGAGCCTGCTCGCGCAGGGCGATGCGGTCCACCAGAAACAGCACCTTTTCGGCATGGCCAGCGCGCATCAGCGTATCGACCATGGCAATACAGGTTCGGGTCTTGCCGGTGCCGGTGGCCATCACTAGCAGGAAGTCGCGCTTCTTCTGCTCGATGCCTTCGAACACAGAGCGGATCGCCCGGATTTGGTAATCGCGGCCGGCAATCGCTGTGTTGATAAATTCCTGCGTCAGGGGTTTGCGATTGCGGCGGATATAGGCGAAGCGTTCCAGATCATCGCGCGTGGGAAAGCCAACTACTTTGCGTGGCGGGGCGTTTTCCAGATCCCAGAAATAGGTTTCGAAACCGTTGGTGTAAAAACAGAACGGCAGTTCGCCACCCAGTTGCCTCTGGATGTTGTAGCAATACTGCTTTGCCTGCTCGCGGCCAATGGCTGCATCGCGGCTGGATTTCTTGGCTTCGATCACGGCCAGAGGCTTCCGGTCTTTGCCCAGCAGGACGTAGTCGCTGAACTGATGGCCTTCGTAGGGGGTACGCGGTTCGGCCACACCTTCTGGCAAGGCAGTCAGGATGTCGAATTCTTCGACGACCTGGGTGGGGTCTTGGACGTTCCAGCCTGACTGCACCAGTTGCTGGTCAATGAGCTCAGAACGGGTTTGTGTCTCGGATTGGCTCATGCTTTACCTGCCTCTGGTGCAGTTGTGTGATCCACATTTCGGCGTTCCGAATCTTCATCCGCACCACCCGTACGCACCCATTCATTCACCTCAGACAACTGGAATTTCCACAGTCGCCCAATCTTGTGCGCAGGCAAGCCCTTGCGCTCACGCCAGCGGTAGACGGTGTCTTTCACCACGCCCAGATGCTGGGCGACTTGCTCGGCGGTGACCCACGGTTCGGTGCTCATGGCATTGGCGCTCAGACGTTGACCTTCATAGTCGTCTTAAATCGGTTCAAGTATAACAGGGTGGCGACTTGATGTCCGTACTATTTGCCTCACGCCTGGCGAGCGACCGCTGTCAAAGCATCGCCAGGAAGATGAGCGTTTGAAAGTGCCACCACAGACGGGTCTGTAAGATTCAGGGCGCCTCATCGGCGACTCGAACCAACATTTTAGGCACGCTTGGTTTTCATGGTCGAGCCGATACTGGGTGACAACTGCGCCGACTTCGTTAATGCCCCCGTCTATGATTACGGCGGGCCAGAGATCTTGCGCAGCGCGTCGAACCTCAACGTCGTCCAAGCCATTTAGGACGAGATTAACAGCAAGGCTAGCAATGATAGACCCAGACTTTGCTGATTCTATGAGCGCTTTCTCTCCCGTGACGCGGAGTTCGCTATTTTGCTGCAACCAGGTGGCTAACCGTTCCGCCTTTGAATGGCCAAGCCAGCCCGTTGCCAATTGCGCCGACGCCTATCATTAACGTATCAGGGATTTGCATTTTGTCGGGTAGCAGCGGCCCGATCCAAGTTGGCGAGGTTGTCTGTTCAAATAGCGAAAGCTCAGTCTTCTGCACCAGCGGCGCAACATCATTTGGGATATCGAAGATGTGCTTGACAGGGGGGTAAAGCGGCGCTTGGCATTTGATCCCTCAATGGGCAAAAAAGCCAATGCTTTTGCGGTGTGGAAACCCCGTCCTTCGACGAGGTTTTATCCGTGTTCGTTAGCATTGTTGCCAAGGCAACCCATCATGCCGCCACCCGTTTATG
>JAJYPA010000153.1 GCA_021795795.1 Pseudomonadota bacterium | reverse complement strand
TCAGCTCTACCATGCATACGGACTTCGTGCTGGAGGTCCTGGAGCAAGCGCTCCATACCCGACAACCACAGCGGGACCGATCCCTGATTCACCACAGCGACCGGGGATCGCAATAGGTCAGCATCCGCTATACAGAACGGCTTGCCGAGGCCGGCATCGAACCCTCTGCGGGAAGCAAGGGAGACAGCTATGACAATGCCCTGGCAGAAACCATCAATGGGCTGTACAAGGCCGAATTAATCCATCGTCGGCCCTGGAAAACCAAAGCATCCCTGGAATTGGCCACCCTGGAGTGGGTACATTGGTTTAATCATCACCGACTTCTGGAACCCTTGGGTTATATCCCTCCGGCAGAAGCTGAGGCACAATATTATCAGTAACTCGAACGTCAGGCCGGTCAAGCGGCATGACTTACATCAACCAGCCTCTACAATACCCGAGGCGGTTCACCCCCAGTGTGTCAGTTTTAAATCGCCGTTGACACGGGAGGCTTTGGCCACCTTGGTCAACAACGACGATTGACCATCTCACCCACCTCGCGCAACTAATCGGCGCTGCCCGAGATGTCATGAATGACGAGAGGATCAGCCGCCTAGCAAGCATGGCGGGAGACGCCCTCTGCCTAGCGGACCGTATCACGCGGCACGGGCACAGCGAAACACTTGCTCAAGGCAGTCGAACAGATCGAAAAAACCATGTCATAACGGATTTTCTCCAGTCCACTGCCCGTGCCACTGAAGACACCGCTCATGCCCCCATGCCCAAAGGGGGCATCAGTGGCCTCTGGGATATTCTCAAACAGCCCGAGAGCCAACAGACCATTCAGTTCCTCATGCGGGTAGGCCAGCATTTCCACAATCACCGTCTCGCAACACGTTATACCGAGCCCTAGAAACCTGTCTACCCCACGGACACCTTGAGACAGACACATATCGGCAAGAATCGATAGACATACTAATCGGCGTCGTGATACACGATAGCTCCGGCACCTTGACGCTTCGAGCAACCCTTTTCACCATGATCCAGGCAAACTTGAGCATCATGAAGCGTAAGCGATGATCCGACATGAGCACAAACAACGCATAATGATATGATATCAAATCATATCCGTTGACATGATATAAGATCGCATGCTTTCATTGCGAATTGCATTGGTTGATATGGTGTGGTATGATACTACTTATTGGCGGCGAAAAGGGCGGCACGGGAAAAACCACTTTGGCAGTTAATTTAGCGTCAGGTTTCCGGCTGCGGAAACGCGATGTGCTGCTAGTAGACACGGATCCGCAAGGCAGTGCTTCTGGTTGGTCAACCATACGAGAAGAACGTACAGATCTAGCGCGCATACCATGTATGCAGAAGTTTGGCAAATCGCTCCAGAATGAAATAAAAGACTTAAGCGCCCGCTATCAAGACGTCATCGTCGACGCTGGCGGACGCGACTCTGTGGAGTTGAGAGCCGCGTTGGTAGCCGTTGAGCACGTCCTCATTCCTGTTCAAGCTTCACAGTTTGATTTGTGGACTATTGAGCAAATGAGCGAACTGGTAAACACCGCTACTGCGTTTAACACGCACTTATGTGCGACCCTGGTGCTATCCCGGGCACCAACCAACTTGCAAGTACACGACACGCATGCCGCGCAACACATGTTACAGGAATTCAAAAATCTGCGCCTTTCTAATGTCATCGTTCGTGATAGAATTGTATATCGTCGCTCTGTTGCGCAGGGATGTGGCGTGCTGGAGTATCAACCCGCGGACAAGAAAGCGCAAGCAGAAATAATTAATTTAATGGAAGAGATCATGACATGAGTGTAGGATTCACCAGAACACCGAAGAAGACGGCTACAAGCGTAGAAGACTTTATATCAAAGGTCGATCCGACAGTTGTTCATAACGACAAGCTGCCGTGGACCGGCCTACGAGAAGACAAAAGAACAGAACTCTACAATATACGGCTAACAGAAGTAGAAATGGCTAAATTGCGCTTTATCGCAGAAAACACCCCAAATTCAATGCAAGCATTCTTAATGAAAATCATATTGCCCGCGATTGACCATGCTATCGATGATGTATTATCTGAAATCAAAAGGAAAAAAGGAATACAAGCAATCCAAGATGGACAATCATAATGAACTGTTGGTTTTCTTATCAAAGATTGATAAGATCCGAAAGGAGCAAATAAACGTATGGCTAATGATAGTGGAAAGAAAAAGATCCCACCAATCCGAAAAGTTGTAGCCCCATTGCCTGAAGACGCGTTTATCGATAGACAAATAGATCTCTTTCAATCCTTTCTAGCCAACTCAGAGAATGAACGTGAAGCACTCTCAAATGCTGTTGATTTATGGGACAGCATTCCTCGTTATTCTATTTCCCGCTCTAGAATGAATACCATGCGTACGGCGGAAGGCTTTCTCGATGTCCTCGAATTACCCTTCAACTATAGAGGGAAACAACTTATTGCTATGATTTATCCAGCACGCATCAGAGATAAACAGGGAAAACGCCTCAGTTATTACCCAAGCGCCCGTGAAGAGCTGATAGAACATACGCTAAGAAAAATCGCCTCTGAACAGAATGCTGGATTCTTCGATCGATTAAAATATCGCAGTGGCGCACGATTTTCTCTCTACCAATTACGCAAGGATTTAGAACAACAAGGTCATGGGCTACGCTATGATGAGATTATAGAGGGGTTGGATATCCTCTCTTTAAGTAGCATCGAGATAGTAGCAACAAGTGATGGCGGCGAAGAAGCTTTCGCACGTTCCACCTATCTTGCAGCCCTGACAGGTGTAAAACGTAAAGATTACGAAGCAGATCGTACCGCACGCTGGGTGGCACAATTTCATCCGTTGGTGACCCAAAGCGTTGATCGAGTGACTTATCGTCAATTTAATTATCAGCGGTTGATGAAATGCAGCACACAACTCGCACGCTGGCTTATCAGCCAACTCGTGCTAAAATATACACAAGCAGCGATCACTAATAGCTTTGATATGCGTTTCAGCACCATAAAACGCGACAGTGTCTTGCTGAACGGCTACACAAGGCAGCGCGACGCGGTGGCCGCCCTTGACGCAGCCTGGCAAGAACTAAAAATATTGGGGGCTCTATCCACGATCCAAAAAGTAGAACAGCGCGGTGACCGCAACAAGATCGAAGATGTGGTCTACACTCTATTTCCAACCCAAAAATTTTCTGCGGAACAAAAAGCTGCCAATCGTCGGCAACATGACGCTAAAGTCGAAATCTCACAAGCCCGAACAAACAACACTCAGCGTGACTTGGCGGAGATGGTGGGGAAACCAAACTCCTTGCCCCAAAAAGCGGGGGGAATAGGTCGCGGGTCCCCAAAAACACGGGGGGAATAGGTCGCGGGATGAAAGGGAACGTGAATTGTGTATGGTCTAGATATCGGGGGGAATGGGTCGCGGATTGTTCATGAAAGCAGGGGGAATGGGTCGCGAGATAAAAGGGGAATAGGTCGCGGGTCCCCAAAAACACGGGGGGAATAGGTCGCGGGTCCCCAAAAACACGGGGGGAATAGGTCGCGGGTCCCCAAAAACACGGGGGGAATAGGTCGCGGGTCCTGAGTGAAGGCGATAAAGCATGGCTGAAATCCCCAAAAATGTCACGAACAACGCAACTTTTAGAGCACGAACAGGAGGAATAGGTCGCGAGTATATATCGTAACACATTATATACAATAATAAAAAATGTAACCTCCCGACGCTTATCCTTTTATCCTTTGCTCTAACCTTTATTTATCCGTGACCTTAAAAAGCCCTGCATAACCCCATTTGTCAGGATAGGCAGGTGGATGGAGGACAGGAGGCGGGTATGTCCGGGCAGATGACGTTTGCGGAAGAACCGGGGCTGTCATGGAAGCGCAAGAAGACAAAGCGGGAAATGGACCTCGTGGTTCCCTGGAAGCGTCTGGTGAACGTGATCGCACCCTGTTACCTCTTCCTGCAACAATGGAAGAAGCACTGTATGAGATTCCGGTGTTGCGCCAGTTTGTGGGCATCGATATGGGAAGGAACCTGATTCCGGATGAAAGCACGATTCTGTGGTCCCGCCGATTGCTGAAACAGAACGATCCGGCGGAACACGGCATTCAGGATACAGTAGTCAGACGGCAGTAGCCGGGACGGAAAACCGGGTTAGAAGCCCTGAAACGTTTCAACTGGAGCGTAGTCCGCCTTCGGATGCAGTGAGATCATATCTTCCGAATACAAAGATACTCAAGGCCCACCCCAGCGTTGATTTCGGTATAAGCGGTACGCAAGCGACTGCACACAACCGCCATTTGACCTGGACAGCTGAATATAATAACATATATATATTTTAATATTATATTTCAACAAGCTGGGCATGGTGGCAATCACAGCAGCAACTTCCATAACCGCTATAAAAAACAATAAAATTAGTTAGTTAAATAATCTCGCTACCGAATCCACGTCATTCAAGTAACCCTCTATTGATCTAGTCTAGACTTTTGTCATGATTTGTTTTTAAATTAAATCCAACAGCGTTTCCGTCGACTAGGAGGACATATGAGCAAAACCGAGAAACGAAACACAGAATATTATAAAAATCTAATTTTCAGGCCTGTCATTTTAGCGCTAGGTCTCTGTTTGGGTGGAACCGAAGTAGCATATGCATTCGGTGGTGAATTTCCTTCTAAAGTTCCAGTGCCTGCAAATAATCCTATGACACCCCAAAAAATTTCATTAGGCAAACAATTATACTTTGATCCACGCTTGTCTCTCACAGGTGATGTATCCTGTGAAACCTGTCATGATGTCATGAGTAACGGAAGTGACAGCCTGCCACTGGCATTCGGAGTACTTGGCCGAGTCGACACTCCTCGTCATGCACCATCAGTCTTCAACGCCGCCTTCAATACCGTACAATTTTGGGATGGGCGCGCCAACAGTCTAGAAGCGCAAGCTAAAGGCCCCATTCTCAATCCAATCGAAATGGGAATGCCCAAAGCAATAAATGTAGTCAAGCGTTTACAGAAAATACCCGGCTATCGCAAAGAGTTTCGCCATGTATATGGCAATAAAGATCCCATCACTTTTGACCATATCGTACAAGCCATTGCTACCTACGAACGCACTCTAGTAACACCAAACAGTCCGTACGATCGCTACGTCAAAGGTGACAAAACAGCGCTTAGCAAAAGTGCTATAGCAGGCATGAAAACCATTAGATCGTTCGGGTGCGAGTCCTGCCATGCAGGACCTATGTTTGACAACCCTGGTACCCCTATGGGGACTGGGTGGTTCCAAAAATTCCCGGTACAGCCGCACAATCCGGTTTGTGCGAAATATGTACAAAAATACCATCTCATGGATGATCCCGGTCGCTTTGATGTAACACATAATCCAGCGGACATGCATTTATTCAAAGTCCCCAGTTGGCGCAACGTTGCTCTAGAAGCGCCCTACTTTCAAAACGGTTCTGTGCGCACTTTACCGACCGCGGTACGGGTCATGGCTGCTTGCCAACTAGGTTTGACAGTCACAGACAAACAAGTACATGATATTGTTTCATTTTTAGATAGTCTCACGGGAAAGTTCCCCAAAGAGGTAGCGCCACGACTTCCTGAAACACCAAACAGCACTATTATGATGAGTGTTTCCCGACTACAAAAAACTGCGCTAACAAAATAAAAACAAATCATTTTTCAGATGGTTGTAAATTCCACGCTGCGGTGTTGCCTGCTGTCTCAACGGCAGGCCCCGTGCTTACTTTCCCGACCACTAAACTGTTATCCATACTCATTTATTGTATGGCTTAGATATGCCGAAAACGCTGGATATCGGCCGGCAGCAAGAAAGCCCTAAGGAAAGAGTAGACCCCGATAGTTTTAATATCATATCATATTAAACCATATTATATTTATGGTTCCTCTGGGGGTCAGCGCCGCGGCGCGTGGTATTTTATCCCTCGTTCTTTTCGGTTGTAGATACACCCCTTTCTACTATATCGATCAAATGAACAAGGCATGATTTTATTAAACTAATCCGCATCTCTCTACGTTCATTGGTTTTTAGATGAATATTTATTAAAGAATAATAACCGCACCGCCTACCTAAAGTCGGTTGTAATATGTTTCATAAAGGGCGTTAGGCCGCGTTTAGAAGGCGCATGATAATAAAAAAGATATTAAAATAATTACTTGCTTATATATCTATGCTTACAATTGACTGGTGACGGAAGTGTTTTCAAATGTTGCAAATTAACCATTTGTTTTTATTGTATTTATTATTAACCAGCGCAGCGCTTAGCGTAAAACGTAGAGGCACACGCGGTATCTGCCTTGCTGTAACTGAAAAAAATATTGCAAAATGTAGCAATTTATACTAAATAGGATGCTTGGATGTGCTTAAGCACCTGTTTAGTGCTTGGGATTCGACGGGGAATGGTAGAAAAGATTTCATAAGTTTTTACTATGTCTCTGCAGCGACAATAATCTGTCTTTATGGCATTGGTTGTTCGCTGGGGTTTTGTGTATGGTAAGTCTGGCGAGAAGACTGGACCTATGAGCGTATATTTTTTAGCTAATATGCCTTAAAGCGCATACCGCAAAGGGGGGGTTATGGCTTCAATGTCCATGAGTTTGAAAAACAAGCAGGTGATCGTAGCATTAGCAGCAGTAAGTGGGTTGTTTTTGTCTTCAAGTGCTTGGGCGCTGCCTTCTTTCGCACGGCAGACAGGTTGGTCTTGTGCAGCTTGTCATACGTCTTATCCACAGTTGACACCAATGGGTAGGATGTTCAAATTGCTGGGATTCACCACAACAAACCTTCAGCATCAACAGAAACTGGAGGCACGTTTTGGCAAAAGTGTCGGGTTGCTCCTGTCCCGGGTTTCACAGTTTTCTATTTTTGTACAAGCGTCAGCCACCAATGTTGCAGGTGGACAGGCGGCATTCGGTGGCACCAATACGCTCGCTTCTCCAAACAATAATATCCAATTTCCACAACAAGTTAGCTTATTCTATGCCGGTGAAGTCACACCGCATATAGGCAGTTTTTTACATTTAACCTATTCCGGTGGGGGTAGCGGGACTGGCGCCGGCGGGTTTAGCTTCGATGATTCCAGCATCGTTTGGGCCCACCCCTGGAAGTTCGGCACCAATAACCTTTTGGTCACAGGCGTAGATGTCAACAATACGCCCACTGCTATGGATCTGTGGAACACCACTCCGGATTGGCAAGCCCCATTTTTTGCCTCGGACTACTCATCTTGGGGACATGTGCCTCAACCGCTCATCGTAAACTCAGCCGGTGCGGCATACCCACTAGCGGGCCTTGGCGCATACGTCGCGGATATTTTCGGGCCAAACAAAGCCAATTGGCTGTATGCAGATGCGGACGTATACACGAATGCGCAGGGAATCCAAGCCAACCCCGTTGGCGGCTTTCAGAATTTCAACGGCGGACCCACTGGTAGACTTTCAGGGGCGGCACCCTATGTCCGTCTGGCCTATCAACATGACTGGGGTGACTGGAACTGGGAAGTCGGCGCGTATGGTATGTGGTCCAGCGTGTATGACAGTTCACTCACCAAGAATGGTCCTATTGATCAGTTCGATGATTACGATTTGGACACTCAACTCCAATGGCTCGATACCAACACCAATAACAACGTGACGGTTCGCGCGGCATGGGTGAATGAGCAGCAGCGTTTTGGTGCAGGCAGTATATCTTCGAGTTTGCCTTCAGGGAATTTGAATTTCTTTAACCTGAATGCGACCTACTGGTATCACGATCATTACGGTATCCAAGGTGGCTATCGCAACGTGTGGGGGACTGCTAACCCTGCGCTTTACAACAATCCTAATGGCTACACATATTCAGCTAATGGCTCTCCAGACACAAGTAATGAGTGGATAGAGGCTTCCTATCTGCCGTGGTGGAATACCCGCTTCTCCCTGCGATATGTCATATACAACAAGTTCAGGGGCGTGGGCGCACCATCCTCATCCACATCTGGATATGGGGCATCTAGTTATAACACCCTTGAGCTGCTGGCTTGGATAGCGTACTAGGAGACGAAGACATGATGACACATGTAAACAACCCCGGGCTCCCGGATAAGGGGCAGAGCGGTGTAACCAAACAAAAAAGAACGATGGGCAAACCAGCAGCGCTGTTTATACTGGGCTCGCTTCTGGCGATGGCTGGACAGGCGAACGCCGCGGGAGGACCGGCTCCATACCGTGTTTCCAGCGACTGTATGGTATGCCATGGTATGACAGGTCATAACACGCTCTATCCGATCATCCCTCGTTTGGCCGGACAACATAAGGGCTATTTAGAGTTACAGTTGAAGCAATTTAAGGACCGGTCTCGAGCGGATCAGAATGGTGAGATTTATATGTGGCCGGTGGCCCAATCTCTGACTGCTGCCGAGATGAAAGATCTGGCCAGTTATTTCGCGGCCCAGAAACCACCGATGCAAAGCAGTGGAATCAAACATGCGGGCATTAAAGAGGGAAAGATCATCTTTAACCAGGGTGTTGCCGCTGCGCAGATCCCAGCCTGTATGGAGTGCCATGGATCGGATGGTCAAGGGGCGGGGGCATTCCCTCGTTTGGCGGGTCAGCGGTATGGATATATTGTCCAGCAATTGACGTATTTCCATAATGGCACGCGGGTAAATAGCCTGATGAACCAGATTGCGAAAAATATAACCGTAGCACAGATGAAGGATGTAGCGGCTTATCTCTCGTCTTTGTAACGATTACTAAAGGAACTCATATCTCAACTGACGTGGAACCTTGAGTTGCTCTACGTCGGTTGGGGCTGTGCGTAGGTTATGCACGTTTGCGCGGAGGAATAGAAGTATGGCGGCAGGAAGAGGTACGGCTACGGTGCTCATATCTGTTGCGGTATGTGCAGCAGTTATTGTGGGCGCTCTGCAATGGGAAAAAGGGGTTGCATTGCCTCGTTCATCTGGACAGGTCATCAATGGCATACATCATTATACGATTGATGAGTTCAATTATTATTACAAGCCCGATCGTCTCACCTGGCACGTCGGTGAAAAGGTAGAGTTAACGATTGATAATAGATCACAATCAGCGCCGCCGATCGCGCATCAGTTTTCCATCGGACGGACTTTGGTTTCCCGCAACAATGGTTTCCCCAAATCACAAGCCTTGGCAGTCGGTTGGAAAGACAACTTCTTTGATGGAGTCCCCATTACCAGCGGTGGCCAGACGGGACCTATACCCGCATTTTCCGTCAGTTTGAACGGCGGCGACAAATACACCTTCAGTTTCGTGGTTCCTAATAAACCCGGCAAATGGGAGTACGGTTGTTTTCTCCAGACCGGGCAGCACTTCATGAACGGAATGCATGGGGTGATCGATATATTACCAGCTCAAGGCAGTTAAAGAGAGGGCATTATGAACGCTGCAAAAGAAAATTTATGGAAAGCTTTCCGTGGCCTTGTGCTGGTATGGATTGTGGGCTTGGCGATCGGTGAAACACTGATCGCCTGGGGCGTCAACAACTGGCCGCTCGTGGGGAGTGTACAAGCCCGTATCACGGCGGACGCGACCACGTATTTGATGTGGCAGGCCGTGGCGCTTTACGTCCTGGTGGGCGGGGCGATAGTTTATAGCGCGATACGTTTCCGCGCCTCGTCGGCATCGGATGCGGTGATTCCGGAAAACCAAAAACGTACCTGGGCCCCTTTCGTGGTGACTTGGTTGGTCCTGGCGATTGGCATCAATCTGGCCAACACTATTTATCCTGGCATGGTGGGCTTAGAGCAGCTTTGGGCCATCCAGATGGACACCAAAAATCCTCTGGTGATCGACGTGACTGCACAGCAATGGAAGTGGACGTTTTCCTATCCAAAGCAAGGTGTCACGGATGTTTCCCAACTGGTGGTTCCTGAGGGGCGCACCATAGACTTCGTGCTGCGGACCAAGGATGTCATGCACGACTTCTGGGTTCCCGCTTGGGGGGTCAAGAAGGATGTCATTCCCAATGAGGTAAGGCATCTGTTTGTCACACCCACTGCCTTGGGGTCTACCGCCACGAACCCGATGATCCGGGTGCAATGTTCCATGATCTGTGGCAATGGCCATCCGTTGATGCGTGCCCCGGTGAAGGTGGTCACCGCGGCAAAGTTCAAGACATGGGTGGCAAGTAATAGTTTTTAAGGCGCCGATGAAGTTTTGACTGCATCTGGAATAAAGATTAGGTAAGGAGAAATACCGTATGGCAACCAATGAAATGCAGGCGCAAGCGCTGAACGAGACGGAGGGTGGCAAGACATCGTTCGCGATCAGCATGCTGTTTCCACTCTTTCGCGCGACGCTGTGGGGTTTGACCGGATATTTTGCCGCGGCATGGATCACTGCGGCGTTGCTTGGGAGCGTCATCGTGAATCCGCTGCCTGCCACGGTGGGGTACATTGTGGGACTGGTGGGCTGGCTGATGGGTAGTGGTCTTTGGGAAGGGTGGATTCGCCGCGCATTTGGCGGGGCCGAAGCGCCTTCATACACTGGCGTGGAACGTTACTTTCGTTTCGGGCCCGATTCAAAATCCACGGCGGTGCGGTATGTGGTGTTCAATGTGGTCGCGTTTTTCTTCGCAGGCTTGGCAGCCATGGCTATTCGGGTGGAACTGCTGACACCGGATTCCACCAGTTGGTGGATGTCGGAGATCCATTACAACATGACTTTCGGCATCCACGGCCTGATGATGTTGCTGGCGGTTGCCGCGTCTGTCATCGTGGGTGGCGTTGGCTATTATCTGGTGCCCTTGATGCTCGGCGTCAGGAATGTGGTATTCCCAAAACTCTTAGGGCTTAGCTGGTGGCTCTTACCACCGGCGGCTTTTGCCGTGTTTATGAGTCCAACGATCGGAGGATTTCAAACCGGTTGGTGGGGTTATCCGCCATTGGCGCAGAATAGCGGCAGCGGTATTGTGTTCTACGTCTTGGGTGCCGCAACCCTTCTTACCGCGTCGGTGTTGGGCGCGATCAATATCGCGGGAACCATGGTCTACATGCGGGCCAAGGGGATGAGCCTGGGGCGCGTTCCCATCTTTGTATGGGGATTATTTGCCGCCGCGACCATTCTTATCGTCGAAGCCCCGGCCACCTTCACGGGTGCGCTCATGGATTTGTCCGATATGATCCTTGGAAGTCATTTCTATACCGGACCGCTGGGTCATCCCCTGGCCTATATGGATCAGTTCTGGTTCCTGTTTCACCCGGAGGTATATGTTTTTGCGCTTCCTGCTTTTGCCATATGGCTGGAGATTCTTCCGGCTGCGGCGAAGCGTCCGCTGTTTGCCAGAAACTGGGCAATCGCGGGTTTGGTCGGTGTTTCCATGCTGGGGGCGATGCTGGGAGTTCATCACTATTTTACCGCGGTGAGTCCGGCACGCATGCCCATATTCATGACCTTTACAGAAACGGTATCCATTCCCACTGGATTTATTTATTTGTCAGCCATCGGAACCCTCTGGGGAGGGCGGTTAAAAATCAATGCGGCGGTACTGTTGGTGCTTATGGCCATGATGAACTTCCTGATTGGTGGCTTGACCGGCATATTCAATGCCGATGTACCAGCGGATCTTCAGCTCCATAATACCTATTGGGTGGTTGCGCATTTCCACTACACCATCCTGGGCGCCGTTATTTTTACCTGGATAGCCGCGCTGTATTGGTGGTTCCCCAAGGTCACTGGTCGCAAGATCAACGAGTTCTGGGGAAAATTTCATGCCTGGTGGTTTTTTGTGTTCTTCAATTGCACGTTCTTCCCCATGTTTATCGCCGGAATTGACGGAATGAATCGGCGCGTTGCCATCTACCTGCCGTATTTGCATGAGATCAATCTATTCATATCCATCTCTGCGTTTCTACTCGGCGCGGGCTTCCTCATCCCTCTGGCAAACCTTGTCTATAGTTGGCGTCGTGGAGAAAAGGCTGAGTCAAACCCGTGGGGCAGCAGGGGTTTGGAATGGCAAATGAAATCGCCCACGCCGTATATACCCTTCCCGGAAGGAACGGAGCCGGAGGTCGTCGGCCCGAATGACAACTATGCTGCTGGATCAAAAGAACCCTTTGTCTGGATCTCTGCACCCAGTAAATAAGTTAGGAGGAATTAAATTATGGCAGAAAATGGTTATGCTAGCTTAATGGATCCCGCTTCTGAGCGCGCGAAGCGGGGGGCGTTCTTCTTCCTGGTACTGTTTGCGTCAATTGTCTTTGCCATGTGGGACCTCGCGCGTTTCTTGTGGGGGGGGACCGGGGTCCCGAGCACGCTGAACTTTGGTCTGGGTGTTGGACTCACCGTTCTGATGTTGATCAGCTTGGTGCCGGTCTTTGGCGCGCAGAGAAAGCTTAATCAAGGCGATGATAAGGGCATTCTCAGCAGCATGGGAGCCCTGCTTGTTGTTGCGGTGATAATGATCTGCGGGATCGTCTACAGTTGGACCTCGTTATCTATCAGCAGTGGCTATGGAGGCATTTATGACATCACCACTGGATGGTTTTTGTTGCACTTCGTGGCTGCCATCCTGGCGTTTCTCGCGACCATTATGAAAGGAAGCCGCACGCCGGAGCGCGCGAAAAGAGAACGATGGGTGTCCTACAATGTGCTTATGTACTGGGGCGGGATGGTTGTTCTGTGGGTGGTTTTCTTTGTCATCTTCTATCTGGCATGATTTTGTAGTGGATGGTCATCACGATACAGTGAGGTAGAACTAATGGATATGTCGCATTTGTCGTTTATTATCCCGGCTGGGGCCGATACCCCGGCATTTTTCTGGTTGACAGGGTATATCGGATTCCCCGTGGTTTTTTTGAGCACATACTTCTGGTGGGTATTAAAAGAGGCCGCAAAGGAAGACCGGATACGTATCCTGAAGAAGACTGAAAATAATCCATCTAACGGTGGATGAATTCAGTAAGTGTGAGGGGGGATGATAGCCCCCCTGATTATCTGTATGAATGGGCACAACGTGAATTTGGGTTTTATGGCGTTGAGCATGTCCGCGTGTGATGAGGGAGGATTCATCATGTCCGAAGAAGAATATTCCGTGGTCTGTGGTGATGGTGACGATGGGGTGTGGGACGGAAAAACAGTCTTGATCATCGCGTTATTGTGGGCTATTATAGCATTGGGCAGTTATTACGCTGTGCTTAGGCTGTTGTTTTGAGGTGTTCGTTTAGTTGGGGTGGTTGGGGTGACGGAGCTGGTGCGGTAGCGTGTGGCCTGGCTGGAGAGTTGACGCTTTGCTCTACCACGGTATTTGGTTCAAATCATGTTAAACGTAAGGAGAAACCATAAGTTATGAATACGCAGAAAAAAACGCAAAAGAACTGGTCTGTATCTGTTGGTGCCGCTGCTATTCTGGCTGCCACACTGGGTATGAGCACCGCGATGGCCGCTACTTTGGACACTTCGTGGAAAGAAGCGACGCTTCCCCAGGTAAAAGCCATGTTGGCCAAAGACTCCGGAAAAGCCAGTGGTGATACAGTCACCTACAGCGGCAAGACGGTGCATGTAGTCGCGGCGGCCGTTCTTCCAGGGTTCCCGTTCCCGAGTTTTGAAGTGCATGACAAAAAGAATCCGACTTTGGAAATCCCTGCAGGAGCGGCGGTGGATGTAACCTTCATTAACACCAACAAGGGATTTGGTCACAGCTTTGATATTACTAAAAAAGGACCGCCCTATGCGGTTATGCCGGTGATTGATCCTATTGTCGCGGGCACTGGATTCAGTCCGGTCCCCAAGGATGGAAAGTTCGGGTATACCGACTTTACCTGGCACCCGAAAGCGGGCACTTATTACTACGTATGTCAGATACCTGGCCATGCGGCGACGGGGATGTTTGGTAAGATCGTCGTTAAGTAAGCGGTCTGGGCACTGCGGTATCACAAGATCATTCTTGTAATTGCGGCGCCTGCACATGCAAGACGTAAGGCTAGGGCATGTAATGTGCCCTGGCCTTTATTGATCAGTCTTCGCAGTAAAAAGGCCGCCTTGCAGATCCAGGGTCAGGGCGCGTTTTTTTCAGTTTGCTGTCTTTTGCTGCGCTAAGTTATTTTGGTGGTTCCCGTCTATCATTTGTTGGGGTCGCTCAGTAGTGATAGCTTGGCATGGTTTGCGAATGGTTAGTGTGCATGCCCGCCATATATAAAATACTTGGGGGTGGGCTGTTACAGATACCATCTATTCCTCGGATGATATTAGGTATATCGGCTGGCACTTTGTTGAAACCATACGATTGAAATGCAGATATAATGATGATTATGCGGCTGCTTAAAAGGGTGGTGTATTTTGCGGGGTAATATTAAACAACAACTAAGGGGAAACCCTACCATAATAGGCGAGGAGACCCATCTTCCGCATGCCGTAGAAGGAGACTTGACGACAACGGTGCGGATCATTGGCTGGTTGATCACCGGGATGCTTTTGACGGCGCTGGTGGCGGGATTGTGGCGCGGTTTCACCACGCATCAGGGTTTAGTGCCGGATATTGTTAACGGTCTCGAAATCGGTGAAGTCGGTTTTGCTATCGTCCTGATTCTTCTGGGTAGTATCGTTGAGGGGTTCGGCTATGGTTTATCCCTTGGTACCCGCTGGCCCTATACCCGCAATATTGTTGTGCTGATGGTGCGTGGTGATCCCGAAGCAGCCCATCGTTTGGTGGCGACTTTAGTCGGACTAGTGGCCCTGGTGCTGGTGATCTTGTCCCCTAATGTAAACACCATCAGTGGCTTATCACTAATCGTGGTGACTGCGCTGTTTGGTATGGGAACCCTATATGTACTCGCTGGCAGGGCCCCTGCTTTTGTGCATGGCACTCACGGTCTACTGGCATACGGTGTTTTTCTCGTTTATTTAACGAGCCTTGTTTATCCAGGCCTCAGTTTTTGGACTTATCTTGGTGCCATAGGTGCGTTACACGCCTTGCTGCTTGCTGTTTTTCTCGGGGGCATGACCACGGGTCAGCGCGGTTTCGGCACCGCCATTGATCCTTTTGTTAGGCCGCGGAAGGCGTCCCAGTGGACTATCGTCGCCCACGTCAGTGCGGCTCTGTTACTGGTTGCCACTCTTGGTTGGATGATGCCCGCCTATCCTGTTGCATTCTTTCTTGCGGTGACACAGGTCGCGGTTGGTTTTCTGCTCTTCCATGCGGTCAATCTCAAACCTAAGGACCCTGGCATTTTGGTAGCGTTTCACCAGTTTATGGTTTTGCTCATGTGTCTCGCCATTGTTTTGCAATGGCGTTGAATGAGGTTGCTGCTATGTTGAAAGAAGGGATAAGCCCTGGTGGTGTTGGCGAT
>JAJYPA010000649.1 GCA_021795795.1 Pseudomonadota bacterium | reverse complement strand
TCGCCATGAGAGTCAAGGGTGATGTCGTTCAGGCCACGGGCTACGACACGCAAGGCATCGCCATGGACAACTTTTATGAATACCTCTATGCCCCTGTCGGGCGCTCGGGCTGAGGGCACAACACCGACGCCATCCTGCGTACCGCACGGTCCTCCACCATGTTACCGGGGTTAGTTGAATGTGCAGCATGCAGTCACCTGGCCATCGCTTGCGCGCTGAAATAGGGCCTCACGATCAAAGGTCACGAACCTTAGCATGACTCGGCAGACCGACTCAGCGGCTGCCACAGACTGAAAGCGGACATGTGTATGGGTTACTTGGGCCCTTGTGCGTGCCCGGGCTGGGGGAGGGAATTTCATTGGTCTATCTCGTACTGTGCGTCTATAAAAAACTAAATAAAAACAAATGCCTATAATCGCCGTTGAGGGCGCACTATGGGACAGAATGATCCAATTTGTCCAAATTTTTTCTGAAGGTTTATAACTTACGCGAGAATGCGAGGAATTCATGAGAAAAAATCAAAAGTACCTTGTTTCAAGCGGCGACACTGATGATGAATACGGCTTGTTCGTCATGGAGGCAGATGAAGCAAAACACGAAAAAGAAATGTATCTAGCATATTTCTTTGATGCAGATCGCTTCACGCACATAAAACGTGAAGAGTTAAGACTGTTTGTCAGCCCGGAAAACTTGAACTCTTGTACCGATGAGTTTGGTAACGAATATACAGGAAAGTCACTGGAAGCGCGCATTAAGGAAGCGATCAAAGCGTTTAATGAAGAACTCCCTGGTTGGAAGCGCCACATAGAAGAGTCAAAGGATTGGTTCAAAGATGACGAGTGACCATCTCAATCATTGGTTTCGGAAAATGGCGTCCAGCACTGATTATCTAGCAATGGATGCTCTACATTCTGGTATGGGCTATGCGATATGGGCGCGCAACGCTTATGTGGGCATATGGATGCCAGCGGATCAGGGTTTTCTAATTTCTCGTTATAAAATGGACGCAACTCCTCGGTTGACTTTAGAACTGCATTGGGATATCGGCGAGCCATTGGGAACGGCCAAGCCACTTCGTTTGCTGGAGTGCTGCCCGATGAAATTTACGGAATGCTCTGCAAAGGAGATTTCAGGTCAGGAAGAACAAGCATTCTGCACTTGGTTGGATGCGCTCGAAACAAAACATCCGCCTTATCCGGGTGCGGAGACGCCAGCGATGCGGCGTGATAAAGCTACTCATTGGCAACAAAGGCAAACGGAAAAAAGACAGATACTCCCATCGCTTCGCCCGCGCCTGGTCTGCCAGCTAGAAGTAGGCAATACGAAGAAGTCTCGATAGACGTAGAGCCCGGGCGAGCTATTGATTGGTTTTCTGTATCACAATACTCCCAGCAGTAATTGACAAATGGTCAATGCATAACTGCTGTTTTTTTAGTAGCCGACTGATATGAGTGACCTTCGGGATAACATGCGCAGCGGAATGATCTATACTTATAAGCTTATCTGCGATAACGGTGGGGCGCCCTGCATCTTTCGTAACCTGTTGTCCCTGTCGATCTGTAAGCCGCATATCCGCACGTCTGCTCAGATAGGCGATTGGATCCTGGGATTTGGCGGGAAGAGCCGTCCGGAACTGCGCGGAAGATTGATCTACATCGCTCAGATTACTGCCGTGGAAGAAAACGGGGAATACTATGCTAAGGAGGAGTATCGTCAGCGGCCGGATTGTATATATCGACGTATGTCGGCTGGATACGAATATGTCAAAGGAAGCCACTATCATAGTCCTGAGGACATAAAGCATGATCTAGGCGTTAAACCCTATTTCGAGCGGGCAAGGAGCCTAATAAGTAAACGATTTTGCTATTTCGGTGCTCAACAAGGCCCTTCGATCGACGCAATCCGGGACATCTATGATGGCCTCCCCCGTGATTACGTGAAACATCACGCACCCGATATCCGTGATCGGCTCGAACGCTTTATCGCCTCTGTGTTCGAGGAGTTCGGCCAGGGAAAACACGGCAGTCCCACCCATGGCGATATGGCGATGAAATGTCACCAAAACAAAGGCGACGATATCATCCTCTCAAGATGCGCAGGATGACGACACTGCCAACCCCCGGACAAGTCATCCTGATTCGTGTCGCCGCAGACCATTCGTTTGGTCACTGGAATGGTCCGTGTAATCCCGTTACGGGGGACTTTGTGTACGTGCCAATCCCGCAGCAGAAGCCCAATGCCGAGGGCATGGACCGGGAGTACGTACCGATGGTTTCTCGGGCGTTGCAGGCATTCTCGACGCGTAATGGCGTGGATGTATCTCTGCCGGAGCATCTGTATGGACAGCAGATGCATCTCGATCCGGATTTCGATCACCTGACCTATGGTGATACCGCCCAGCGTGGCAGAAAGTTGCTGCGGTTCCGGGAAAACGACTGGGTCGTGTTCTATTCTGGCCTGCGTTCCGTCCATGGTGGTTCCCGCCTGATCTACGGGCTCATAGGTCTGTTGGTGGTTGATTCCGTGCGGCAGGTCTCAGCCATTCCAGTTTCGGAATATGACCACAATGCCCACACCCGCTATCTGCAAAAAAACGGGAGCGATATCGTGGTCACAGGGAAGCTCGGGGTGTCCGGCCGTTTTATCAGGTATCTCGACATCGGAGAATTCCGTAATGGGAGTTATCGGGTCCGGCTGGATATTTTGGAGGCCTGGGGTGGGCTAGGGGTGAAGGATGGCTGGATTCAGCGTAGTGCTAATCCTCCGCTGTTCCTTGATCCCATCCGGTTTGCAAATTGGCTGCGGGCCATGAAGGTGCGTCTGCTAGCGGCCAATAACCCCGATGGCTATGCCGTATGAAAGTAGCTGCCACACAAATAGCTCTAATAGCTCTGGCCTGCGTAGGATCAGAAGACAACATCAAGTTATCGACTGTTTTCGAGAAGCTTCAAATGGTGACCTTTTCTGCTCCGAAAATCAATGATCTGCAATTCTCGAAATGCATTCTCTGTGTGGAGCCACGGTTTTCAGCCATGATGATGAGTTTTGAGAGCACGATTGTCAGCCCGCTGGACGGCAGCTTTCGCTGCATCACTGACCATTCCACAGCGCCCATATCTCCCCACCCGGCGCTCCGGAACTCCATGGTCGACGTCGGGACCAACCCGTGAAACTTCGGATGAAGGGCAAAACTTGCTACTCCTTACGCAGCCGCGTGAGGCTGAGGATCGACGGGGCTGACTGACATAGATATGGTCCAGCTGCAGGAAATGCACTATGATCCTGTCTGGTATTCGTTTGCAATCGAAGGCTTGCCTTTGACAGATATGATGCTACCCAATGCAGAAAGGGCGATCCTGGACATTCGCAAGCTACGAGAATACACCCTGAATCCCGGTCACCTTGCCGGAGGCAACAAGGCCAGGGTGTTCGCTTCGTGCCTGGGGATAGGCCAGCAAGATGCCGAGCTGCTGCGCTCAGTATGCCTCCGTGCCATACTGAGCAATGAGGCCACCGAGAAGGTGGCCGACAGCCATGGCAAGCGTTACCA
>JAJYPA010000152.1 GCA_021795795.1 Pseudomonadota bacterium | reverse complement strand
GCCCTACATAAAAGTTGGCCGATTGGTGCGTTATCGTGTGGAAGATCTTGCCGCTTGGATTGCTAAGCGCCGACAAGGCGCAGACAGCTGATCCAATGGCCTCAGACATCATCGAGCAATTTACTCAGGCCCTGGCTGAAGGCGGCATCGAGCTTGCCAATGGCGAGCGCATTATTCCAGATGGGAAACTGCACCGGATCCGCCTCGCCACTGACAAGGCAGGACAGCGGACAGGTTGGTATCGCCTGCACCTCGACCCGCCACCTGCTGGTGTTGCTGGTGATTGGCGGACTGGTTGCCGAGTGAAGTGGTGCAGCAAGCGCCCAGAACGCCTCAGTCCAGCCGAGCGGGATACACTGCGCCGCCGTATTAAGCGCGAACAGGCCGAGCGAGAGGCCGCGGAACGGGCGCGGCACAGAGAAGCCGCACAGAGGGGCGCGTGGGTATGGAATCATGCCCAGCCTGCAAGCTCTGCCCATGCCTACCTGCAACGCAAACACCTTGCCCCGGGCATTGCGCGGCAACGTGGAGTCTCTCTGGTTTTGCCGGTGGTAGACCTCGCCGGGTACCTGCGAGGAGTGCAATACATACAACCGGATGGCACAAAGCGATTCATTGCGGGCATGAAAAAGGCCGGTGGCTATATTCCAGTGGCAGCAAGGCCGGACGGCAGTCGCCCGCTTTGGATTTGTGAGGGCTGGGGCACCGCCTGTGCTTTGCAGATCGTGCGCACGGAAGTGTGCTGCATTGCTGGCCTTGACGCGGGGAACCTCGCCAGCGTAGCTCTAACAGCCCGCTCCAAATGGCCTGCGTTGGATCTTGTGATCTGCCCGGATTTTGATGCTGTTGGCCGCCGAAAAGGGCAGGAAGCGGCGGAGAAGGCCCGTGCTCACCTCCTGCCACCACCTGCCGAGATTCCAGAAGGCTGTACCGATTGGCTGGACTTGCTGAACACCAAGCGGCAGGGGGTGGAACGTGCTTAATCCAAAAGATTGGGACGCCGTGCCCCCTTATGGTTCCGACAAGGAACTCCCCGCCGCGCCTACTGCCGGCGCTCAAATACCGGAGCCGCAGGCAGCCCGCCCGCCATTGTTTACCGCGATAGGTGAACTGCTGGCCCACCCCCGCCCTATCGATTGGCTTGTGCGTGGTTGGCTGGAACGAAACACCACTGCCGCGCTGATAGCAGAGCCGGGACGAGGCAAATCGTTTGTTGCCCTGGATATGGCCTGCTGCGTGGCGCTTGGCAAGCCTTGGCACGGCATCCGTACCAAGCAAGCTCGCGTGCTGTTTTTGGCAGGTGAGGGACAGGCCGCCATGGTACGCCGGGCCTGCGCTTGGGGCATTGTGTATGACGACTTGAGCGCGGCACCTCTGCACTTGAGCAGCGGGGGCGTGGCGCTGAATGACAAGGACGCCCTGGCATTCATACAAGCCGAAATCGACGCGATGCCAGAACCACCCGGGTTGGTGATTGTGGATACTTTGCAGCGTGGGCTATCTGGTGACGAAAACAGCGCCGAGGCCATGGGAGGATTTGTCGCCGCGCTGGATAGCTTGCGGCAGAAATATCACTGCACGTGCCTGGTAATTCACCACCCCAGTAAAACCACCCCAGGTGAGCCACGCGGCCATTCCTCACTCAAGGGCGCAATCGACACCATGGCAGTGCTGGAACCGCGAGAGGGTGGCGTTATCGCCCTGATAAACCCCAAGCAGCGTGGGGGCGATACTGCCCGGCCTCTAGCCTTCCAATTCCGCACAGTAGAGCTTCCCCAGGCTTGGGCGGACGAGGACGGCACCCCCACCGAAAGCGCGGTATTAGTGGCCTGCGACTTGCCCCAGGTATCCACCAAGCCAGAAAAGGGATTGGGCGACAAGCAAAGGCTGGCGTTGTCCATTCTCAAGCGATTGATTGCCGAACATGAGCGCAACCTTGCACAAGGTGGCAGGGACACGAAAGCCGCCAAAGTGGAACTGTCCGAGTGGCGCAAGGCCGCCAAAGAGGAAGGGCTGGCCATTCACAACTTCTCGCGCTGGATAGCTGCTCTCGAGGACAGACGATTAATCACCATAGACGGGATTTTTGTCTCTCTGTCCGATTCCTCACATTCCTCATTTGAGGAAAACGAGGAAAGCTCTGTTGTTGCTCCTCACTCTCCTCATTTGCCTTTAGGCATGAGGGGAGTGAGGAACGAGGCGACGAGCGAGGACGAGGAGGGCGACTATGAAGAGTTCTGATTCTCTTTTGGCGGAACTCAGGAGCCTGGGCCTCGCCCTCACCGTTAAGGGCGACCGCTTCATGGTTCGGCCTTCTGGATTGCTCACCGACGAACTGCGGCAGGCAATCCGGGAGCACCGTTCCGCTATTCTTTCTTTGGTGGCATCAGAGCGCATGGAACAGTCCGAAAATCGCACGGCTGCCATCCATGCTGAGAATGGCAAACAGCGGTCAGCTATGACCCGGAAATTGGAATCTTTACACTGCTGTAGCTGCGGAAATTTCTGGCCCATGTCGCAAGATATAGGCGACTCTGCATATGGCCTTGGCCGTTGCGCTCTCACGCGTAGCGGACTGTCACCCGATGGAAGCGCATGCTGGCCAAGAGCGATGCGAAAATGCTCCCACTTCAACTCAGACGAGATAAACTCGCGAGGAGGAGAGCGATGAGATCCTCGCACCTTGATCCCGCCGACTTGTGGTTGCTCCAGAACGACCCGCAACTTGTCAAGACGACTCCGCAGGCGCTTGTAAATCGCCGCATAAGGCAGCAGCACGCCCAGGGCGGGGAATTGCTGGAGGACTTGGCAACAGAAGCATCCTTACAGCCTTTGGATGTAGCCAATCCTGACGTGGATAGACTCGTTCGGCTCGCTCCCCCCACACTCCGCAAGCTAGTGGCCTTACGCATAGAGTTCCCGAGTGCAAGCCAAGCACAACTCGCCAGGATGATGGGCTGCTCCCGGCAGGCGGTAAACAAGAAACGCCGGCGGCTGTTGGCCTACCTTGAGGCCATCGCGGCATCCCCTATAACCGCAAGATCTGGATCAGTCACCGAAGCACCCTATTTTATGGAGCCCAATGGACAACTTGCCTGGGACTTCGTAGATTACAAGTGAAAGCGTTATGGCACTTGCTTTCCGGGGCGAATTACCCACATTGAGCGAGCTATGTGAGAACTATCGGCATTGTTTTTGCGCATAGAGCTGATGATAGGGGCGTCCATGCCTATTGCTGCTGTAAAGACTGGCCACGCGGTTATTCAGCAGAGAACACACCAATGATAGGAACGCAGCGAAAGCTGCCACTCGGTACTCTGATCATTTTCCTGTTGACAAATCCCGGCTGTCTATTGCCGATAAGTCCCGATAACATTAACCAATAGACACCATGCAAGCTGTACATTTTTCTGCACATTGCCTGAGCCAGGTATTTCTGTTTTTAAAAAATGGCTCTTAACGTTCAATTTGTTTCACAATCGCTTTAACCGCGAATTCGATTGGCGATATCAGATCGCTATTCAATTTTTTTATATCACTCGTTGTACAATATTCGACAGAATTTGCGATCAGGGCACCTGGGTACCAGTTCCCCGTGCGCGGAAAAGAAAACTTCCCCAACTTTTCAGCCAGTTGATCACGATTTAAATTTAGCGCTTTTCCGCTACTCCAAAACCACGGTGTGGCTATACATTTTCCCTGGGTTGATGAAAACAAAAAACCAACCTCGAACAATAATTTGTCATCTTTGGATCTGAATTGCCACAGATGGACTCCTTCGATAATTATGATCCGCTTCTTACTTTTTACATTGTATCTCTCCCCAGCCAGGTTTTTCAGAATTTCTTGAAATGGGTTGACGACCTGATCAAAAAAACATCGCGCCGCGAGACGATACACTTTTTGGGCCTCGTGAAGGAGGATCTGCCGATCTTTGGCTTCTTGAACAATAGCCTGCATCGACTCGGTAAAGGCTGTGTCCTCGCTATCGCCTCTCTTCATGAACTCCATCTCAGGAGCGTAGTCTAGGTAAATCGCAAATGCGCCTTCGGGTTTCATAGTGAAGCTTCGAGCTCAAGGAGTTGAAAGTAGGGCAATGTGTCTAGGGAATCCCAATAAATTCCTGCATATTCTTTGATGATGCCGGATAGGTAAAGCCGGAGCCACTCGAATCCCGCCGCGAGACGATGGTTTTTGTTGGCCTCCTGCCAGAGTATCTTCGCCAAACGGGTATAGGAGAGAGGTAGCCACTGCTTGTGATTACGCGTACTGTGCGCGTGCCGGCCATCCGGTGTGAGGAAAATCCCATAGTCCTGGCCAGCAGTTTTACTGCGCCAGTGCGCGCGATCCTGTTCGTAGCGTCCCAACTGCTTAATACCTTCCTGTGTCGTCCATTTTGACTTCGCCTCGATCCATAACCCCCAGATCTTGGGAGTGGATCCTGTCGTGCCGCCGGTAGCGAATATGTCGACTCGCCCGACCCCATCGCGCAAGGAGTACTCGGGGGTCACCCGGACTTCGGTCACATCAGGGATGTTGGCTCCAGCTTCATTCAGCAAAGCGTGAAGCATAGCCGTTCCGAATCCGTGCGGCTTGCTTGGGTCGAGAAGCCAAGCTAGCATTTTGGTGTGAGTCGTTTCGTGCAATTGTGCGATAGACAAATCGCCCAGAAGCCCGAAAGGCATGGCGAAAGGGTGATCCTTAGGCAGGTTACATGCGATGGTTTCAGCTTTCTTCGCGAACAGGTCGCGCAGTTCTTTTAACCGTGGCACTAGGTTACCGGTAGTAGCGAGGGGGATTTCAGAACCGTCTCCACTATTGCAAAGCAGCTTGTAGAGTTGTTTGAGGCGGGCCTGATTAGTCCCGTGGGTGGTTAGATAGTCATCCACAATGCTGGTTTCTCGTAGCTTTTCGTGACGCATTTTGCTCCCACTGTTTGGACCTTAAACAGAAAAACTAGCAGACCACTCTCTGCACTATATTCGGTTACTAAGTGTAGTCTGGCTATCAGCTCACCTCAAAGAATTTGGACGCCGCCAGTGCGAGGGCAGAGTGTCCTTCTAGCCGATCAGCAAGACCAGGAATGAGCATATTTCTGCCGCGTATTGCCCCCAGCAGTTGCCCTGCAATAGCCCCCACCGAATCCGCATCCCCTGGATGGTTGGATGCCTGAAGGATACCTGTCGTAAAGTCTGGTGCTGCCAAGCCGAGATATACTACGATCGCAAGTATCTCCTCGGCCACCCATCCCGCTCCCAGCTCGGGGATTGCAAGTTCCCATGGAAGCCTCTTCTCTGCAAGCTTCCGCACGATAATGATCGAGTTCCGGACTCGTGCACCAATGCCCCCAAGCTTTTCGAGGAACGGCAGTGTTTCCGTTAGCGCACCGTCGAGCGATACCCCCAGGGTTACTTGGCGGATCAACACGGCAAAGAAGCCCGCCGTCAGGTAGCCACATGGATTCCCGTGGGTCAGTTGTGCCGCTTGGCTGGCTACGGTGAACGTTCGGCGGATCTCCCAGTCTTCAGCGTGCATAGCTGCCCAGAAACCGATGGGTGCTACTCGCATCAGCCCGCCACAGCCTTTACTATCATTAACGACAGGCATTCCCAGATCGGTCGCCTCCATCAAGGCGCGCAGGCAGGTACGTCCTGGCCCCATACGCTGATGCAGAATCGGCTCGTCGAGCAAGAAGCCCTCGTGGAGGTAGGTATCGGATGGAATGCGACTAGGTAGTTTCTGGGTGGCAAGCCAGCGCAGATAGGCCTTGTGCAGGGCTACCAATAAAGGTTCCCGGGTTTTAACGTGGAGGATGAGGGCCTCTGCCGTGAACAAGGTCATCTGGGTATCGTCGGTAAACCGGCCCATGCCGTCGGGATAGACAAAATTTTGTACTCCAGAGGGTCCCCAACGCTGAAGGCGCTCCTCTTTGGACAAAAACTCCAGGGGTTCCCCCAGCGCATCGCCGATGGCGCCTCCCAGAAACCCGCCCCAGATGCGATCGGCTATGTCGATGGTCATGAAATATCTGCTATTGGAGTGGGCATGTTTGGTCGGGTCTCTCGGAGGCGTCGAGTATAGTATCCTGCCATGGTTGCAGTCGTTTCCCGAAGCGATTCTACTAAATCGCCAGGAGCCAGGACTCTCAGGCCCGTGCCGAAGCTCAGAATCCACCAGCGAAGAGCCTCGGAGTCCTCGACTTCCGATCGAAAGGTTACCCAAGTCCGTCCGCGCGACTCGATCATCTGATGGGCTCCGATCGGGCGCTCTTCTAACAGATGGGCAATCTCCCGCTTGGCTTGAACCCTCAGAGTAATCGTGGAGCCCGCGTCGGCAAAGCGGAGATTGCTTTTGGCGAAGGCCTTCACGGAAAAATCCGCTGGCATCTCCTGGGCCGGTTCCTTCTGTCGTCGTACTTTGCTCATGCGATGACTGGCATAGAGTAACGGAGTCTCCCGCCCGTGGTGGTAGGCGACTAGGTACAGGGTGCCCTCTTGGAGTACAACACCCCAAGGGCTGACACGGTGTTTTTTACTATCCGCTTGTCCCTGTGCGTGGTAAATGAAGACCAGCTGACAACGGCCTTCCAGAGCTTCGAGGATCTGCGACAAGGTCCAGTCCGGTAGGTAGGGCGGCGATTGCACACTGGAGGACAGCACGGTCACGTGACGACGCCAATCGCCCAAGGAGGATTCGGCCAAGGCTCGCTCCGCATTCCGTTGGTAGCGCTCCCAGTTTTCCAACAAAGCGGGCGGAAAAATCGGTCGAAGCGTCTCATGAGCCAAGAGCAAGGCCAGTGCCGTCAGGCTATCCATCCGTGGAATTTGAATGCTTTCCCGATCCGCCTGCCAGAACCATCCCTGAGGCCGAGACGCATCCGTAGTTATTGGAAAGAATCGACTGAGCCAATGGAGGTCCCGCTCGATGGTGCGCCGGGTGGTCTCAATTCCCTGTTGCGAGAGGGTGCGTTGTAGCTGGCCCACGCTCCGTCGGGCGTGTCGACCGCTGGAGAGTTGCTGCAGTATCTGGAAGCGGCGGAAAAACTGGCTTTCTTCACGCACGGGAAAGCGACTCCTGACCGTTTGTATGCGACCGTTATGGTCGCGTTCTTCGGTCAGTATAGCACCCAGGAAATCGCAGGAGAGTAGATCATGGCTAGGAAACCCGCAGCACATACCGTGCAAGACGACGACTGGGATCTCGAAGAGGATATCTCCTTTTGGCCCACCTGGGAGGTAGAACCGGATCCCTTGGAATCGTGGGCCCGGTATTGGGGGCTGCGCATCCTCCGTCTACGGGGCCGACAGATGGGCGCTCATTGGTGGTTGATTCGTGATCGTCAGCTCATGACTCTACTGGACTGGACGGAGGAGGAGTACAACGAAGCCACGGTTACCCGCAAAATGCGCCGGGTTCTGGAGGCTCTTCGGGACCTGCCGAAACCGGAGGAGCGGGGGTCACCCATTTTTCTGAATGTCGCCCGCTTGGCGGCCCGTCTGGAGCTCAACGTGACAGAGCAGCGTATCCTCCTCCTCGCTGCTTTGGCCGAGACCTACGATGTCTTGGAGGCCGTGCTCGACGAGCTCGACGATTGGACTCTGGATCGAGTTGCCGTGCTCTTCGCGGAGGCCCTCGAACTCGATACGACGCAAGTCCACCGAGCCCTGCTGCCCAACTCGGTCTTGCGCAGCTGCGGTCTGCTGCAAAGTCCGCACGAGAAGGAACTCCGCCTGATGCCGGGTATGGCCTCTTTGCTGTTGCAGGAGCATGAGAACGACGACGCTCTTTTCGCACCCCTGTTTCATCCCTTGCCGGCCAGCCTCCTGACCGTGGAAGACTTTCCCCATCTCGCAGCACACAGCGAGCGCCTCATGGCGATCCTGGAGGGGGCTTGGCGGGAACGGGAGCCTGGCGTACATATCCTACTCCACGGTGCGCCCGGCACAGGCAAGACCGAGTACGCGCTGGCCTTGGCCAAGGCACTGGATGCGGCTATGGTCGAGGTTCGTAGCCAGGACGTCGAACAAAATCCCATCGAAGGCGACGACCGCTTCCGAGCTTACGCGCTCAGCCAACAGGCCCTTGGGCGCCAACCCCGCAGTATGATCCTTTTTGACGAAGTGGAAGACGTGTTCGTGACATCCTTGCTCCCCTGGGCGCCCAGAGTGGGCGCCCACAAGGGCTGGACCAATCGACTGCTGGAGCGGGCTAAGGTGCCCACCATTTGGATCTCCAACTCCATCGACGCCATTGATCCCGCCTACCGGCGGCGCATGATCTACGAGCTGGAGTTCACGGCACCGCCGAAGGCTGTCCGTCAGCAAATCATTGCCCAACAGTTGCAGGGCCTAGCGATACCTGAGGAGCACATTACACGGTGGGCGAAGGAGGCGAGCCTCACGTCAGGGGCCGTGCAGCAGGCGGCACGCGCACTGAGACTGATGGGCACTGCGGCGGATTCGGTGCCCAGCCAGGTCCTGGAAACGCTGTTGGAACAACGTGGGCACACGTTTTCACGCGAACCCGTGCTAGCGTTTGATATCGGTCTGCTGGAATGTGACCAGGACTTGTCAACATTACTACAACAGCTTCGGCATTTGCCCGACGCAAGACTTCTACTCCACGGACCATCAGGAACCGGCAAAACCGCTTTCGCCAAACACGTAGCCGAGGCCCTAGGCAAGGAGATGCATCAATTCTTGGCCTCCGATATTCTAGGGCGATATGTGGGCGAGACGGAGCAAAACATCGCTGCCGCCTTCCGCCACGCGAGAGGAGGAGTACTTTTCTTAGACGAGGCGGATAGCTTCCTTTCCTCCAGAGAGTTCGCCTCGCACCCATGGGAAATCTCGGCGATCAATGAGCTCCTGCAACAGATGGATTCCTTCCGAGGGACGCTGATCATGGCAACAAACCTGGTTCGCACTTTGGATAGTGCGGTGTTTCGGCGGTTTGATTGGATGCTTGCGTTCGCGATCCCGAACCGACAAAGACAGGAGCGTATTCTCGACCATCTATTGCGATCCTTATCGGTCCCAATTGAAGATGTTGATCCTCAGGTTATTTCGGAAAAGATCTCGCCCCTCACCCTGACCGTTGCCAGCACAGTCTATCGGCGGTTGAAACGGCAACCTAACATGAACATTAGGACGTTTTCAGATACCCTGGTTTCTGCGTGCGCAAACAAAACCTGTGACAGTTATCGAAAAGTGGGATTTTAAGTATTAAGCAGCTTTTTCTCTTGCCAACAGAAGGAGAGTATCATGATTACGCAGATTGATTCGGTAGATGTGACTTGGATCGTCAAGGCCGATATGAAGGCCTCATTCTATCGAGGGGGCGCCATTACTGTAAGTAACCAAGAAAACGGAAAACAGATCATTCGTTTCAGTCTAAAAAATGTAAGAGATCCCGGAGAGGACCAATTCCAGGTGATCTTCACCTTGCAGGAAGATGAAAAGAGATTCTTTTTTCAAGCGGATTGCTACGATAATCCGGAAGAGCAATATCCTTTGCGTTTGCTGCGATCCGATGAAGGGGATGAAATTTTATTTATCTGCGACGACGAGGGAGAGCAAATATTTTTCTCTCTTTGCTAAATAGGCACACATGGGTCACGATGCCTGTCATAATAATCGCACAGGCATCGCGATCAAAAAAAGAAACTACAAGGGGGTCGACTTGATACAGAATGTGCGGATTTTAATAAACTCTGAGAAAGCCGACAATTGTTCAGGCCCCGTACATGATCTGGCGCATTATTGCGGCGCTACCCAACTACTCGAAAGACGTGACTAAACGTTCGCTCTCCGTCTTTTCTCGCCCTTTGAGATCGCTTCAATCTCACAATATCAGCAAGTCTCGGTCACAGGACCCAATGTCAGTATAAAGTTGCAGCTTCCACAATAGCTTGTGGGTGGTGATTGTCGCCCGCGCACGCTTGCCGGCGGCCAATCACTGAATCGGCTAAAACATGAAAGGCCTGGCAGGGAGCGAGCCTAACCGACGAGGACTGAACTCGATGGTACAGGTTCAAGATCGCGGTGGCGCCTTGGTGAGCACACACACATAGTCTGGGCCAGACTGATGGCAATACCGCTGACCATTGGTGTACTGCTGAATGGGTTCCGGTGTGATCCGATCGGTGGCGTGCAGGTAGATGTCATTGGCGATCCAGCCGGCCAAGATGAGCAGAACAATTACCATACCGGTGGCAGCGTAAGACCAGTTGAGATCCGCCCGCACAGCCGCCTGGGCAGCTCTCCTCGCCTCGTCGGTGAAGGTGGCCAGCGCTTCTTGCTTTGCACCCTGTATGTAGTGTTGCACGGCCTCTCCCGAGAGCCTGGATGCAAGCGCTTGCTCTGCTTTCTCCAGCTTGAGGCTACCGCTCTGCAAGGCATTTTCCAGAGTGCTTTTACCTTTCGACATCGACTGGTCAAGCAAGGGCTCCACCTCCGCGTAAAAGTTCCGAGCGAATTTTCTCCCGCCCGCCTCGAGCCGCGACACAAAGGCATCGGACTGCCCGGCAATACTCGCCGTAACCTCGTTGGCTGCCCGATTCGCTCCTTGAAAGATAATTTCGGGGATTTTGGATACCTGCGCCGAGAGATCGGTTGCCGCCCCAATGGACACGGTCGCCGCCTGGTAGGAGATCCTTGTCGCAAGCACCGCGCCCCAGAAGGGATCGTCGGGACCAATCCGAAAGCGGGTTGACCAACCGATGAATGCGCTGACGTCATCTGCATTGATGCCCTTCACCGCCTGCGGCATGGGTTCCGTGCTGGGCGTCTTCTTTTCGTTCGCCACCTTCATGATTCATTCCCCCTCTATCAATGGGATCACAGACTCTTGCCAGGATTTTCGTAGCCAGTTCTTGATGATCTGCCGTTCTACAATAAACAAAGGGCTCTCTGGACCAGCCAGCGAAGCAAACGATCTGCCCTGGTATTCCTTGACCTTCGCCCCAACCCGGGAAGCCAGTTCCGGGATTTCTCCGGTCAAACCGCCCGAAGCGATCCAGGCATCCTTGTATTGCGGAACAGTGAACCAGTAATAATCCCGGTCGTAATCCGACTCGTGACGATTGACGACGGCGATTTTGCGATCCGCTGCCTGGCAAATCATGGATTCGTTCGCGAGGGTAGCGCTGCTGGATTCCCGCCCGATCATCCACGCTACGCAGATTTGAAACCCCAACTCCCGCGCAACCGGTACAATCAGCTCCGCGTAGGAGTCAAGGGCCTTGTGCGCATTAGCCGGCGCGTTCATCACCACAAAATCGCTGTCGAGCGCTTCCAGGTGACCAAACAGGGTTGCGATCGCATTCTCGGCATCCTTGCCGCTTTTATCCAAATTTACCGACAACACGGAGACCACATTTTCGTACCGTTCCTTCACATCCCCGATTTTGGTATCGCCCTCCACAATCGCGGCGTTCCGTCCCGAGAGCAATCCAAATTCTACTGCAAGCATGGAAAAGATGCTTTTTCCAACGCCGCCCTTGTCGCCATGGCTAATTACCAGATGTTTCATGGAAACCTCCTTTACAGTTTATCCAAATCAATGGAGAGCGATTTACGGGGTTCATGTGGCCCTGTTGTGTTTTGGATTTGGGGTAGGCCCACAGGCTTTGGCGCCATACCGGGCAAGGGCCGTTGCTCGACCCATAGTCGCCCGTCGTCCACCCCTTTGCGTGCTCGTCGGACCGCATTTCCGAAACAAATTGGCGATCCGAAACGCGCGTCTATGGCCGCTTCCACCAGTGCACAAATATCCTTCCACGATTCGCCGGCCCGGTGCGCCGCCTCGATGGCTTCGAGGTATGGAAGCACCTTTGCAGTGAGCGTTCGCGCCATACCGTGTCCTCCTCAAAGAGGCATCAGCGCCCTGTGCCTGATTTGCGCCTCTTGCCCATAGCTGGCGGAATGTCAACCGAAAACACGTTTTGGTTTTGGGTTGACACGGAGTGACACGGAAATAACCCACAAAGGAAAGCTATTCACACGCTTTGCCGAGCACATATTGCACCTATACGTTTATTCTCGTTTGTTTACGCCCACCCTTCTGGCTGGGCTTTTAACCGCACAAACGCACCCTGTTGGGTACGCTCCGCTTGCGTTTGTGCTGCCGAGCCAGTTCGCCGATCCGCCGTGCCGATTCCGGCGTCGTTGACATGCTGACTGACACCGACTGGCCGACGGTTCTGGAACCCGGGGATCGGGTGTCCCCGTGGTGTTGGCAGTTAGCGGGTCATTCCCTGGTCTCGCGCTTGGCTGCGTTTCTGTTCGGCAGACCAGAAGATTCGCTCTTTTTTCAGAATGTCGCGGTGGCGTTTTTCTTCTGCGCGTGCACGTTGGAAAGATAGGACTTCCCGGTTTTCTTGTCTGAGTGCCTGGATAGTACCGCGCATGGCCGCATCCCGCGCAGATTCCTGCTGAACGTATTTGCCCCAACTCTCTGCCAGCTTTTCTTTGTTATCGGTGATGATTTCCAGATGGTGCTTTTCTCGACTCAGAGCGACGTATCCGAGATTGGCACCGGCCTTGGTTTTTTCGGCAATGACGATGGCACGATCCACCGTCGCCCCCTGCGAGGCATGCACGGTTCGGCAGTATCCGTAATCCATCACTTCGCTGGTTCTCATTTCCACCGTTCTGCCGTCGCTCATGTTGGCGAACGCTTTTCCATCCTTTATTGCAATGACGGCGTCATCGCCGTTGCGTAGATCGATATCTCGAGTCTTGTCATTCTTCCGGAACAGAACCCTGTCCCCCTGGCGCAATTCCATTTGGCGCACATTGTATAGCTGCAGTTTTTGTGAGGGCGTGAGGTTCACCGGCGCTATTCCCTCTTCGTGCAAGGGGACGACTTGCAGCTTTCCCTTTTCGGTTCCCACGATCTTCCAGAGCGTGCCGCGATCGCCAACACCCTTCTCCTCTCGGCCAAGCTCCACCACTTGCCCTGGCTGATAGAAGGCTGCCTGCCCCTGGTGGGTTGCACTCAGGCTGACCTTGTCGAGCGCAGTGATCACGATGGCTTCTTGGCCCAGTTCGCCACGATCGATCAGGCCCTTGCGTATCTCGGCATTGGTGACTTGTCTGGTGCCATTACTGGCCGCGAGGACCAGGGTTTGCCCTCGGTCCTCGGGAGACAGCCGAAGGTAGGATTCGGCAGCGGCTCTCGCCAATAGCTCCTGTCTGGTGGCTTTGTCGAGCTGCTTTTGACCCGGTACGGGATCGGGCAGGGGAACCTCCCGCGTATAGTGGTCGGCAAGTCGCAGTCCTTGCTCTGCATCCCCGCTGGCGAAGGCTTCGGCAATCGCCAATAGCGTCTTGTCCTTCTGGCGGTTGATCTTGGAGATACTGGCCTGACGGAAGTCGTTACGCTGTAACAGTTGTTCGAAGGGATTGCCGGCCTGCACGGCTTGTAATTGCTTGGGGTCGCCCACGGCCAGTGTCCGTGCCCCATCCTGTTCCGCTCGCCGATAAAATCGCAGCAGGTCCTGGCGGGATACCATGCCAGCTTCATCCAGGATGTAGAGGGTTTTGCCGGGAGTCTCTGCCGGCTTGCTGCGCAGGAACGCTTCCAGGGTCTGCGTAGTACAGCCAGCGGATTGCAGTTCTACCGCTGCTTTGGCCGAGGGGGCGAGGCCGATGACGTCGTATCCAGCCTGGCGGTACTGTTCCACGATGACGGCCATGCTGGTGGTTTTCCCAGCGCCCGCTGCACCCACGATTCCTTGATGTGGTTCTCTGCCGGTGAGGGCCATCCGTATGGCCTCGACCTGCCCATCGGAATAGTTCCAGCCTTGCGCGTTCTGCCTTTGCTCCAATAGCGCGGATACGGCTTCCGGGGATTGCAGGGCTTGGACCTGGCCCTGGGTAGCAATGGTCAGGATCGCGAGCTCTTCCTCGACGGCCCGCGTGGTGGTGTGCATCTTGCGCATCTTGCTGGTTCCATCCCGGTCTATTTCGCCACCATCCAGCAGTTCTGGGGTCGCATGCAGGGCAGCGTCGATGGCCTCGATGGGAATACCTTCTGCCATGCCCTGGCGCAGAGCCTCGGCCCGGAAGGCCGACGCGGAAAAGACCGTATCGCGTTCACTGCAATGATCCAGCGCCCGTTGCACAGCTATTGCTACCCACTCTGGGTGAGGCCTGTCAGGCTGCTTGGCTCGCTCCATGCTCCTCACCAATAGGTCATAGGTGGGGACCTTGGCCTCCCGCAGCCGTTGCCGCCACTCCCAACGTTGCTCCGCTTGGCTCAATTGACGTTTCTCCGCGCGGGTGGCAGACCACGCCGCATCCCGTTGCGCGACGCTGGCGCCCTCGATGCCGCCCTTGTCGGCTAGATCCGCCTGGATTTGCCCCCGCCGCCGACTGAATGCCTCGATCTGCTCTCGGGTGATGCCCGCCACTTCAAAACCTGTAGCGCTTTGCTCCAATTCATAGCCGTGCTCTACGGCCAATCGGGCCATGGTAGCCAGATAAATGGCATCGGCCTCTTTCTGGAGTTCGCAATCGACGCCTTGATCGTTATTGATGCTGGTCCACTGCCCGTCGGACCGCCGCATGGCGTTGAGAACCGTCACATGGCTATGCAGATCCATATCCACCAGCCCATCGACTGGACGGGCATCCTCATGCCGGTGCACGGCGGCGATGATGTCCCCGTTGTACTCCGATACCCTGCCGCCTTTGCCAAGACGAGCATAGACCATGCGTTCCTGTAGAAACACAACTGCGGCCTTGACCCCCTCGTCGTGCCATACTTTCCAGCGCTCATCCTCGCAGGCCATCATGGATACCGATTTGGGAGCACTGATGACGTACCCGTCGCCCATGCGACGATTTTGGTGCCGGCCCGCCAAATCCGTTCCATCCGGCAGCTTGCCTTCCAGTAGCGCCTGGAACCGGTCGGCATCCACGGCTCCAGACAGACCCAGGGCTTCCGCACCACGGCCCGCCCAAAAGGAGGGAGCTCCGCCACGCTCGCTATAATAACCAACAGCTTGTTCTGCAGACTCGCCCGGGCGTTCGTTGCGCAGGTAGTTCGCAACCCCTGCCGCACCGCCACTGCTTTTGATAGGCTTGACCCGTATCATTGTCCACCCCAACCATTTGATGCTTCCTGTGGATAGCTGGCGCGGTGTCAACAAAGATGGGCGTGCTGACAGTAGCGGATCTCGGGCAACAAAACGTCAAAATATTTCTTCCCTCATGGCGGGCGAAGGGTTTTCTCCTGACGGGCACCCCGGCACACTCCCTGCCTTGTTGCGGACAGTGCATCACCGTATACTCCACGATATGATTCGATCGTTCCGCCACAAGGGGCTGGAGGCATTCTATGCGTGGGGCTCTCTCGCCGGTATCCAAGCACAGCACGCCAAGCGGCTACGCATG
>JAJYPA010000151.1 GCA_021795795.1 Pseudomonadota bacterium | reverse complement strand
GCCCGGCGGGCCAGCCGCACGCTTACCGTGCGCGACTTCGCAAGCTGTATGAGCTTCTTCCGTTCTTCCTCGGTCAAGATGATCGGGGGTGCCCCACGCATCGACGGCCTCCTGTTTTCGATTCTATGGCTTGGACAGGAAGACATCATATTGGTTCCGTTATTTATGAAGCACTACACTAGGCTATGCCTCAGCCTACCTCAACGGCACACAGTCGATGACGCAGGCACTGGAGGCCGACGGCCTTGTGATCATTCTCATTATGATGCTGACGTTTGCTGCCCTGCATGCCGTGCGGGTAATGACGGTCCTGCCGGATCAGGTCCTGCGGTGGATCGGGGGCGGCGCCGGCGCCATTGGGGCCGCGGCGGACATGCAAGGGCACGTCAACAAGGTGATGGGTGTCGTGAACATGGCGAAGCCGGGCGGGCAAAAAGACAACAAGAAGCCCGGAGGCGGCGATGCGGGGTTAGAGATCACTGGCAAAGAAAAGACGTAACGATCATGTCATGGCGGCGCAAGGACGCGCTTGGCCCCCAGAAACGGGGGCCTTTTTTACGTCTAGATGTGTCACCCCGGCATCCGCGCTCGTGCTCTATTCGTCTCCGTGGCCCTGCAAGCGCCGGTTGTCGCCCCCATGCCGGGTTCGTTCGCGTCTCCCTTGCATCCCCCGCGCCAGCGATTGCTGTCACGGGGTCTGCCGGTCGCCAAAAGCCGCTCACTACCTCGAGCCTTGAGTGAGCGGCGACAGCCGACGCAAGACGCAGGACCACAACCTGGAGACGAACCATGAAAACGCACGAGCGCAAGACGGATGCCAGAAGCCAAGTCAAAACCGAGGGGCTCGGGCCTCAGCAATCCGCAGTGGGTCAAGGCCACGACTTCGATCTCTGGGTCGATCTCCCCGGCGGGATCTGCGAGGTGCAATGCCGCGAAACCAAAAAGGGGCCGCGCTTCTACTACTGGTCCGGCAACCCCTACGGACGCTGGATTCCGTGCAAGGCCTCCGAAGTGATCTTTCGCAACAGCGAGGACGTGAACCATGTCTAACCACGCACAAACGCTTATCGATATGTCAGAAGCCGCCAGCAGCCTTCTAACAATCGCCCCCTTTATAGGTCGGGCGCAGACGCAGGCGCTGCGGGACCTGTGCCGCCAGGGCGAAGAGAAGGCCTTTTTCCGGGACCTCGTTATGCAGTGGGGCCGGAGCATCGCGGCCATGCCCAAGACCTACGAGCAGGATGGTAAGGGGCTCCAGGCCGTCGCCTATCTGCATTATTTCTTGAAAGGCTGGGACTGGTACGTCACCGAGAAAGACGCGAGCGGTGGCGGGTTACAGGCCTTTGGACTGACCGCAGGCCCTGAGCGCGAGATGGGTTATATCTCCCTGCCGGAGATCACGAGAGCAGGCGCAGAACTGGATCTGTACTGGGCTCCTAAACCCCTGGCCGAGATTAACGAGACGGTCAGCGCCTAGACGTTTCCACGGGCCCCGTATAAGTGTCGGGCCTATTAAATCACAAACTGAAGGTAGCGCAATGCGCAAATTCGCCGATAAAAGATGCTTTAACGATTACGTCGACAACCTGATTACCGGGCCGCTCACCACCCGCGAGATCGGCGCTTTGATCGCCGCAGGCGAGCGGTTCGAGCCTCGGACCCTGGAGACCGAGGGGACGGTATCGCTCTTGCGCAGCCTGGCCCGCGCGCCCAACCCCGAGCCCTTCACCAACGCCTACTACAAGGGCAGGACGCAAGCGCTCGCTGAGGCCCTGGCGCTGTCCGATGTCGAGGCCGAGCACGGGCCGGAGGAGGCCTGGCAGCAGTGGGATGCGATGATGGAGTATGCCAATGCGGTCAAGAACGAGCTGACAGACCGCTACAACACGGAGGCCTGCACGGACGCCGGCGACCACGCGATCCACCGTTAGACTTGCAATCGTGACTGTCACTCATAGGAGATACCCGTCATGCCACGAAATCCGATCTACAAATCAGGCCCCATGTCCCCCGCCGATCGCCAGCGGGAGAAACGCGCTCGTGACCGCGCCAAGGTCTGGAGCGCGGGCGGGGACGCATCGGCCCTTTCTGATACCGGGCTCCTGGAGCAATTGGCGAAAGCGTTTCGGAAAGAGCGCGGCCAGCGCGGCGGAAGGATCCGCGGGGCGATCACTCGCTCCCTCATGAAAGAAGTTGACAGGAGACTGCGGTTGAAATAGCTTGGGCTCGTGGTGGTACAAGACGGAGCCGGCCTAACCGCCCGGCTTTTTTGTTCTGTCCATTTTCCCAATTTCGGGGAAACTATTCACGCTCAAGTCCTTATCGGCTTTCGGCCTTCTGCCGGCTTTGCAGCCCGAAGATACTGAAATCAAGGGTGCTTATGAGAAGGTCCTGGATGCTGCGTTAAAGTACGCACCAATTTCCGTGGTCGACGTCTGCTGGGAGTCTATTATTTCCAACACACATGCAACGATATTACCCGGCCACGCTACTAGCTTCGTACTACCAATTCGCCGTGAAAATCTCGGAGTAATTGGCGACACGCATGGTGAAGCGATCCGGCGCGAAGTACAGAAGCCACCGCATTATCGTCTGCCAGTCGTTTGTCGCCGAGGTGACTGGCACAATACCATGAAGGCGGTCCCTCATTTCACCGAATCGCCTAGGCGTGACGGAGAATTCGGCTAACCTAGTTATCACTGGCGAAGACAGAAGCGTTCCGGCAACGAACGCTTCGAACTGCGCCCGCGTAAGCCCGTGTGGCGGGCCAAGCTGCTGCAGGTCTTGCTGAGCGGCCGTGCGTGTAGCAAGAGTGAGGTCATCAAGGCGCCCGGCGTACGCGTTATATAGTGAATCTGGAGCGCGGCAGGTCGGTAGCCACTGCGCCCAGCTTGCCGTTGCTCCCGGGGTACTGCTGGTAATAGGGCCGACGTTCACCCATTCGATTGAATCGCCCGACATCGGCATGGTAGGCATCGCTTCGAGGACGCGCTTCATTGCATCATACATGCCGCGATTTACAGGAACTGCATCAGCGATGATCGCCGCTTCGAAAGCCGACGTTTGCTCACCCGCTTGCAAGACGACCGCGAGTTCAACGTTTGAAATGTTCTTGTACCCGAGTGCCGCGTCCGTGATGTTGCATGAGCCCACAATCACGTCGCGGTCGAAGCGGAAATATTTTGCATGCAATTCCTTCACCAGCAGCATGCGAGCATTTCCGCGTTCAACCAAGTCCGAATAGACTTCGAGATCCGAAACGCCACACGCTAGCTCGTCCACACGCCAGCGAGTCACGCAAAGCAGCATAACATCAGGCGGTGCGCCTGCGAGGACCCGTCGCAACGCGATACGCTTGATAAAGGGCGCAACGACGACAACTTCTGTAGTCGTCGACCTGGCCAAGGCATCGAAGCGTTCGCCGAAGCCTTCCCAGAACAGCATTCCTAAACCTCTTGCAGGAAACGGCGTGCGATGCGACCCCAGTCGATACGTGCATCCTGAGCGCGCTGCCGCATCGGGCCGTCGGGCTGTTCGTCCTCGTAGCGCGCCCAAGCCATGAGGAGCAGCTTCAATCCGTTCAGAGCCCGATTCAGGCGTTCCGCCACCTCATCGGGCGATGCGTTTCCTGGCACTTCCTCTGTGTCGTTTTCGAGGACGTCGACCAGACGTGGGTAAGCCGGGTGCATCGTATTGAGCGTGATGATAATCGCACCACCCTTCGGCTGTACTGAAAAGAATGCTGGTGAATCGGTAGCGGCTTCGACGAATAGATATTTCAGGGATTCCTTGACTGTCGAGGCGGCCATGTCGTGGGCCACTTGTTCGGGCACCCCTTGATTAAGAAGCGTGGCCTCGATGTCGGTCTGCTTCTGCTGCGGGGGTAACCTCTCATCTTCGTCGCTGCCACCTTGGTGACCTTCGGTCTGGCGCTCCTTAGTTTTGTCCGTCGCTTCCCTCTCAGGGCTGTCCGGTGCGGGGATATACCGCCTCTTGCCGCCACGTGTATTTTTGGTTTGCTGTTCGATCAGACCTCTAAGCTGTCTCAAGTTAGTCTTGATGAGGTGCGCTAGCGAAAGCAGTGGAGCTTTCGGGTCTTCATCCAGCTCCAATTCACGGCGCGCTTGCGTCAGGGTCTTTGTGCCATTCTCCAACAGCGAGTCGAGGTCTAGCTGTGCGACTTCCGAGAAGTTGCGAGCTTGCTGTTTGTTGTTGGTAACGCCAAACAATTCATCGAGGGCAGGTGGAAACTCTAGCTCAATACCCCACCAGCGCTCGCGCGGGTCGTATTGGACAACAAGCGACTGATCCAGATCGAGTTCACGTCCAGCACGCACCAGCGAGACGCCAATGTTCTTCCCTGCATGCCTTCCATACTGCGTGTTACCAGCGTTCGGTACACTTCTAGCCTCCTCCTTGGCGATGCTGAAGCGCACCTTGACAGTGTGATCATGATCCCGAAAGCGGATAGTTTCCGTCGTTTCAAAAAGGTCATTGCCACCCCACGGCTTAAACATTGAGGTTTCGTCATACGGCGCAGGTGTAGACGTTGGTGCCATCAAATAGCTCGGGTCATTCGGCTTCGCGTTCCGCTCACTCAAGACTCCTGCCTCAGGCCGTTCGATATCGAAGCCAACCAGCCGGATGGTCGCCTTACGCTCGTCGAGGAACTTGCGGTAGATGCGCCCAATGAGTAACTCGGAATTATCCATCAGCGCCTTTGCCGTCTTCCAAAGGCAGCGATCAATTTGAGACCAGACGACAAGAGTGCCTGACACGCCGAACCCCTTGCCAATCTTGCGCCAGACTTCGGGCACGTCCTTGTTCGTGGGACGCGGGACGGTCTTCATAACCCCGCGCTCGATGTCGGGCAGGTCCAAGTAACTATGTAGTGCGCTATCGATACCGTTCTTCCAACTCCACACGTCTACACGCCTACACTGCGAGATAGAAGAGGCGGGCAGCCCCATCCCAAACTTGCCCATGCCGAGTTGCTCGCTCTGCTGAAGGTGCGTACCGTTTCCGAACTGAAGCGCCATCTGCAGGACATTTGCGTCCATGCCGTGGCCGTTGTCGAGGACAGCGATCTGGGCGATGCGAGAGCGTCGCTGCGTCTCAAGGAACATCTCCTGTTCGCCGACGAGAAGTTCAACCATCGTTGCCTCTGCCTGCAAGGCGTTGTCCATCAGTTCGGCAACTGCATAGGCCGCATTCTTGTAGCCATTGTCCCGCATTGCCTTCACAGCTAGGTGAACCGGCACTATGTCCGTGTTCATGTCGTCCGCCATACGTCCTCCCAGTTAGAAAATGCACTCTCAACGCTGTCGAACCCAGGCAAAGCGGGATCGACAACAGTAACAATCTCCGCCTCGGCGTTGCCACCAGCCTTCAAACCACGAATGGCTCTGCCAACCATCTGACTGTAGAGCACCAGCGACATTGTTGGCCTTGCGATAACTGCTGCGCTGGTCTTTGGGGCGTCGAAGCCTGTTGTCAGGATACCGTAGTTGCATAGCACGAACGGGATGCCATCGTCGACCTTATACTGGTCGATGATCGCAGCACGGGCGTCTTTCTTCGTTCTTGTTGTGACGCTGCGCGCGCGATGCCCGCGCGCGGTCAGTACAGTTGCCAGCAGCTCGCTCTGGTGAACGGAGGCGGCGAAGACAATGATTCGCTGATGCACCCTCGCCAGCTTCTCAATCTCAACAATGATCTGCAGGCTGCGTTGGGCGCTTGCACCTAACCGCGTCAAGTAGGATTCCGGCAATTCAAGAGTCTCAGAAAGCTGTTGCCGTTCAGCGCTGGTCAGTGCGACACCCGAATTGCATTCTATGCGGCGGTAGGTCGCGCGTGCAAGATACTGCTGTTCGATCAGGTACTGTACCGGGTTGTCGTAGCCGGGTATCTGCAAGGCGATCTTCTGGCCGCCGAAAAACTCAGCAAGCCTCTGGTCGGCGCCGACATCGTTCCACGTTCGTCCGGGCGTGGCCGACAGACCAAGCAGGCGTCCCCCGCGATTCGAAGGGACGAGGATGTTCAGGAGAAGGCTATACGTAGGCGCGATTGCCTGATGCGCCTCGTCCATCACTACGAACGGCCTCCGAGTCGCCAAGCCAGTGATGACATTCGAGTCAGCCTTCGTGCGTGCAAACAGTTTCGCGAGCCCAGCCACGACCACACCATCCATGATCGCACATAGATCGCTTTCAAAACCGCCCCAGTAGCGATGAACCGCGACAGCGCGATTTCCCAGTAACTGCCAAGCTTTTTCAAACTCGCGCACCGCCTGATCGCACAATTCCTCGGAGTGTGCCAACCACACGACAACACGCATATTGCCCTCGCGCAAGTAGTCAGCAACAAGATTCATCGCTGTCCGCGTCTTGCCTGCGCCCGTTGGCATATGCAACAGTGCACGTCCTAGCTCACCCTCTATTACAACGTGAGCGCGCGCCTGAACATCGATTTGATAAGCAAAAAGTGGGTAGGCAGGAGAGCACGTCGAGACGGCCGGCGGCGTCGCCACCACAGACGGAACGGGTACGGGCACCTCAAAGAAGGCAAAGAGCGCAGAGCGAGGTCCACCACGGCGGAAATCAATGGTTCGCAAAGCATCGTAAACATCGCCAACTAGCGCATTGCTTCCTGTGACGGCCTGGATGAGCTCATGCGCCTCAGGTGATCGCAGTAGGTCGAGTAGATCCTGCCGTGATGTCTCGTCGTCGAGAAGGTGCGCTTCCGTGCGCAGGCCAAGCACTAGCTCCGAAAGCTTTGCGGGAGACTCCAATCGGCTATCAAGCAGGTGGACAAGTTCTCCCGCCTCCCTGTCGATCCAGTTCATTAACGTTGGCGTGTCGGCTCGGCTTAGAACCTGCTGCAGCTTGCCCGGCATGGTGGCTTCCTACCTGTGGCGCACAAGGCAGGCACTCCCGCCCTTCCCCGTGTCGCTAACTATGCTGACGGATCATCTATTTGTGGCAGATCAAACAGGCCCCGCCACCCTCGTCTTCATTGTACAGATCATCGATGTCCCTGGCATCCACTGTTACTGGGCGTAGAGGATTCGGAATCCGGCGTGCCAACTCGCGGTGCCGCCGAATCTCGAAGTCCGCCTCGATTTCCGCCATGCGCTCCGGCCGCTCCAGCTCTTCCAGTGACTCACCCTGACTCCAGGTGAATGGCGAACCGTGGGAGAGGGCCGATTTTTCGTAGCGCTTCGCTTCATCGAAGCTGTCCGGGTGAACGCTCTTCAGGCGAACCCATTCGATCTTCTTCTGAAAGAAGCAGAACGTGCAGCCGCTGCGGGAACGCCACTTGTAGTAATCCGGCATACCCAGTCCTGATCCTTCCAGAATCTCGATTACTCCCTGCTTATCGATGCCGTATTTGCGGAACGGCATTACCACCCTGAGATTGGGGTCCTGCGTAGCCATTCCTTCCCGCTGGTCCTCGTCCGAGCGGATAGCCACGTAACTGGTGATCTTCGTCCCAGCCTTCAGCGAGGGGCGAATCCATCGCTTGAATGGCTCAATCTTGAGTTGGCGCGTGCACCAGCGGCTTTGTGCCGACGGGAGGAAATGGTTGTACTCTTTCAGCCAGAAGTCAAAACCTCGATCAGGGTTGAGGTGAACGATCCGCTTCCCGAGAAATCCTTCGAGCCGGCTGAGGAAAATATAAACTTCCCGTAGCTCCTTGCCCGTATCAGTGAAGAAATATTCGATGTCCAGTTCTGGGTGGTGTTGCCGCATGAAGACGGCCAATGCGGCGCTATCGCGCCCGCCAGATAGTCCGAGTACGTGGCGCTCCGCAGGTTTTTCCATTATCCATTCCCCCGTTCTAGTAGCATTGACCCCGCCTCAGCCAACGCGGCCAAAAACAGTCTCGTGTCATCGGAATTACCCGATCCGATCTCCAAAATCTTGCTGGTCATTTCCAGCACCCGCTGTTGCTCCTCCAGGCCAACGTCGATAGCTTGCATGATGGTCTTCCCATGCTCACCGGTTCCAAAGACCAGGCCAATCGCATGACGGGTTGGGGTCCGTTCCTTGATCGCCGCTAGCATTTCTGCGTGACGGAACTTCAGTGCCATGTCGGCCAGCGCCAGTTCCGCCACATCCGGCGTTGCGTCGGACCAATCAGTGGTCGGCAGGTTGACGGCGAGGCTCACCAGTCCTTCCATAGCCTCTTCGGACCCATCGAACTCCAACAGTCGGCCTGCGAAGGATTCCAGCCTGAAGTCACCGCTTAGACCCTTAACCACTTTGGCCCTCGCATGCAGCGTTTCGAGATCGCCAGCGTCAGCGGCGAGCGCCTTGAACAACTTGCCATTCAGGCGCCGCACCAGCGCTGGATAAGCCGCCCGGAGCAGCGACAGGTCTTCGATCAATTTATGTCCAAGCGCCTTCGGATTGTCTGCCCCATACAGATTGGGAAGATCAACAAGAAGCAGTTTATGGGGATCGGAGGCTTGGAAAAGGATTTTCCGCAGATCGGCGGCGCGCTTCGGATGGCTAGCGGTCCGGCGCGTCCAATTGGGAAGTTCAAAAGCTAGCTTCACCAGTGCGCGGCCGATGGCGAGCGGTTCTACCGCGCAGCTTAAGCCGGAAGCGGTCTTAACCACCTTCGCCAGGACATTGAGCAAGTCCGCGTAGGTTTCATCGCGGACGACAAGTTGGAGTCCGATACATCTGGGATCACGGAGTACCTCATGCCCGAACTCACGGTCCATTTCAGGTTGATAGACGCCATCCTTGTAAGCGGCGAGAACGTCCCGATTGGTAATGATGTAGGCGAGACCAAGGATACCTCGAACACCTTTGCGCAGCCCGAATGGAGGCATGCTCCAGCGCTCCTGGATGTCGGCAAGCGTAACCCGCTCATGACTCCGCAGCATCTGGTCTGCCTCGTCCCACAGCGCAACAAGCCGTTCAGAGTGCGTATCGGGCGCCGGCTTAACAAATCCCCATTTGTCCTTGTCAACTTTCTGGTGAAGGTTCAATGCCGTCAAGATCGTGGCATATAACCCGCGCTCGGCAGGGAACCCCTCGAAGGCCAGCGCTTCCTGCGTAGGATGGTCAACCATCGCTTCCGCCAAGGCATTCAATGCCGCCTGGGTATTGCTATTGACGGAGTGACGATTTACCAGTTCGCTAAAAATTATTGGGCAGGACTTATAGGCGTCGTCGGCCAGTTTCGACGCAAGGACGGACGGACCGAGGCGGCTATCGCACTGATCCTGTTTGCCACGCACGTACCAATGGGCATTGGATATGGCACTGCTCAACGCATCCTGGAGCTTGCCCAGGACTGCAATGGTGCGGGCTTTCAGTTCTCGACGGGCCACCGGGTCGCCCCACAACTCGGCGTTGTTGTTTTGGACCGCTTCAAGGGCCAGATACTCTCGGCCAAGGGATAAGATGCTCTCGGCGTTATCCGGCGCACCGATGGCGATAGGATGGAGAGTCTCACCGGAAGCCATGCGACACCTCGCTTGCAGTGCCCGCTGGCCTTCCCCTTGAGTAGGCATGACGAGAAAGAAGTGCCCGCTGATACCGGTGCTCGGATCGAACGCCGCAATAGCATCCCGTAAGTCGTCGAGGGCAACGAGATCGAGGCCGAACCAGCGCAGTGCCCCCGTTTCTTGGTAGTGGCGCTTCGGCAATATCGGTTGCAGGCCGGCGAGGGTGGACAGGCGCTTAATGTCGAGCCCCGGTGTTACCGCCAATGTCGCCGACACCGCGGCATCGATGTCGAAATCACTGCCTTGATAGATCGCCCAGGCATTGAGATGCTTTCTGTAGACAATCTGCGACCATCCAGCCATGTCGGCGAGCGCCTTCTCGATCTCGGCCTTGGATGCCTCGGATGCGCAAGTTGCCAACACGGCGTTATCCGCGACCAGGCCGGAGCCATTTCGGAAAAGATCAATCAGCGCAATGGCCTTGATAAGGCGAATGTGGAGCAGTGAGCCCTTTGCCTGGCAACGCTCGACAGCTTCGACGCTCTGTGCCCAACGATGCCCTTCCGACGAGGCAAGGATGGTGCCCTCAAGGTTCTCGCGGAGATAATCCCAGTAGCGGGCTGGTTCGTAGACGGCTTTCGATTCAAACTCGGTTGTACGCAGGAAATCGGAAAAGCCGCGAGGCTCGGCGGACGCCAGGAAACCGAAAGTGCTGCGCTCATTCTGGCCGAAGTGGCGTTTCGAAACGGGACCAAGCAAGGCCGCAGTGACGGGATGAAGCGGCCAGCATCGATCCAGGCGGTGCGCGAGGTCGGCCGGGGCGGCCGGGCGGTTCTTGCGGATACTATGGGCAAGCGCCTTGCACCAGGGCTCCGAATACGGATGAGGCATGCCCTCCGCATCGATGGCGCGGGCCGTGAGTTCGAGCATTTCATCAACGGCCGCGACTAGCGGGATATCGACAAACCGGCCTTGGATTTTTGACCACTCATCGCGGGTTTCCTTACCTAGGCGGGTCGCGTGCTGCTCGAACGCCTGGTGGAGGATACCTACTACCAACAGCCTTCCCTTGCAGCGGGAGGCGGCTTCGCCAAGCTCCTGGAAGAAATGGATATCGCCACCGTGCGTTGCCGCGTACTCAAGGAACTTCCCAAGTTCATCGATGATGATGAGCACGCCGTTGTCGGGCCTGGCTTCCGCGATATCGACGAGGGCCTTGATGATGCGGCGGCCATCCGGCTTATCTCCTAGACGGCGCCCAACATAGGGAATGCCAGAGTTGCGGATTGCATCACCGATGTCCGCGATAGGATCCGCGCGGCGGCCCACGACCGGAACGACGGCCCACGGCTCCTTCCGGGGGCCAATGCCGAGCGGCTTCCGTAGTGGTTCGACAACCTGCTCTCCTAAAACCTCAGCAGCCAACGCGCGGGCCTTTGCCTCGCCGCCAAGCAGCGAGGCGAACGCCAAGGCAAGGGACGATTTGCCGCCGCCGAAAGGGCCGGTCCAGGTAAATGCAGCCTGCCGAGTCGCTGCGAACTGTTGGCACATGGACTCAATGACATGCTGCGCCGTGGTCTGACAGACGAAACCGCGAAGGGCGGCTTCGCTACCCCAGTCCAGATCGATGCGGATGGAACGGAGGAATTGGCGGGAGATATTGATCTTGTTCGCGAGAAGCATTACTTGGCCCCCTGATAAGCAAGTGGCAAAAACTCTTCGGGCTTTACCTCTCTCCGCCGGATAACCTGCCGCATCCCAGCAGTGTCGCTCCAAGCATAGACGCCACCAGAGATACGCTCGACATCCACCAGACGCTCGGCGACCGAGTCGACATCGAGCTTGAAAGTCATGCCAGGAGATCCACGTTCTAGTGCGATTAGGTCGAACCCAAGGGTGTTTGCGGTGCCGGCGTTTTGCCGCCAGAAGGCCGTAAGGGCGTAGAGAAAAATGCCATCGGCTAGCGAAGGTTTCGGACCCACCCGGAAGTCGTAACTGCCGCGCGTCGTCGTGACGAGGCCAAGCTGCGCTAGCACTGGCTCGGCAAGTTCTTCCGCAGCGTCGCTACCAGCACCCTTCGGGATATAGGAACGCAAGCAAACCTCGACATCGCGGGACAAGGTCGACTCGGTCACGCGAACGTCAGGCCGGTTGGCCAAAGTTTCGCGCAGGCCATTTACCAGCGTAGGCTTCTCAAATGCCTGCGCCGAGATATGGTTGAACACGTAATGCCAAGTGGTAGCTCGGTTACCTTCCCCGGCAATCAGCCAGTGGGCTAGCCACGCGCTAGCGGGGTTCTCGAGATAGGGGTCTAGCTGTGCCGGGCCGAAGAGGGCGTTGCCCACAGGGCCGGGAATATATCCACCCTTAGTTTCCGTAATCACATTGCATGCAAGGCCCCAATGCCTGATAGCGGAAACCATGTTCTTGCCAACGCCGAACACGACAATGGCATTCTGATCATTGAAGGTGCCACGAGGCGCGATGGGATCGCATTTTGCGACAGCATCATAAGCCTTGCGCAACCATAGCTGTCGAAGAGGGAAGGTTTCGTGGCCGGCAAATTGCGGTTTGTATTTCGGATCGGAAAGTTTTCCCCGCATGATCCCTCCTTCGGTAAACTATCGGCACAGACGCACTGGCCGATATCGCCAGTTGCCATAGTTTAGTCTCATCTACTGGAGAGGTCCACCAGTAAAACTTGATGGGTGAGGGAAAGATTACGCGCGTCGAGGAGGTTACCCGAATAACGCCATTATGTCGATACGACAAATAGGCCACGAATTCGACGGCAAAACAGTTAGTTAGTTGTACGGCCGGTACTGCTGCGCAACGTACAAAAGAACTTGCAGCAAGGTTCTTCCGAGTGTGACCGTGGACGCAAAAGGACGTTTTCCGCCGCACGCAAATCCGGTGCGCGGGGGCATGCCGTGGTGGCGATTGGCCTATTGAAAGAAGCCCAAAAACGACTAGAAACGACTAGAATAGCCACTCCTCGCTGGATGGTCCTCGCTTAAACCGCGATACCCAATGGAAACAATCCATGGTTGTAATATGCTCGTTCTGGCATGTAATATAACGACGCGTGGTAAAAAAAGGCAACCGCAACTTACGGGGACACACGTGCATGGCTGCGGATATAGAGCGTGAGCAGGCAGATAAAAGAGTAAGAGACGCACAGGCCGCTCTGCTTGCAGCAATGAAGGATGTAGCAGATATTGTCATCCTACACGACAACCTGCAGGATGGTGGCAAGTTGATAATTCGCCAGGGTGAGCTACGCGAAGCAATGACCAACTTTGAGGGGGCGATCAATGCTCGCGCCGCCTTAAGAAGGTAACTCCTCGGCCCGCGTACACTGCTTAGGCATCTGCGGAGTCGTGTATCCCGTAATCGCCGCGACCTGTTAGGGTTTCAAGCCCCTCTCAAAGAGCCGAGCGGGCGCATCACCGGGCGGATAACGGAGGCGCCATCAGAAAAGCCATAGCGCGCTGAACGATGTCGCCAATAGGGAGCGATTTCAGGCAGTCGGATACGCCGGAGTTTTGGCATCCGTTGGCGCGGCATGGCTGGCAGGGATGGCGGTTACGCACGACGACAACCCGCTCGGAGTCGCCCCAGGGCCGAACCTTGTCCGGGTCGCTTGGCCCAAACACGGAAATAACGGGGACACCACAGGTGGCCGCCACATGCCCGATACCGGACTCGGACGCGATCACGCACCCCGCCGATCTGACGGCCCCCACGACGTCCCTGAGGTCGCAACTGATGTGATCGGTCGCCAGTCCGTGCGCCATGGCTGCCTGCTCGGCGATACCGCCCTTGGTCCCGATCAAGGTAATCGTCATATCGCGATAAGCGGCCTTGAGACCATCTATGATACGGGTGACTTCACTAAGCGGGATTGCGCATCCGGATTGGGTGGCGTCGGGGGCGATAACAACAGTCCGCGACGATGCGCTACCGCGCACCTCGGGATAGTTCGTTACGGGCGCAATCTCGAGCGCGGACGCAAAGGCCATATTCTCCGCCGCCGCATGATCATCGACAGGGATGCGATGTGTGATGACGGCGCGATAGGCCCAGCGGTTCACGGCCACTTTATGGTGAACGTCCTGGGCAATGCTCACCGGTACGCGGGCGGCCCAAGTCAGCCATATCCCCAAAGACCCCGTACCCACCTGGATCAAGGCATCGTACCGTTCCCTGCGGATCCGCGCGACAAGCCCGAGGCGGCCGGGAACATCGTACAACAGGGAACGCTTGCGCCATGTCTTAACGGGAACCAGGTGCTGATGGCGGACATGGTGCGCATAGGTCGACTCCAGCCCAGCAAAGCCCTCATCGACAACCGTATCCACGCGCCATCCGGCGACGTGTAATGTCCGTAACAGCGGAACCGCCATCATGATGTCGCCAATGGCGGTGGCAGAATAACCAGAACTGAATTCACAGCCTTTCCTATTGTAGGGCGACTTGCAATGCCAGACAGATCTATTCTACGCGCCGCCTTTCGCTATAATAGATTCTAGCCCCTCCTCCTCGAATGTTCCGGATTGCGCTTTATTTTGTTTATCGAACCACTTACATATCGCTTTTGTTGACAGTTCGCCAGGAAAAGTAGCTGCGTAGTCCTGGACTACCATATCTGGGCCGCCCGATTTTAATCTTACGGTCTCACCGAGCTTGAATTTGGCCATTTCCTTGTCTCCTGGTTGGGTGTGCGGCGATGCTACATGATTGTCTTTAGATTGCCTATATTAGCGGACTACCCCAACATCTCCACCAGATCCTCGGCCCGCAGGTGCGTATACCGCTTCAGCATCTGCAAGGTCTTGTGGCCGGTGATCGCCGCCACCTGCATGGGGTTGAGGCCCTTCTCAAAAAGCCGGGAGGTCGCCTCATGGCGCAGGTCATGGAAGGTCAAGCCCTCGATGCCGGCGGCCTTACAGACCCGCTCAAAGGCCTGGGATATCGAATCGGGGCGCATGCCCCACATCCGGCCATCGATGCGCCGAGCGATCTGGTCCAGGACCCCCAGCGCCGCCGTGGAGAGCGGCACCCGCCGGGGTGTCCCGGTCTTCGTTTCCGGGATCAGGAGCACCCGGGCCTGCCGGTCCAGGTGTTCCCATCGCATGGCCGCAATCTCCCCGCGCCGCATGGCGGTCTCGATCGCCCAGGTAATAATCGGGCCAATCTCCCCGCCGTAGACCTGGGCGGCGGCCAGGAGGCGGACTTGCTCATCGCCAACGAGGCGGCGGGTTCGGCCGCCGGGGAGCTTGGGGCGCTGACCCTTGACAAGGTCCACGGGGTTTGTTAGGGACTCCATGCCCCAGGCGGTGCGAGCCGTGTTGAAGAGGTGGGAGAGCAGCGCCAGGTGAATGCGGATCGTGTTCGGGGCCAGTCTCCGCGCCTCAAAATCCCGGACAGCTTGTGCAACGTCTTTACCCCGGATCGACGCTAAGGCGCGAGCCCCTAATGGGGACTCTTGCCAGACGCGGATCGTGTAGGCCTCACGCGCGCCGCTCTTCTTTTTGTTGCTGACCTCGACCTCATAGCGCCCTAAGGCCTCGGCAAGTGTCGTGGCCTCAGCCTCGGTGCGCGAGACAAAGACGCCCCGGTCGATCTCTTCCTCGATGCGCCGCGCCCAAACCTCCGCGTCGGTCTTCGCGTCAAAGGTTTTTACTTGTGCTGGGTACCCGCGCCGGCGGACATGCGCCTGCCAGACACGCCTGCCGCCTGGACCTTTGCGCGGAATGAACGATGCCATGCTGTAACGCTCGCTGTAGCCTTGACGGGGCCACTCTATCCGTTTTTGGGGCACGGTTACAACACGATTACAACAAAGTCGTGGTAATGCGTAGGTGATGCGACTGTAAGTTATTGATTTTATGGTGCCGGTGAGACGAATCGAACGCCCGACCTACTGATTACGAATCAGTTGCTCTACCGACTGAGCTACACCGGCATGGTGGGCCGTTACTATAACCTC
>JAJYPA010000648.1 GCA_021795795.1 Pseudomonadota bacterium | reverse complement strand
TTAGTACACTATACAGTTGATCTTGTGAAGTATGTACTTTCTTGTTATATGCATTCATATTCAATAGTAAGTATATTTTTAGTAAGTATGAATAAAAAAGGGAGGATTCCCAACCTTGTTCACAGAGGAAAAAGAGGATGGCAAGGGATCCCTTCAGGAAGCGGAATACGGCGCGAATACTGAACATCACTCGCTGAGATATGGGTCGCCTCATCCATTGTGAAATAAACCCCCAGTTCATCATCCCGCCTACGACCTACCTTTTTCCTTGGCATCACCTCCACAAGGTACCGTTCAAAGCACTCGCCCAGTGTCGTTTTCTCCGCCTCGTGGCGAGGCGCAAAGATTTCGCGACCCATTTCTGCTTCAATAGAGCGCGCCCACGCTTCAGCCTCACGTTTGGTCCGGAAAACCTTGGTCTGTGCAGGGTAGCCTTTGCGCCGCATCTTGGCCTGTCAGCCAATGGTGATGCCTCCTGGTCTGTTTGCTCGTAGCAACCCACCATCAATTCACCGTCCGGACGGCTGTCCCTCTGTGTCAATAGTTATTAACCGCGCACCGGCCGCACAAAGGCTTTTTTACCGGCAAAGCTGGCGGCCGTGCCCAGTTCTTCTTCAATCCGCAGTAACTGGTTGTATTTGGCAACTCGTTCACCCCGTGCCGGCGCTCCGGACTTCAGATGGCCAGTGTCCAGAGCTACCGTCAGATCGGCAATGAAATCATCGGTGGTTTCGCCGGAACGGTGGGATACAAAAGCTCCCCAACCATGAAATTGGGCCAGCCGAGTGGCGGCGATGGTTTCGGTGACTGTGCCAATCTGGTTGAGCTTGATCAGCGTCGAGTTGGCAATGTTGTCTTCGATGGCCTGGGCAATGATTTTCGGATTGGTGCAGAAGATGTCGTCGCCGACCAACTCAATCTTGTCGCCAAGTTTTTCATTAAGCATTTTCCAGCTTTCCCAGTCATTTTCAGCCAGACCGTCTTCCAGTAATACGACCGGATAATTATGGACGATTTCAGCGTAATATTCGACCATTTCGGCACTGCTTAAGGCACGGTTTTCCGTGCGTAGCTGATATTTCCCATCCTTAAAGAATTCCGAAGAAGCCGGATCAATGGCGATGCCGCAATCTCTTCCCGGTTCAAATCCGGCACGACGGATCGCCTCGACCAGCAGTTCATAGGATTCATGATTGGAATCTACGGCAGGCGCAAAACCGCCTTCATCACCGACGCCGACGGAGAGATGCTTTTCCAGGAGCAGAGACTGCAGGGCATGATATATTTCTGCACCCCAACGCAGGGCTTCTCGGAAGCTTTCAGCGCCATAGGGAGCCAGCATACATTCCTGAAAATCAGCCCCCTGCCAGTGGGCATGGACGCCACCATTCAGCACATTAAAACAGGGCACGGGCAGGCGGGTAGCACCGGGTCCGCCCAGGTAAGCATAGAGTGGCAGGTCACAATAATCGGCGGCGGCACGGGCACAGGCCATGGAAATGCCCAATAAGGCATTGGCACCCAGCCTGCCCTTATTTTCGGTGCCGTCCAGACCAATCATGGTCTCATCAATGGCTTTTTGGTCGCGCACATCCAGACCCTGCAAGTCAGGGGCAATGATTTCCTCAATATTCTGAATTACCTGACGCACACCTTTGCCGCCAAAGCGGTGGGCGTCGCTATCACGGAGTTCCACCGCTTCCTTGCTGCCGGTGGAGGCCCCAGAGGGTACGGCGGCACGCGCATGCTGACCATTGTTGAGATATACTTCGACTTCTACGGTGGGGTTGCCGCGAGAATCAAGAATTTCGCGGGCGATAATGTCTTCGATCAAGCTATCCATAAAACCATCTCCTGTTATTGCGTGGCAGAAACATCCAGATGAATGATTTCCAGGCGATTAGTGCCTCCCGGGTGACCCTTGCTGGGTCCTTGCGTCAGTAAAATCAAGCCTTTTTTAACGTCGTTGCTGAGCAGCCAGCGATGGGCAGCGTATTCCCAGCCGCTTTCGGGACTCGCTATCTCTACAGGATAGACGCCATAGCGCAGATAGATGCGCCGACAAGTCGAGGCATGGGGCTCATGGCCAGAAACGCTAGCCGCACTGACACCCAGTTCTGTCGCCATATGGAGACTATTTTACCATGCCCACCATTAAGCGGCAGCAAGCATGCAACACTACACTAATCTGCTGCCGACCATCAGGGTTCAACGATAGAAAGGGCGGAATCTCCTTTGTCAGCGAAAACACGGCCGACGGTGTCCAGCATCCCTCTTCAAAAAGCTAGATGTCCAGAAAATATCCAGAAAAACAAAAAGGCACCCAGCAATGTTATCTAACTGACTGTTTTACATGGTACACTCGAACGGAGTCGAACCGCTACCTGCAGCGGGCCGCCGAAGCATAGATCACCTGGCCTCCGCCTGAAGGACTCTCTCCCGCAGATGTGGAGCAGCGCTTATGTCCGCGTCCCGCTGTGTTCGCACAAACGTTCACACGGACTGCCGCTTGAAGTGGAGCTGTCCACCATTGCCAGTACACCTCAGTCGCCGTCATCAGCCTTCTGAATGACAGCAAATTCGACGTTAGTGGCCCGGATTGCCGATTAGAAATTAATCGTTTTAATGTAATTGGCGGATTTTTACTGCACGCCGCGACCAGGAATGGGTTATACTGCGGTATGACCAATGGTAAAGAGTGCCAGAGCAAGACGCATTGAAGCCCGGCAACAAGTTCACTTCAGATTGACTATATATTCCAAGCATCTGCACAGAGGAAAGCATCATGAGCAAAACACAGAAAAGCAATAAAGAAACCAAGAAGCAACCAGCGATGACACCCAAAGAGAAAAAACAGGCCAAACAGGTCAAGAAGCATTCCAGCAATATGGGTACCACCATCGTTCCCCACTGAAATCAGCGGCGCCCAGCCAAAAAAGTGTGGAGGAGTCCCGTAACGAGAACACGTTGCATTACATATGAAGTGGAGGGGGAATAGATGATGCCTTGACGTATCGCTAAATTCCTCCGAGGAGAACGTCATATCTACAAAAAAATTAGAGTTCTCATCCTGCGTAAAAAACGCCTTGAACAATGCGTCGGATATGGACTTGTTACGCTCGGAACTGTTCAGTGTTGAACAACTGAAACAACATGCGGTAATGTTGGCCGGTCAGCATGCTATTGATCCATACCCTGGGCCAGATCGCCTGCTACCACGCTTGGCCGACAATGCTGATGTTTTACGTGCAGCCTATGACGTGCTCACTGCAGGGACCGCGCAGGCTGAGCAGCGGACACTGTCTGGCGAAATCTGGCTGCTTGATAATTTCTACCTCATTGAGCAGCAAATCATTCTGGCCCGAAGGCATTTGCCTGTCGGTTATGGCAAGCAACTGCCACGCCTGCAATCCGGCAGCTTGGCGGGGTTCCCCCGTGTCTACGACCTCGCCTCTGAATTGATTACGCATCAGGATGCCCGCGTCGACGGAGATAACGTCAGCGCCTATATCCATGCTTATCAGACCATTACGGCATTAACGCTGGGCGAATTATGGGCCTTCCCCATCATGCTGCAATTGGCGTTACTGG
>JAJYPA010000150.1 GCA_021795795.1 Pseudomonadota bacterium | reverse complement strand
CTTCATACTGGTTTGTCCTCACGGAATATTGCAGAATTAACCCCTCGGCATTGAGGGGATGAAGGTGCAGAATAATTCGTGGCGCCGCAGCAGGCGACTCCTCCGCGTAGCGGCTTCGTCCAACAAGGAGTTATGCCGCATAACACTGGATGATCTTCTGTGGGCCCACAAGACAGAATGTATCAATTTGTCTCGTCACGTCATTCTGGCTGAGAGGCCCCATATAGACTTCAGCCCAACAGATCACGGTCCAGGTGGCCGTGGTTAGTTGCCGTAACCGTTATTATTATATCGGTCGCGGTGTTGGCCTGGTGGTGGCGGTGGTGGCCGGTTGTATCCTTGATTCCCATAATTCTGCTCTTTGTGGTTGTTATAATCGCGCTGCCCATGTCCGCCATGGGGATGAATCATACAACCGGACAGGGCCACGGCCCCCAGCGCCAATAGGGCGATCTTTACTGCTGAGATAGGCATGTTATGTCCCCTCTGAGGTTTTCTTCTCGCGGAATATGGCGGTGGGTATTCCCCACCAGGATTAATGCGGCGAAACGCGTTGTTTTTTATGCCTCTTCTGGAACAGGCTGTCTGCGGTCTTTTTCTGACCGGGAGACAGTATCTGGTAAAGAGTATTGAATGCAGTAGCTAGATTCTGCATATTGTCCGCGTGTAACCGGGCCAGCGCAGCATAGGACTTCATAGCTTCATCAGCATTCATTGAGGGGAGCTTTTGCGCACGTTCCCGGAAGGCTTGGCCCATCGTCCGCGCATTGTCGCGTATCGTTTGCGCATAGGCATCCCATTGCCGCGACTGCTGGGGGGTGATTTTCAACTGAGCGTGCAGCTCATTGATTTTATTATCAACAAACTCTTTGTGGCTTTTTGCGTGACTGGTGGCAGTTGGCGCGTTCAAAGACGCAGGGGCAGCGCTGTCCGCTGCCATTGTTTGTACACAAGCTGAAGCAGCGAACAAGCCAAGCGTCATCAATACAGGCACAGCTTTACGAATGTGGTTTTTCATATTGGTTGCTCCGCTTAAGTGGTAGGGTTGGCGACGACTGCATGGGATATATGGGGCGTGCTCCTGCCGGACGTATGGACCTCAAAACGGCCACAGGGCCCATCAACCGGAAGGACGACCTTTTCTCTATGGGTGGCTGCGTAGCCATTCGAATAGCCACCGGACTAATTACCCGGATAATAGTAATCCACCCCAGGCGGGGGTGGTGGCGGGGGTGCCGCGTAAACCACTGGCGGCGGTGGTTGTAGGGCACCCGCCGCCAGTACGCCCACGATGGCTCCCATCAGCGCGCCGACGATCAGACCGTTATCGCCACCACGATATCCACCGTGGTAAATCGGTCGTCCATACTCTCTTCCATGGTAAGCCGGCGGCCGTCCATGATTGTCCCCCCGGCCATGGAACCCTTGCGCTTGTGCCGGTAGCCCGGTCATCGATGCTGCGATGGCAATAAACGCTGCTGCTATCCACCGGTACAAGGTGATTCGAGAAATCTGAGTCATGAATGGCACCTCCTAAATTATTACAGCGTTACCACATGCGCCGGGGCCATGCTGAGTGCATGCCAAAATACCACCCCAATCGAAGTGACTCGCTACTAGTAACTGACGGTACTTATCCTTCATCTGATTATGATAGAAAACATCATGCTATACCGCAGGTTGCACACGAGAGGAAAGACACGAAGCCTTATGTATCATTCTGTCTGGTGGCCCTCCCCGTTTCACTGTCCATTGACGCCAGGTGTTGCCTCTGGAGCAATAGTTTCGATGGTAACGTTGGCGTTATGTCCCTATACCGCTGGTTTCGGTATAAATGCTATACACCATCCGGCAGGCGCAATGGAGCCAGCTACGACCGTGCAGCAGTGTGGCGCAATAAAATGCGCACACACGGAACATTGATCCTTGCCCTTGGGATGTGGCTGATACTGCAACGTAGCCTTCGGTGTCATTCCAGGACATTTCTCTGCCGCATGGGCTACGCCAATAGGACTCATGCCTGTAATGGGTCCTGCCGCCACAACGCCGACCGTAATCGCAATACCCTTCAACAGATCACGCCGACGCACACCTTCAGGCTTCAATTTATTGTTTCCATTATGTTCGTTACTCATTGGGGTTACTCCTCCATCATCCGTGTTACAATTGCGCATCCATGATCAATTCCCGCCGCGTCATAGCCCCTCGAGTCACAAAAAATGCTTCCTCGTTATTCCGAGAGGGGGGTAGGCAGAGGTGAGCCCAAATAATACCAAACCATTTACGTCATTCTGTCGCACGAGGTCATTCCGGCTGTCGGATCTGTCGTTGGAGATCGCTGGCCACTTTAAACTGAACAGTGCGTTTAGCCGGGATATCGAGGCTTTCCCCGGAAGTACCCAATCCCGGCAGTTTAATGCCGTGACCGTCGATCAGGGCCTGCGGCATGGTGGCCACAACGGCGTTTACGGCTTCCTGAGCGGCCTGTCGGTTTATGTGGTGCGTTTCGGCCAGATCGGCAACAAAGGCTGTTTTGGTGATGGTGGCCATGGTGTTCCTCCGCGCATTTTTGGGCTTCTACTTAAAAACATAGGCGACACTGGTGCAAAGCGCAATGTGGGCGCTTAACAGCGTGTCACAGATGGCATGGATGCCGCCCCCTACACAGGACCGGCAGCGGGGAGTTTCAGAGAATCCTCGCTTGAACCGGACGGCATCAAGGTGCCAAAGTGGAAATTTACCCACGCGAAGGACAAGGGGGACTCATCATGGAGATTACAACCTATGGACTGGATTTGGCAAAGTCGGTCATGCAGTTGCACTGGGTAGATATGGAGAGTGGCATTGGCCAACAAGATGGCCCGAACCATCTGGGCACTGCTAGTGAAAAATACAGAGTATGTGGCAAGCCACACAATGAATGCGGCTTCCATATCGTAACTGTTACAGAATTGTTGAAGTTCAACAAAAGGAGTTGCGCAGGCTGATAAACGATTGATGGCAAAACAGGTCAGACCACGGAAGAGAGAGCCTAGCAGTCACTTGTCCTTCGAGGACGTGCACAGATAAGGACTTTTCCGGCCGATTCCATCGGGGCCAGCAGGCTTATCATCCTGCATCAGAGGATGCGGAGGATTTTTAACAGAAAATATATAACATATTGATTGTATGGTGCCCAGGGACGGAATCGAACCGCCGACACGAGGATTTTCAGTTTTGTTATATTTCAAAGAGTTATATTGTTGCGAATTGGGCGTGTTTGAGTACACCTGTGTCAACTTATTATTTGTATTTGGTTTTATTGTTTATTGTAGGGCTACACTGGCGCGACTGGTGTACCGCCAGTGTACCGAACTGTACTGCCGCCAATCGCACTCACGGCAACTCGTAAATTCTGAAAATCCCAGCAAGCGTGAAGCGACATGATACGTTGTTTTTGAGGTCATGACGGAGGCGCCATGGCCCAAAGACACCATGCTTGAATCACTGCGAGGTATTTATGAACCATGTGAAACATGAATTCTGTCCGGGCTGGATCCTGGCGACAACTTTCTCCTGGATATGCACCAGCCTGCTGGTTGCCATTACGGTCATCAGGAGCTTTCCCCAGATGGGTTGGCTCGTTCCGGCGCTCGGTGCGGGGATATGGGTCAGTTTGATTCTCTTTCTCTCTGGGTGGAAGCTGCAGAAAGACGCTCCGGAGAATGAATTTCATCCGATCCTGTACTTTATCGCCACGATGTTCACCGTGGTAGCGGGGGGTATCGTCTTTTTTGCCGCCATCCATCAGGCGCTGGCCCATTGATGGACTCGGCACTGGCAAAAATGGTCATTCTGAATTCCAGAGTGCCATTATCCTCAAATGATCCTGTGTATGGAGTGATCATCTATGTTTTATAGCATGCAAAGCCCGCTCGCCTTATATCGCGCCTTCAAGGCTGCCAACGTCCCTGACGACATTGCAAGGGACGCCGCTTATGCTGTGAGCGCCGATCTGGAAGCCATGATCGATCAACTTGTAACCGAACTGGAAAGCCGCTCTCCGCAGACGCATAAGTTCAGAAACCTTTGGCGCTCCCCTGACGCTGGAGAATGAGCACCCTAACACTCAAGGGCAAACATGAGATATGGGCTCCGGAGTTCCACCAGATAGCCCGCTTGGATGCTTCTGGGAAGGGAATGGAGACCTTTATTTCCTCTCACTTTATCACAGCAGCGCCGTTTCCAGTCGCTGCTTGCGCTGTTCCCAATCGGGCATCACCTGACCAAGCAGCCTGAAAAATCGCGCATCGTGGTCGCGGTGTTCGATGTGGCACAGCTCGTGGATCACCACGTACTCGATGCAGGGGCGGGGCGCGCGCACCAGATTGACGTTTAGGGTCATGGTCCCGGCGAGGGAAAGGCTACCCCAGCGCGACTGCATGGCGCGCACGATCAGGCGCGGGTGTTCGACGCTCTTGAAGTGGAGCAGGCTGGCTTGCAACACCTCACCGAAAACAGCTCGGGCGCGGTCGAGATACCAGCGGTGCAGCAGCGCCTTCACGCGCTCCGGCTCAGGTTCGCCGGGCAGGCAAGCGAGCAGCCGACCGCGTGAGAGCTTTACGCTGGGCATTCCGCCCGGTAACAGCTTCAGCCGATATTGCTCGCCGAGGTATAGGTGCGATTCGCCGTTGACGTACTGCCGCGCCGGGGTGCGGGGACGATAGCGCTCGAACTCGGCCAGTTGCTGGCTGATCCATGCAGCTCGCTTCTGCACCCGCTCCGCAATCAGTGCCTCCGGGCAATCGACCGGCGCGCGTACCAACACGCGGCTGTCGGGGTGTACCTCGATGGCCAAGGTCCGTCGCGATGCCAGAAAGCGCACCTCGTAGCGGATCGTGTCGGCGCCATAGGTCAGCGTTCCGGTCATCGTCTTCACCCTGCCATCCGGTGGCGAGCGAGCTGCATGGTTTTCTCGATGATCTCGTCCATCTCGTCGGTGGACAGCGCGATGCCCCGTGCATCCCTGACCTCGTCGTAGAGGTAGTCGTCGATCTCGTTCATCGTCCGGCGCTGGGCGTCGAGGTCATCCCAGTAGCTCACCTTGCTGTTGCGCCGGAAGATGTCCCACACCGCCATGGCTGCCTCGGCGGCGGTAGTCTGAGCCTGCTCGGCGTCGCTCAGGTGGTTCGCCACAAAGGGGCGCAGCAGGCCGTAGACGGCGGCCGCGTCGGCGTCGCCGTTCAGTGCCGCTGGCAGGTCATCGCCTTTGCGCGAAACGACGGCGTCTTTGATCTCGGTGGCCCGCTGCAGGTATTCCAGATCGGACAGGCGCTTGGCGCGGTAGTCGTCGATGGCCTGCTGGATCAGCCTGGAAAACTTTTCGTAGAAGGCCGGGTCCTGCTCCAGCCGTTCATTAATGGCGCGCTTGGTGGCGTGGGCGATCATGTCGGCCTTGGCGCCCAGGTTCTTCTCGCTGCCTGCGCCTTGCTCCTCGACCACCTTCTGGAACGCGGCTTCGTCGAAGATGTTCACCGGCGCGTTCAGCTGCACCACCTCGGAGGCCGAGATGTGTGTGTCCAGCAGCTTCTGGATGCGCGGCTCGAAATCGCGGTAATCCACCGACTCGGCGTAGCGCAGCTTCACCGCTGCCTTCAGGTTCACGAAGCGCTTCAGGTCGTTCTTGTAGGCGCGCAGCTTCTGCTCGGGCGTGTCGGTGATGAAGCGTTCGCTGGACAGCGCAATGGCCAGCGTCTTGGCGTAGGCCGACAGCCGCTCGTAGAAATCGGCGCGCAGTTTCTCGTCGGCCAACAGTTGCTCAAAGGCTTCCTCGTCCTGACGGTTCTTCACCGTCTTGAACAGGTCCCACAGCTCGGCACGCCGCTGCGGCAGGGCTTTGGTTTCTTCATGAATCGAGGTCAGCGCGCCTTCGAGATCCGCCGCCTCGAAACCTTCCAGGGCACTGTAGGTGGTCAGCGCCTGGTCCAATTCGCCCAGCACTCCCACGTAGTCGATGATGTAGCCGAAGTCCTTGGCCTTGCTGCCGGATTCGTCTTCATACAGGCGATTGACCCGGGCGATGGCCTGCAGCAGGGAATGGTCCTTGAGTCGCCGGGCCAGATAGAGCACGGTGTTGCGCGGCGCGTCGAAGCCGGTCAGCAGCTTGTCCACCACGATCAGAATCTCGGGCTCGTCGCCGAACTTGAAGGCATTGACGATCTGCTTGTTGTAGTCGTCCTCCGAGCCGTAGCGCTTCATCATGCGCTGCCAAAAGGCCACCACCGTGTCGGTGGATTCCTCGGCGTCGATCTCGTCGAAGCCCTCGCGCTCGTCGGGCGGCGAGATGATCACCTCGCTGGTAACCGCCCCCAGCTCATCCAGAAACGCCTTGTAGCGCAGCGCCGCCGCTTTGTTGGGCGCCACCAACTGCGCCTTGAACCCGGTGCCCTGCCAGTTCTGTCGGTAATGCTCGCTGATGTCGAAGGCGCGCATGTAGATCACTTGCTCGGCCTTGTTCAGCATCTCGGCGCGGGCGTACTTCTTCTTCAGGTCGGCCTTTTGCTGGTCAGTCAACCCCTGGGTGTGGCGCTCGAACCAGACGTCAATGGCCGCCTGGTTCTGCTCCAGTTCCACCATGCGCCCTTCGTAGAGCAGCGGCACGATGGCGCCGTCGGCAACCGCCTGGTCGATGGCATAGGTGTGGATCACGCCGCCGAACTTGGCGACGTCGCTCTTCTCGCGGGTCAGCAGCGGCGTGCCGGTAAAGCCGATGTAGCAGGCATTGGGGAACATCTGCCGCATGCGCGCCGAGTAGCCGCCCAACTGGGTGCGTTGCGTTTCGTCGACCAGCACAAAGATGTCGGGCGAAGCGTCGCTGAACTTCTTGTAGGCCAACGCCTTGTCGAACTTGTGCACCAGAGTAGTGACGATGTGCGCCTTGCCATCGGACACCAGTTCCACCAGATGGCGGCCGCTCTCGGCCCGGTCGGGCGAGAGGCCGCAGGCGGCGAAGGTATTGCCGAGCTGCTTGTCCAGATCCACCCGGTCGGTGACCAGCACGATGCGCGGATTGCGGATGGCCGGCTCCAGCGCCAGGGCGCGGGCAAGCATCACCATGGTCAGCGACTTGCCCGAGCCCTGGGTGTGCCAGACGATGCCGCCCCGGCGCTTGCCGCTGTCGTCGGTCTGCCGCACGCGGGCGAGCACCTCTCGGATGGCGAACACCTGCTGGTAGCGCGCGATCTTGCGCACGCCGCCGTCGAACACGGTGAAGGCCCAGGCCATCTCCAGCAGGCGCTCCGGGCGGCACAGCGCGTAGAGCGCGCGGTCCTGTTCGGTCACCTGCCGGCCGACCACGTAGGGCGCAATCTCCTCGCGCACGCCCAGCTCAGCAAAGGCCAGATCGAACAGCGAGGCCTTGACCGATTCCGGCAGCGGGCGTTCCAGCAGTGGCACGAGATCTGCGTCCGCCACGTCCTCCTTCCACTTCGACCAGAACTTGGCCGGCGTGCCGGTGGTGGCGTAGCGAGCCTCGTTCTTGTTCAGCGCCAGCACGGTCTGCACGGTGGTGAACAGGCGCGGGATATATTCATCGCGCTGGTTGCGGATGGTCTGCGAGATGGCCTGGGCCACCTCGACCTTCGGCGACTTGCATTCGATCACCGCGAAGGGGATGCCGTTGACGAACAGCACGATGTCGGGCCGGCAGGTCTCGACGCTGCGCGTGCGCTCCACCGCGAACTCGGCGGCCACGTGATAGACGTTGTTGGCTGGGTTGCGCCAGTCGACGTAGTTGAGGGTAAAGCTTTTGAGATCGCCCTCGATGGACTGCTCCAGCGCCACGCCCAACGTCAGCAGGTCGTAGACCGCCTCGTTGGTCTTGAGCAGGCCGTCGTACTTGACGTTCTTCAGCCGCTGGATGGCGCTCTGGATGTTCTCCTCGCTGAAGAGATAGCTGCCGCCCTTGTGCTGGATGCGGTTCAGCTTTTTCAACTGTTCGCGCAGGATCTCTTCCAGCAGCACGTTGCCGGCCTTGCCACCCCGGGCGGCCAGCGCCTCGGCGGGCGTCAGGTACTGGTAACCCAGGTTGACCAGCACCTGCAGGGCCGGGATCTGCGAGAGGTATTTTTCGTCGAAGCGAAAGCTGTCCATCACTAAGCTCCCCGAACGCGGGCTGCGGCTTCCACCTTGTCGATGATCGCCTTTACGCACCCGTCGATGGTGCTTCCATCCTGAAAGTCAGCCGCTGCGGATAGTGTTGCCCTGCCATCCATGACAAGTTGATCCGCATGCTTCTTCACACCGCGCTTGTTGCCGTTGTACACCGCGATTGAATGACCTCCCTGGTCCTTGACCAGCCTCATGCAAGGAATGTCGGTTTCACCATCACCGATAAAGATCATGTTCGCGAACGGCACCGGGCGTTGATCCTTCGGCACGAACTTGTTGATCACCGAGTTATCGTGCACATCCAGACTGCCCTTGTTGATACGAAACAGATACTGGGTCTTGGTGGTGTAGTTCACCGCCAGCGCCGGCCAGCAAGCGACTCCGTTGTGGTCGAACATGAATCCAGAGGCATAGACCTTCTTGAATTCCTTGTAGATCGGCGTGCCTTCGACCATCTCGCGGATGCCGGAGGAGATGATGAAATGCTCAAGCCGGATGCCCTTGCTCTTGGCGTAGGTGTTGATCCGCTTGAACCAGTCGGAGACGCCGGGAAACAGTGTGATGTTCTTCCCGAAATCCTTGAAGTCCGACTTGTGTACCCGGATGTCCGCCTTGTCGGCCTGCCTCAGCATTGCCCACATGTAGGCGAGGATCTGGTCCATCTCGTGCCTTTGGGCGATGTCGTTCACGGATTTCCAGAACTCCTTGGACATCATGTTCAAGGCTGGAATGAAGTCGTACTCCTGCATGTTCCCCGGCGCGAGGGTGCCATCGAAGTCATAGGCAATGGCCATGGGGATGAGTTTCTTAGGCATCGGAGGCCTCCTCTGCAGTCTCGGGGATGGGCAGCCGCCACTGACCGGTGAGCAGCTTTTGCATCAGGCCGCGCTTCTGCGTGCGTAGGGCCGCCAGTTGCTGTCTCAGCAGACCGATTTCTGCGCTCGCAGCGTCCAGAATGTTGGCGATCCGAATCTGCTGGTCGAAGGGTGGGAGAGGCACTGTCGTGCCCATGAACTCGTCGGGGCGAATATTCAGGAGGCCATTGTTGCGCACCCCTGTCTTGACCAATGCGCGCAACTGCGGCTTGAGATAATCCGCCACAAACAGATGGCGCATATATGCCGCGCAAACAGATTCATGGAGTCTGAAGCTGACGTAAACGCTTGGAACTAATGCGGCTTCATAGTCCTTGAGTTGGAATACGCATCCGAACTCGTATCGCTTGGAGTTTCCCTTGTTGTAGGAAAAGTCGCCGGCACGAAGAAACGTGTAGGTCTTGGCGCTTTCGCCCGCCATGTAGCGGCTATACCGATCCTCTTGCCTGATGAATCCTGATGCAGAGGAAATCGTCATCAACGGGTAATCGCCGCCATCGCTCTGGCGCTGGACTCGATCCGCGATGTCGCGAATTTGAACGTGCCGCCATGTTCCGCCACGATTGCGGGCGGAGACTTCCTCGGCAAAGGCACCGACATGGGCGTGCGGGTGCTGGCTACTGCTGATCAGGAGCGATAGTTCGTGGCTGTAGTGCCGCTCCTTCGCTGCGATCAGTTGCTCGGTTTTCTGGATGGCGGTGTCCCAGGTGACCCAGAGCTGTGCAAGATTCCTCTGCTCATGCAGCGGCGGCAGTGGAAGCTTGAATCTTCCGAGTTCGCTGGTGTTGATGTGAGGCAGTGATGAGCCAACATGTAGGCCGCGCAGTCTGGCTTGGCCAATCTGAGAGTTCAGATACTGCGAGGCGAAATCTGGATCGACGATGCTGGATTTGAACCGACAGATGATCACCGCGTGGCAATTAGAACCGGCGGCTTCCTTGGGTACGACCGCGGCTGTGCCGATATGTCCGGACTGAACGACAAGTACGTCTCCTTCGCGAAGCTGGCTCTTCCGATTCTTCGCATGGAAGTCATGCGTGACCCAGGTGGTGCGTGCCAAGTCCAGTTTGTTCGGCCTGACGTTGAAGCCCTGCAGATAGCAGATTCCCGTCTCACTGTTCTCTGTCTGGTGCGGCAAGGATGGACCGACGAACCCGTTGGTCAAAAGGTCCGTGATTTCGTCGATGTACGGCTGTTTCCATTCAGGTGGGCAAGGTCCAAAAAGGAGAGGGGTTAGGCGTTCTGCGCTCATTTCTTCTTCCCCCGCCCTTTGCCTTCCAGCTGCCGCTCGGTCTGTTCGAGAGCCGCCATGTACTCGGCATCCGCCGCCAGCCGCGCCGCCTCCCGCCGCGCAGCATCGAAACTCTCGTAGCGCTCCAGCGCCAGCTTTTCCGCCACGTCGGCGCGCAGCTTGCCGGCGTGGGTCAGCACCTCGCGTTCATTGAACTGCAGGAAGGCGTCGAGCTTGTCTTCCCAGTCGTGCATGGTCAGGGTGCGACGGCGCTGGGCCTGGTCCTCGGCGTAATCGAGGTACATGACTACGATGCGGTCCAGGGCCTCGATCTCTTCGCGGCTCAGGTAGTTCTTGGCGACGGTGACATCTTGCTTGCGCACCCGGCCACCCTGCCATGTGGTCAGGCCCATGTTGGGCAGGGCGGGGTCGGCGCGGCCGGCGATGAGTTCGGGCGCGGTGTGGCCGGTGACGGCCCAGAGCATCTTGTTCTGTACCTTCTTGAAGAACAGCTGGGCAGCCTCGGACTTGCTGTCGTAGTCGACCGACGTGGCGTAGATGTCGCGGACCTTCTGGTAGAAGCGCTTCTCCGAGGCTCGGATGTCGCGGATGCGCGCCAGCAGCTCGTCGAAGTAGTCCCAGCCGCCGGGCTCCTTGAGCCGGGCGTCGTCGATGGCGAAGCCTTTGACCAAGTATTCGCGCAGGTGGGTGGTGGCCCACTGGCGGAACTGGGTGCCGCGCGGGGGGCGCACCCGGTAACCCACGGCCAGGATGGCATCGAGGTTGTAATGGGCCACCTTGTAGTTCTTGCCATCGGCAGCAGTTGTCAACCATTGGCTGACAACTGAATGTGGGGACAGCTCACCCTCGGCAAATATGGCTTTGAGGTGCTTTGCAATGTTTTGCTTAGACGTATCGAACAGGGTGGCCATCTCCAGTTGAGTAAGCCAGACAGTGCCGTCCTCGGCGCGCAACTGAATGGCGGCGCTGCCGTCCTCCGCAGTGTAGAGAATCAGTTCACCGCCGCTCATTTTTTATTCTCCAGCTTCTTCTTGCCCTTTTCGCGCGGCTGGGTGCCGGTGTCTTTGGACACAAAGGTCTCCGGCGAAGCCAGGTAGTTCGTGCGGCCGACGACTGGCGTGCCCGACTTGGCTTCGAGTTCCTTGCGCGCATTGCCGGCGACCGCGCCACCCTCCCTGGCAGCAGCTTTGTTCTGATAGAAACCTTGCGCATCCTTGCGCTTGGCGATTTCGGTGGTGCTGGCTTCGCCAAGCATGGTGAAGATCAACTCCAGGTCGGTCATGTGATCGCGCAGGTTGGCCGTCTTGGCCTGCTCCAGGCCCTTGAGCTTCTTATGGTCGCCGGGGGTGACGCCGAAGGTGGCGCGGGCAATTTCGGCGGTGAGGATGGAATATTCCCGGCCTTCGGCAACACCGCGCGCTTTCCATTCGTCGGTGAGTGCGCCCCGGATGGCGATGGAGCGCATGCGCTTCTCGATCCAGTCCTTGGGGTAGCCCTTGGCCTCGTAGAGTTCGTGCGCCCGAGCGCTGGCCCGTTCCGGGTCTTCGATCTCCCGCACACGCTCGTAGCCCACCTGGGCCAGCCAGCGCTTGAAGGGTTCGGCCTTGGGCGAGGGGATGGACTGGATGATGCGGAACAAGGTCTCGATATTGGCGCAGTCGGTTTCGCGCTGTTTGCCGTCGGGTGCTGCCAGTTTCAACCTTACGATTTTCTCGTAAGGTTGCCAGGAGCCCGCTTCCTGAGCCAGTTTGCGCTTGAGATCCGACCAGTAGCGGTTGGCGTTGCGGCTCTCCGAGAGCACCCCCACCACATCGATGACGGAGAACCACCATTGGTCTTCATGCCAGGTGCGGCGGATGGCCTGCTCCTGAAAGACGACGATACGGCCTTCGCCGTCCGGAGCGGATGGGGTGTTCTTCTTGCTCATATGCCCAGCTCCTTGAGGTACTGCTTCATGTGCAGGCGCACCTCGGCCAGCTCGCCCTCCAGGCGCTCGATCTCCTGCTCGACGGCGGCGACGTCGATCTCTTCCTCTTCCTCGAAGGTGTCCACGTAGCGCGGGATGTTGAGGTTGAAATCGTTGTCGGCGATCTCCTGCAGGCTGGCTATATGGGCATACTTGTCCACCGGCTGCCGGGCGCGGAAGGTGGCGAGCACCTTCGCCATGTGCTCGTCGAGCAGGGCGTTCTGGTTCTTGCCGCTTTGGTAGTCACGGCTGGCGTCGATGAACAGCACGTCCTGGCAGTCCTCGCGGGCGCCACCCTTTTCGCGGGCGCGGTCGAACACCAAGATGGCGACCGGGATCGAGGTGGTGGGGAACAAGTTGCCCGGCAGGCCGATGACGGCATCGAGCAGGTTCTCCTCGATCAGGGCACGGCGTATGCGGCCTTCGGCCCCGCCCCGGAACAGCACGCCGTGGGGCACCACCACGGCCACGCGGCCTTCCTGCGGCAGTGAGGTCTCGATCATGTGGGTGATGAAGGCGTAGTCGCCCTTGGATTTGGGCGGCAGGCCGCGCCAGAAGCGGCTGTAGCGGTCGGCCTCGACCTCCTGGCCGCCCCACTTGTCCAGGCTGAAGGGCGGGTTGGCCACGACCACGTTGAAGCGCATCAGGCGGTCGGCTTCCACCAGCGCTGGGCTGTTGAGGGTGTCGCCCCATTCGATGCGGGCGGCGTCCTTGCCGTGCAGGAACATGTTCATGCGGGCCAGCGCCCAGGTACTGCCGTTGACCTCCTGGCCGAACAGGGCGAAATCGCGGCTGCCTTGCGCCTCGACCAGCGCGGCGGCTTCGATCAGCAGGCCACCGGCGCCACAGGTGGGGTCGCAGATGCGGTCTCCAGGCTTGGGGGCGACCAACTGCGCCAGCAGCTTCGACACCTGTTTTGGTGTGTAGAACTCGCCGGCCTTCTTGCCGGCATCAGAGGCGAAGCGTTCGATCAGGTAGATGTAGGTGTCGCCGATCACGTCCTCGGAGACGCGCGAGGGGCGAAGATCGAGCTTGGCGAAATCGCCCAGCAAGTTTTCCAGGCGGCGGTTGCGGTCCTTGGTCTTGCCGAGGTTGGCTTCGGAATTGAAGTCGATGTTGCGGAACACGCCTTCGAGCTTGGCCTTGTTGCCCTCCTCGATGTGGTCGAGGACGATGTTGATCAGCTCGCCGAGGTTGGCCGCCTTGCGGCGCTCGTACAGGGCGTGGAAGTCGGCCAGGAAGCGGTCAGTAACCTCGCCGGTCTTCTCGTCCTTGAACTCGACGTAGGGCAGGATGAAGCGCTCGCGTTCGAGCTTGCGGCGGATGCGTTCCTCGTTGTCACCGTATTCCTTCTGGTACTCGGCGTAGTGGTCGGCCCACTGGTCGCTAATGTACTTGAGGAACAGCATCACCAGGATGTAGTCCTTGTACTGCGCCGGGTCGATGACGCCGCGGAAGGTGTCGCAGGCGGCCCAGGCGGTGTTGTTGACGTCTTGTTGGCTGAGCTGGTCGGTCATGGGTGAGCCTTTTTCGGGATGTGATGGGCGTACTGCATCAGGATGTGGGTCGTTAATCGTTGGCGCTGGACGGCAATCTGAGCCATTAGCGACCGTTCTCTTTCAGCGAGAGCGGCGGCTTGCGCAATACGTTGCTGTGCTGCCGCAGTAGGTAGCGGAATATCGAGCGCTTTCAGTGCCTCAGCGCTAATCATCCGCACCGAGGTACCCTCAGACAGCGCCGCAAGCTGTGCCTGGGTGGCCGGTGTATTGATGAACCAACACAGGTAGTCGGGCAATACGCCATGAGGGCGGATCAACAGCAACGGGGCTGACAGCACTGCTGTCCCAACATCGCCAGACACCAGCGCTGCCCCGTTGCTACGACCACGCGAGCGAAACAGCAGATCACCCGCACGCAGCAGATGATGCTCTTTGCCCCTCGGCAACGTAACCTTGATAGCTTCATCGATATGCACCAAATTGGCATCGTCGATGTCTTTCATCTGGATTACCGCGACATCGCCCTGTGGGTCGTGCTCTAGGCGCGACCGGAAGGGATAGCCCATCTGCACATCGGCTAGTTTGCCCAGGTCCATATTTGCAATAACTCCGTTACGTCATTCAATATGGCTACAATCGTAAGCGGCCAGATCATGATTGTCAATATGCAGTAAAGCAATTTCTACAATAATGACTGGGGTGCTTACAGTTCTACCGGTGTCATCTCATTTGTCCTGATCAATCATATTTTCTATTCTAGGTATTTGTTATATATCAACGCACGAATAGTGGAGCCGTTGATCATCCACGGAGCCATCCATCAAGAGCAAGCAAAACCTCCAGCCACCTACATATACTGGTACTGGGATAATGACCAGACTACGTAGTTTAGAGATGCAATCAGGTCACCCACCGTCGGACCGAAAGGCAGCAGCCTCTGACTTTCCTCTTCCAGCCACTCGTCGTCGCAGGTGGAAATCTAAGTTGGGCTAGTCCGCACGAGCTCATCGGTTCCAGCGATGGCAAGAAATACCGCAATTTTGCCCAAGGTCTGACTTTTGAGCTGATGGTCAGCCACGCCAACCGGCAACTGCAAAAAATGACCGACCGCTATCTGCTGGTCCGCGATGGCAGGCAACCTCTGGAACTCAATGTGATCGATAACTATCAGGCCGGAGAGGTGCGTTCCACCAAAAACCTCTCGGGTGGAGAGAGCTTCATCGTCAGCCTGGCTCTGGCGCTGGGCCTCTCGCACATGGCCAGTAAAAATGTGCGGGTGGATTCCCTGTTTCTGGATGAAGGTTTCGGCACGCTGGACGAGGAAGCCTTGGATATGGCCCTGGAAACTCTTGCGGGTCTCCAGCAGGAAGGCAAGCTCATTGGCGTGATTTCCCATGTGGCTGCTCTCAAAGAGCGTATTGGCACCCAGATTCAAGTGACACCGAGAACAGGGGGGAGAAGTGCCATATCTGGGCCTGGTTGCGTATTTTAGGCCAAAATACACGGGGGGTTATGATTGTTGCCGCAACAGAACGGCGCTACGCCATAATCCCGCCATCCACCCAACCAACAAACCACCCGATTTCAAGGGATGCGCCGTTCTACTTTCCCTTCTCGGCATTCCGAGCATAGCGGAAAGGCCCTGAGGGCGTCTCAGTGCACCGTCAGGACACCTTTAGGTCATCCCCCACCCTGCCCCACGCCCTCTCCATGACCTTCCATAGCGGGCTATGTACCGCCAGGACACCGCCAGTATACTTTTCCCTTCCGCGCAGACCGACAGGTCCGGGCCGCCAGACATTAACCCGGTCGC
>JAJYPA010000149.1 GCA_021795795.1 Pseudomonadota bacterium | reverse complement strand
AAGGCCAGCCTGTTCGGTGGGCGTGTCGGAGGTTAAATCCAAATTACCGAACTAAGTATGTAGATCTGTCTGTAGAGGGCTTGCGGACGCGGGTTCGATTCCCGCCGCCTCCACCAATATTTAAAATCCCAACTCTTATCGGTTGTGTGCCGTAAAGCATAAAGTGGCAGAAATGCCATTTTATGCTTTATTTTCCGATCTGCCACATTTTGCTTTATTCGAAAAATGTGGTAGGCACATTGCGCGGCAGCGTGCTGCCGCCATTCAAACCCTCATCGGCACCGCCAGACTCAACGGCCCTGATCCGCAGGCCATGGTTGAAAGACACGCTGGAAAAACTGCCCACCTGGCCGAACAGCAGACTGGATGAATTGCTGCCATTCAGGCAGCAAGCATAAAACTTCGGACGGGAACAGGCGTGTCCGTTAGCCGGTTACGTCACACAGGAAGTCACGGCAAGAGCGGCAGACCCAGTTCTTTCAGAAAATCATTGTGCTTGCCCTTTGCTGTTTCGATCTTTTGAGCCAGCGATTCCAACTTGGCATGGGTTGCCTGCAAATCAACTTCCTCTTCCGCCTCGGCGATGCTGATGTAGCGCGAGATGTTCAGGTTGTAGCTTTCTTTCTCGATTCGCTCCATCGACACGCGCATGGAATAGCGTTCCTCTTCTTTGCGATACTGGTAAGTGTCGATGATCTTGTCGATGTGCTCCGGCAGCAGCCTATTTTGCCGCTTGCCCTTCTCAAAGTGCTCGGCGGCGTTGATGAACAGCACATCATCGGGCTTCTTGCATTTCTTCAACACCAGAATGCACACCGGAATGCCGGTGGAGAAGAACAGGTTGGCGGGCAGACCGATCACGGTGTCGATATGGCCGTCTTTCAGCAGCTTGGCGCGGATGCGCTCTTCCGCGCCGCCACGGAACAGCACGCCGTGGGGCAGGATGATGGCCATCACGCCGTCCTGCTTCAGGTAGTGGAAGCCGTGCAGTAAAAAAGCGAAGTCGGCAGCTGACTTGGGGGCCAGACCGTAATTCTTGAAGCGCATGTCCTCGCCCAGCGCCTCGCTTGGTTCCCAGCGGTAGCTGAACGGCGGATTGGCCACCACCGCGTCAAACTTCGGCATCTTGGCCGGGTTCATTTCGCGCAGCATATCCCACTCGTTGGTCAGCGTGTCGCCGTGGTAAATCTCGAACTCGGTATCCTTCACTCCGTGCAGCAGCATGTTCATACGCGCCAGATTGTAGGTGGTAATGTTCTTTTCCTGGCCGAATAGCTTGCCGATGCCGTGCGCCCCCATGCGGTGGCGCACATTCAGCAGCAGCGAGCCGGAACCGCAGGCAAAGTCGAGCACGCTTTCCAGTTGCTTGCGGTGGCCGGTGGCGGGCTCCTGACTGTCCAGCGTAACGATGCCCGACAAAATGCTGGAAATCTGTTGCGGCGTGTAAAACTCGCCCGCCTTCTTGCCGGAACCAGCCGCAAACTGGCCGATCAGGTATTCATAGGCATCGCCCAGCGTATCTTTGTTGGTAGAGAACTTTTCCAAGCCATCGGCAATGGCCTTGATGATGGTGCAGAGCACGGCATTGCGGGCTTCGTAGCCCCTGCCTAGTTTTTCTGAATTCAGGTTGATCTCGGAAAACAGCCCGCCAAAGGTGCTGGCGAAGGATTCGTTCTCGATGTAATCGAAGCCCTTTTGCAGCGTATGCAACAACTCCCCGTCTTGCGTGCGCGCCATCTCGGCGATGCTGCTCCACAAGAAAGCTGGCTGGATCACATAATGCGTCTTGCGACGCATCTGCTTTTCAAAATCAGCCGTATCGTCCGGGTTTTGCGCGTACCACACCGCCAGCGGCGCGCGGCGATCACCTGCGCCCAGCTTCGGGTAATCCGCCCCCAGTTCTTTTTGCGCCGCTGCCTCGTAGTTGTCCGACAAGTAGCGCAGGAACAGGAAGGAGAGCATGTAATCGCGGAAATCGTCCGCGTTCATCGCGCCACGTAAGGTATCGGCAATGCCCCACAGCGTGATGCCCAGTTGTTTTTGGTCTTGTTCGGTCATGAGGATGTTTCCTGTTCTTGCGTTTCTGGCGTCAGCTCTGAATTGAAGGGATAGAATTCCAGAAAGTCCGCTAGTATTTTTTCAAAGTGCACCTTGTTGTCCGACAGCATTTCCATCGGGTCATAAAACGAGTAATTGCCGTGGCTCAGAATGTTGACGAGCCTCCCGTACAGGGTGTCGTCCGGGTCGTCATCCTGCTGCTTGATGCACACGGTGAATTTCTTGTGCCCGTGGAAAATGGATGATTTTTCCAACAGGCTGCGCAAGGCGTTGAAGTGGTGCGTGTAAATCTCGCCCGCCTCCTTTGCTCGCCAAATCTCCTGCAGCAACGCCAGGTGATGAAAGAAAGGCGTATCACCGGTATAAGAGAGGTGATACTGGCCAGTCTTGCGGGTGTGCGACAGAAAATGCGGAGCGAACTTCTTATGGGCAATCTCCCGTAGTTCATTCCAAAGCACGTTAAAAAAAAGCGTGTGATGCGATGAAATCACCGTTTTGATCGCGTGATCTTTGCGTTTCAGGAACTGCGCCAAATGATTGCCCACTGCAATGGCATTGTGCTCGTCCAGCGACGTGATGGGGTCGTCGATGTATATGTATTTCACCCACTGATAGGCTTCCGCGCCATCCATCGCGAGCTGGACGATGGCCAGAAAGAAGCACCAGATAAACAGGTTCTCCTCGCCACGCGATACCTTTATGTTGTCAATGCTCTGCGTGGCCTCACCCACCCTAACATCACGCGAGAAACGGATTGACCAATCGCTGTAGTCGATGGTGAAATCAAAATCAGCATACCGGTGGAGGAAGGGACGAATGCGCGTTTCCATCTCCAGGGCTTCCAGCCCTGCAAAAAAACGGGAGGCCGCATTCATTTTTAGCGCGCGTGAGCTGTCGCCTTCCAAGTCATTGTCCCAAGTGAACAAATCTTCGGTAAAGGCGTTGAAGTAGAGCGTGTCACGCGTGGCGTCCTCTCCTTCGCCTTGCCTGCCGATATCCTTAAATGCCATCGACAGCCGGGTCTTGCCGGTGCCGTTGTAGGCGTAGAGCAGGATGAATTTCTTATCGATCAGCTCTCTACGCAGGTGCGCGGCCAGCGTGGGTAGATCGGCAAAGTTATTCGGGGCGGTCATGATCCTGTCCCTTTACGATCCTTAATCCTGCTTTCCAGCGGCGAAATTGCACCCCGCGCGGCGAGCGCACGCGGTAGCCAACGGCCAGAATAGCATCCAGGTTGTAGCGTGTGACGCTGCGGCGCACGTCGCGGGCGCCCTCGGTTTGAACTGTCAAGGAATCCTTGACAGCTGCAGCAGGGTCCAGATCTCCGTCTAAATAAATGTTCTTCAGGTGCAGCGAAATGTTCTGCTTGCTGGCGTTAAACAGCTCCGCCATTTCCAACTGGGTGAGCCAGACCGTACCCAAATCGGCACGCAGTTGCACTTGGGCTTGCCCGTCTTCGCTGGTGTAGAGGATGATCTGCGTCATGCGGACACCTCATCCAACACAGGGAAAAGCTGCTGCATCAGCCCTTTTTTATAAGTCTTGAGCACGGCGAGTTTTTGGGTTTGAACGGTGATAAGGTCGTCGAGAGACGAGAGACAGTCGGCGATTTTTTGTTGTTCGTCAACTTTCGGCACTGACACAGTGAATTTTGAAAACTCCGTTTTGTTAATTATTGGCAGAGTCGAGTTCGCTTGAGTGCCCTTAATTAAAGGAACAATGTTGAGCAATGAGTAATAGACGTACTCATTTTTGTAGTCTTCATTAGGGATGAGCGTGTTAATTTGCTGATTAGTAATGCAGGGCTTAACGGATAGCGCAATCTTTCCAATAGAAGCGATGCACGTAAACATTGTTGAATGCATTGGCAGCACTTTTGTTTTTGAATTTCTGACAACACTTCGTTGTGTTTTCCACTGATACTTTTCTTCAGAAATATCAGTTGGTGTTACAAATTGGGTATCGCCGTTCCAAAGCGAATCATCACTAGTGTTGGGCGTTTTGCCAGTCACAATTTCACCAATTTCCCCCAAGGTTTTTTCTTCCCAATCCCCCGCCTCCCGAAACTCAGGAAAGCGCAGCTTGGGCAGGGTTTCGCCTTCGGCGGGAAAAAGTTGCTGCATTAGCCCTTTTTTGTGGGTCTTGAGCGTGTCGAGTTTTTGCACCTCCAGGGTGATCCGTTCGTCGATGGATGCGAGGCAGTCGGCGATTTTTTGTTGTTCGTCAACTTTCGGCACTGACACAGTGAATTTTGAAAACTCCGTTTTGTTAATTATTGGCAGAGTCGAGTTCGCTTGAGTGCCCTTAATTAAAGGAACAATGTTGAGCAATGAGTAATAGACGTACTCATTTTTGTAGTCTTCATTAGGGATGAGCGTGTTAATTTGCTGATTAGTAATGCAGGGCTTAACGGATAGCGCAATCTTTCCAATAGAAGCGATGCACGTAAACATTGTTGAATGCATTGGCAGCACTTTTGTTTTTGAATTTCTGACAACACTTCGTTGTGTTTTCCACTGATACTTTTCTTCAGAAATATCAGTTGGTGTTACAAATTGGGTATCGCCGTTCCAAAGCGAATCATCACTAGTGTTGGGCGTTTTGCCAGTCACAATTTCACCAATTTCCCCCAAGGTTTTTTCTTCCCAATCCCCCGCCTCCCGAAACTCAGGAAAGCGCAGCTTGGGCACCAATCCACGTTTATTCACTGACGAAGTCATATTACAAATCCTCAATCCTGAATTCACTATAGCCTTCGTAGTAATAGCTGATGTCGATGCCCTTCATGAATAATTCGCGGTCGTTGATTTTGTCGGTCAGGGCGGCTTTTAGCAGGTGTTTGATTTCCACATCCTTCACCACGCTGCGTTCCATGGCCGAAAGATAGTCGGCCTTGTCCACGGCATTCCAGTCGATTACGCGATTGATTTCATTCTTGAGGATCAGATCCAGCCAGATACGCGTCGCGCGGCCATTGCCCTCGCGAAAAGGGTGAGCGACATTCATCTCGACATATTTTTCGATGATTTGCTCAAACGTCTGTTGCGGCATGGTGCTGATGTGTTCCAGCGATTGCGGCAGGTACATGAGCGGTGCAAATCGAAAGTTGCCTTTGGCGATATTCACATCGCGGAGTTTTCCCGCGAATTCATAAATATCGCCAAATAAATACGCATGAATTTGTGCCAGCCCTTTAAAGGTGCCGATCTCCATACGATTGATTTCGCCGCTTTCAAATAGCTGCTTGGCCTTCTGCTTGCTGATTTTTTCTTCGGCTTTGTTCAGCTCAATCTGGTTGGTGATGTTTAATTTGTTCTGCAACACCATGTTATGCGCTCCTGATCTGTGTGTGCGGAAAACTGTTCAGCCCGGCTTGCCGTTTAAACCCGTTGAATTCGACAGGGTTTACTGCTCATACGCACCCAGCCCTGAAATCTCGCGCCCTTGGGCAAGCTTTTTGAGCAGGGGAATCAGTTCGTCCATCAGCGCCAGTTCGGCCTTGGTGCGCGCTTTCCAGCCGAGCGCCAGCGGGGCGAACAAATCGCTGATCTGGTCGCCGTCAAACACCATGCGACGCAGGATGGCGTCTACAAAGGTTTGCAGGGCTGCGGCATCCAGCGTGTGCCGGGCGGCGATGTCGGCCAATACCTTGGCGTGTTTGTCGGCCTTGAAGCGTTGATAACCTTCCTTGATGGCTTTTTCATCCAGCGCCTTGCCCGCTTCCAGCGTGCCAATGTATTCGGCAATGTCGTCGCGCTCGTCGATGAATTTGGCATCGGACTGGATGAGGCCGATGAGCTGTTCGCGGCTCATCTTCTGCTTGCCCGGTGTTTGGCTGGCGTAGCGGGCAATCAGCGCCATGATGTAGTCGTAGTCGATCACCGCGCTGGCAAACAGCACAAACTCGAAATCGAGTTGCTGCACTTCCGGCGGGGTGTTGTCGTCGTGTTTGTCCTGCATGGCTTTCAGGCGCTGGGCAGTTTCCAGATAGGTACCCCTGAAGCTCAGTAGCTGGTCGCGCGGAAGGATGGTCTCGATACGGGCCTTTTGTGCGTTGTCCAGATCGGTGTACTGGTCGAGTTGCGTTTTGAGTCGCTGCACTTCCTTGAAGCGGTTGACGAACTCGATGCGCGCGGTATCGCCTTTCAGATTGTAAACCTGCTCGGGCTCGCACATCAGATTTTTTTGCTGCATGAAGCCCGCCATGCCAGAGACTGCCGCCTCGTATTTGCGGATGACTTCGGCGGCGGGCTCCACCAGCCAGATTTCCCGCGCCTGCTCGCCGGTTTTTTCCCCGGAAAACAGGCCGATGGCGGTATCCACCGCGTCTTGCTGCTGGCGGAAGTCGAGAATGTTGCCATAGGGCTTGGTGTCGTTGAGCACACGATTGGTGCGCGAAAACGCCTGAATCAAGCCATGGAACTTGAGGTTCTTGTCCACATACAGCGTGTTGAGATATTTGGAATCGAAGCCGGTGAGCAGCATGTCCACCACGAGGGTGATGTCGATCTTCTGGCGGTGCGGCAGGTCGGCATTGGGGTATTGCTGGTCCTTGATGCGCTTTTGCACGTCCTGATAGTAGAGGTCGAATTCGCCGATGCTGTGGCTGCTGCCGTATTGGGTGTTGTAGTCGGCAATGATGGCAGTCAGCGCGGCCTTTTTCTTTTCGGGTTCCTGTTCGTTATCGGCTTTCTCTTGTGGCAGGTCGTCCTGAAGTTGCTTGATGTCCGCTACGTTTTTGTCGTTCTGACTATCTTTATCTTTGGCAAGTAACTGTGCGGGTGGGGAGAAGACGCAGGCGATGTTGAGCGGTTGGAATTCAGAGTCGCTCGCCAACTTCTCGGCCTGCACGGTTTTGAACAAGGCGTGGTATTCGATGGCGTCATTGATGCTGGCAGTAGCCAGCACGGCGTTGAACTTGCGTCCGGCAGTAGCAGCGTCGTGCTTGGCGAGGATGGCTTCGACGATGGCGCGCTTGGCCAGTGGCTCACCCTGCTTGGGCTGTGCTTTGCCCTCGGGCTTGTAATAATCCACATGGAAGCGCAGCACGTTGCGGTCTTCGATGGCGTGGGTGATGGTGTAGGCGTGCAGTTGCTGCTGGAAGATATCCGCCGTGGTCTTGTAGCTCGCCTGCTGGCCTTCAATCTGCTGGGCGCTGGCGTTCTGCTCGAAGATGGGCGTGCCGGTAAAGCCGAATAACTGGGCGTTGGGGAAGAATTCCTTGATGGCCTTGTGGTTCTCGCCGAATTGCGAGCGGTGGCATTCGTCGAAGATAAACACCATGCGCTGGTTGCGCAATGGCTCCAGACGCGCCAGATAGTTGCGCTTGTTGGTGCCATCGAGTGCAAGGCCTAGCTTCTGGATGGTAGTGACGATCACCTTGTCGGCGTAGTCGTCGGAGAGCAGGCGGCGCACCAAAGTTTCAGTATTGGTGTTTTCTTCGACGCAGCCTTCCTGGAATTTGTTGAATTCTTCCCGCGTCTGCCGGTCGAGGTCTTTGCGATCCACCACGAACAGGCATTTGTCGATGTCCGGATTGTCCTTGAGCAAGGTGGAAGCTTTGAACGATGTGAGCGTTTTGCCGCTGCCGGTGGTGTGCCAGATGTAGCCATTGCCGCAGTGCTGGTGAATGCACTCGACAATCGCCTTGACGGCATAGATTTGATACGGTCGCATCATCAGCAGTTTTTGTTCGCTGGCGACCAACACCATGTACCGGCTGACCATCTGTCCCAGTGTGCATTTGGACAGGAAAGCGTCGGCAAAGCTGTCCAGATGGGTGATCTTTTTGTTGTCTTCGCTAGCGAACTGATAAAGCGGCAAAAAGCGCTCGTCGGCATTGAAGCTGAAATGGCGGCTGTTGTTGTTGGCGAAGTACCAGGTATCGCTGCGGTTGCTGACGATGAACAGTTGCAGGAAGCACAACAGAGTTTTGCTGTAACCGTTACCGGAGTCGTTCTTGTAATCGACTATCTGCTGCATGGCTTTGCGCGGGCTGATTTGCAGGGTTTTCAGCTCGATCTGGACGACAGGAATACCGTTGATAAGCAGGATTACATCAAAGCGGTGATGGCTGTAGTCAGTGCTGATGCGCAGTTGGTTGATGACTTCAAAGTTGTTTTTGCACCAGTCCTTGATATTGACCAGCGTGTAATAAAGCGGTGTGCCATCGTCGCGCTCGAAGCTGTTTTTTTCGCGCAGGTGCTTGGCGGCCGCAAACACGTCCGGAGTGACGATGCCATCCAGCAGGCGGGCGAATTCGCTGTCGGTGAGATGAACGCGGTTGAGCGCCTCGAAGTGCTGGCGGAAGTTGGCTTCCAGCGCGGCGCGATCACGGATGTCCGGGCGGTAGGTGTATTTCAATTCGCCCAGTTTTTCAATCAGGGCTTGTTCGATTTGTTGTTCAGTCATTGAGTGGCAATGCTTTTTCGGATGGCGCTTATTGATTGTGCATGAGTATAGCGATTATTCATTGACAGAGCCAACAAAGGCAGGCTTTTAATTGCAGTGGTTATCCCAATGACAGGTTCTGCGTACAAGTGTCTGGCCGTTCCTGGCCGAAAGCAGAAGTTGCCCGCCATCATCCTGAACTTCCGCACCGACCGAGAACCAGACCCTCATGTCCATCGCTGTGAACGACTGTTAATGGCACACAACCGACAATTGCAATACTACTCCCTTTGCTTGGTTTCGCGGCATTGCTGCCGTTGAATCTTGATTTCTCAACCAGGGATTGCATGAAACGGTTAGTTAAGTTTTTAAATTAGCCAACCTTATTTGGCACAAAACAGCATAATTTCGGCAAGGTTGCTGGAGGCAAGATACCAACCTCAGAATGCAAATAGCCGAAACAAACATCTGAAAGTCCGTCTGCAAAAAATAATCCGCTGTTTGCTCTTCCTGCAGCAACATCTTGCAATCAAGATTTACTATAGCGCAAGCATTTGCATCTCGCTGAAATTAAAGAAAAAATTTGCAATATAATCAATTTTGCCGCATGCTTCCATCTTATTATCCAGGCATTTTTCAGACTTTTTTCATTCATCAATCTGTAGCCAAATATCGCCAGATTAATGGTCTGAGTCACGATTGTGAGGAGGTTCGACATCAAAAATCAGCGTCTGCACATCCATCGCACGGCAACATGCCAAGAAGAATGCAGCCGAGAAACGCTGGCGATTCATTTTTCGATTGATCTGGCCGGGGCTTTCATGAATTCCCAGCTTTTCGAGCCGGCGGGAAAGTTCTTTGTACCCGACATTACGAATTTTCATAAACCGGGTCAGGTAGGTCTTTGCCTGCGACTCCCATGGGAGCATTGCCAATGCTGAATCTGTGGCCGTTGTTTTATCCATGTTCGGTGTCCTTGCGTGCCCGCTCAAGTCGGTTTTCGCTATTTTCGGTCGTATACGACCGAATGGCAAGTGATGCTTCTGAACGGTGGCTACATGCAGATATCACGTTTTAATTTTGATTTCACCATGCTGGAAAAATCTCAACTGGTCGAGTTGCTCGAACGCCTTGGAACACCCCATGCCGGGCAAGCCCTCATACTGAACGCGCGTACTAATGCGCCAGTCCGCGATGTCCAATCGCGTGGCGGTAACGTCATCACGATTTACGCAAGCCGAAAAATGGGCTGCGAAATCAGGACTGAAAGCCGGCATATTGAATTCGCTGCCGCAGTTGACCACGAGTATGACCAGAGTGTGCTCGCCTATTACCCACAACCCTGCGAACTGAAACTCGAACTTACCGATCCCGCCACGGGTGAGATCCATCAGATTCATCATACCCCTGATTTTCTGGTCATTCGCGCATCAGGATTTACGCTGGAGGAATGGAAAAGCCACGAAAAACTGACCAACCTGGCCAAACGTACTCCATATCGTTATAGCCAGGACGAGGAAGGCCACTGGCGGGCACCACAGATCGAAAAGCAACTAGCGGAAATGGGTATTGCCTACCGCGTGTACTGTGAAAATGATCTGCCCAGAAAGCGCGTGGAAAATTATCTACACTTGGCTGACTATCTGTTGCCGGGTGTCCCGGAATGCCCGCATGACATACGGCTGAAGCTGCAGGAACAACTGCAGGAACAGGGTTCGATATCCATCGCTGAACTGCTGGCTCCGCCACATAATATCGCCGCCGACGATATCTACAAGGCTATTGCCGACAAACTTGTGGTGGCAGATCTGGATCGGGAGTCCCTTGGTCAGCCCAAACGAGCAAAACTTTATCGTGACGTTTCATTACGGGATTTTCTGGCCGGCGCCGTTTGCCAAAATGCCTTTCCAGGCATCACCAATTTCAGCTTTAATCTGAATGCCGGCTCACGTTTTCACTATGAAGGCCAGGAAGTTACGATTTCGCTGGTCGGCGAAAAACAGATCATCTGCACCCGACAGAACGGTCAAACCTTCGAATTGACCAAAGATTGGTTATTGAATGCGCTGAACAATGGGCGCATCCAGGCAATGGATCCGCCAGACCCGAGTATGCTGGATTATTCACGTTATACCGCAGAAGAACTGGATGCTGCCTTGCGCCGGCATCATATCCTCAGTTCGGCCAATCCGCAAAACCATGTCAGCGAACGTACACTGGCACGCTGAGAATCCAAACAAAAAGCCGCTATCGTCAGCGGTGGCAACGAAGTTCTGGCACTGATTCCGCGTACCCGACAGCGTGGCAACCGCAGCGAGCGACTTCACCAAGATCAAGAAAACTTGATACAGCAGATCATCAAGACCAAGTGGAGTTCACATGAAGCCCGCAACTATAAGGCCTGTTATCGGGAACTGTTGGTATCGTGCGCAGCATCAAATCTAAAACCTGCATCCTATCCCACGCTGATTGCACGCATCAAGGAAACCGAAACCAACCACACAACCAGAGCACGATTCGGCAAGCGCATGGCATATCAGCTTGATGAGTTTGTGCCACGACTGGCCGTTGATACCCCCATACACGGAAGTCGTCCATTCCAGTATGTGCATATCGATCATACGCAACTGGACATCGAAATCTGCTCTGGCCGCACAGGAAAACCCCTTGGACGGCCATGGCTGACCCTGGCGGTCGATGCGTACACCCGCCGCATTGTGGCCATGTATCTCACGTTTGATCCGCCAGCGTATCACTCGGTCATGATGATAATGCGAGATATGGTGAAACGATTCAGCCGCCTGCCGGAATTCATCGTAGTCGACAATGGTCGTGATTTGATATCGAACGCTTTCGAGTCCTTCCTGCAAGCCATGGGTACACACCTGCGTTTACGTCCTGCTGGCCAGCCCCGGCATGGTGCGGTGATGGAGCGCATGTTTGGCCGTCTGCATACCGAGTACATCCATAACCTGGCAGGCAACACCAAAGTTACCAAAAACGTACGCATGACGACCGGCAAACACCTGCCCGTCAACTTTGCAGAGTGGACCATCGAAGAGCTCTATTTGGGTATTGAGTACTGGGCCACCGAGTTTTATGACAATGAAAGGCATCCTGCCCTGGATTGCAGCCCACGAGAAATGTACACGCGAGGATTGGAACAGTCCGGTTCCCGCCCGCAGCGGATCATACCCTTCAACTCGGATTTCCTGATTGCCACCTGTCCGCCTGTCGATCGGGAAGGCGTACGGCTCGTCAATCGCCAGCGAGGGGTAAAAGTAAATGGCTTGCTGTACTGGAATCCCGAGTTCAAAAATCCCCGTATTGCAGGCCAAAGTCTGCCTGTGCGCTACGATCCATGGGATGCGACCTCAGTATTTGTTTGGTTCAAAGATCGCTGGTTACACGCTGTATGCCGATCTCTGCTGGTGCTTGGGCAACTCACCGAATTCGAACGCCGGGCGATGTTTGAAGAATATACCCATCAAAGCGGCTTCAAAGGTCTGGATCAACTCCAGTCCGAGCAACGCACCATCGAATGGATGCAAACCTTTACCCCCGAAGGGGCTGTTGCCCTGGCCTTCGAACGCCAGAAAGAAAACAAGTCCCTCTACAACAGGTTGCAATTGAGCCTGATCGCTCCTGTGACCAGTTTTTCACCAAATTGCCTTATCGAGGACACCGCCCCTGACGCAGCAGAATCCAGGTCAAAATCTTTCACACCATCCGATACGACTTTAGAGGCAGAGTCGCACCAACTCCCTGATTTTGATACTTTCTAAAGGATTCTCCATGTCTCATCCATCCCCATCAATCGAACTGGTGCCTGAAACGCCGGCCAAGTTGACACATCTACGCATCAAACATCCCCACATCGCCGAAGTCATGAGTGATCTGGATACCCTGATTCATCCGGACAGCCAAGACAGCATCCTGCTGGTGTGCGGACCGACTGGTGTGGGAAAAAGCACACTGGCGCGATATTTTGTAGAGCACGCCAGCGATCAGGCATCTGCACAAATGGAACAGGATGCGGGATTGGTACCGGCTGTCTACATTGAAGCACCGGCATCGGGCGAGAACGATTTCTCCTGGCGGCTGTTTTATCAACGCATACTGAACCAGTTGGACGGTGAGATTCGGGCTCCGAAAGCAGCTTATGGGCTCGATCCACACACGGGTTGCATCGTTCGCCCTCGAGGCAGGTCCGGCAACAGCCTTGCCGCACTACGCACCGCGGTTGAACGAGCGTTGCGCGCGCGCAAAACACGATTTCTGGTCATTGATGAAGCTGCCCACATCATTCGTCAAACACGATCAAACCGCCTGCAGATTCAATTGGACACACTAAAATCGCTTGCAAACGAATGCGGCACGCAAATGGTACTGGTCGGGTCATACGATCTTTACCAATTAATGAGTTTGTCGGGACAACTCGCACGCCGAACCCATGTACTGCATTTCCAGCGATATCGGCAGGAAGATGCACAGGATTTCAATGCATTCAAAGGGTGCGTAATGAAATTCGAAAACGAACTACCTTCTTTGTGGGGACAGAATCTCGTCAAACACTCCGAAGCATTGCTATACAACACATTAGGGTGCATCGGCACACTAAGCGCTGTACTGACTCGCGCTGCCATGCTGGCTGGAAAAGACGGCCGTTGGTCAGTTGACGCACTGAATCGTGCGTTGTTGACGGAAATCCAGCGCAACCAGATTCTGGAAGAAATCCTGGCTGGTGAAGCCGAGTTGACACAAGGCTTGATCCGGAAAATGTCCACCATCAAGACTCGCGCTGATATCAGGAGTGGAATGTGCGCCAGCCACTAAAAAATCCCAGATCTGTTCTGCATGCGCTGTTACCGTTCGGAGCCGGAACGCCAGAAGTTGAAAGCCTGCAAAGCTACTTTTGCAGGCTGGCTGTTTCCCACAGCGTTTCAATTTCTGCCCTGTCGCGTGAAATTGCCGAAATGTTTGGTTGGGAATTCCGGCAGCGACGCGAATGGTACAGCGGAAATCTGAACGGCCTCGGCGAAGTTGCCAGAAACTGGTCCAGCGCAATTTCCGCACTAACCGGCGTAGCGCAATTGAATCGCCATACACTGCTTCCCTGGCATACGGTTATCGCACAAACCGGACTTTCCCGGCACCGATCTCACTGGTGTCCTCAATGTTTTCAAGAGGATATTGAATCCGGCAATACGCCATATTTTCGGTTGGCGTGGGACATCAATGCAGTCAATGCCTGCGCCAAACACAAATCCGGATTTGAACACGTCTGTCCTGGCTGCGGCCAGTCAAACGCACGACACAGTTCGGCGTATGTGACACCAGGCTGGTGCGCACACTGCGGAACCTTCCTTGGCAAAAGCAAAGAAACTATCCCGGCCACACCAGCAGATATCTGGAAATCCATCCAGGTTGGACACATGCTTGCTCACCAGGGCAACAACCAATCCGACGCTGATCTTGACAAGGTAATCGAGGCCTTGGCAGCAATCATCGAGCGAATGGACAGTGGCATATATGCCCACTTCGCCGCCAGAATCGGCTTGAGCAAGTCAACCGTTCACAACTGGCTGAAGGGGGGTGGCGCTCCCACCCTTGCCGCTTACCTGCGTATTGCCGCTGTAGCCGGTATTTCACTTCCCAAGCTGCTAATGGGCGACTTGACCGGGTGGGAGCCGCCTGCAAAAACCGAAATCCATCAACTTTCGCTGTCTTTTCCGAAACAGCCAAAAAACAGGCACAACCACAATCGTGACTGGGACGCCATCCGTGCAGAACTTGTCAGCATGAGCAAGCTCCCCGCACCTATCAGCTTGCTGGAAGCTGCAAGGCGTCTCGATCTGGACGTACGTCTGCTTTACCTCAACGCCAACAAGGAAGCCCGCATCCTCAGCAGTCGTTGGAAGGAATATATACAACGGCGCGGAAATCAGACCAGGGAAAACGCAAAAGAAGCTATTAAAGCGGCCTGTCAAGATGTTCTGGCCGAAGGAAAGGCAATTAATTTGCGTGAAATTGAAGCCAAAGTGCCGCGCGAAATTCTGAACAGTGTCGATGGCGTCATCGATCTGCTTCAGCAAATCAAGGCGGAAATACTGGAAGAGTAGCCTGTAAACAATCTCGGAAAGCCGGTCTATTGCAGACCGGTTTTTTTATGCATTCACCCCCCTCATTGCTCGGCCAAATATGTTTGGCGATGCTGTTCTCTCGCAGTAATCGCCATATTGGTCGGATGTTGATGCTTTTGATGCCGGTATTGCTGAAAATCAATAAATATTTTTTTGCCAGCTTATGCTTTATTTTTTACCGATACGCCAATTTATGCTTTAATTTCTCTAAAAACGGATGGTTCCGGTTTTTAGGACGCCAACATGCAACCACATGATAATAATGAATATTGATGAAGTGGCATACTTGAGTTACTGCCATGATATGGTTTACAATTCGGCACATTATGCTTTACGGCACAGTTGGGGTTTTTTCTGGTCCGATCGCGCCAGTTCCCGCGTACTCGTGCGGGTTCCTGCGAAAACTTGCGGACTTCGCCAGTCAGCCTATCAACCGATTTCTGGCCACTATCCACTCTCTCCCAACCATTATTCTCTCCGGCATCACCCTCGGAGAATGCCTCGAAGTCCGCAAAGGCCGCGATTTGTAACATTACAAATCAATCAGTTACACGCGGACGAATCAACGCGGTTGGATTGCAGCATTGGGTACCAAAGGGAATAAGGTGCTCCCCCATGACCAGTCATTCCGGTATCGTGACCTCCGATTCCGGAAATACCCAAAATCGGTCACGATGGGCCGGAATATCCATTGCGGGACTTCACGTAAAATCAAGCTCAAGTTTTTATCTGTCTAGCGGACTAACCACTCCGCACGCCAACAGGGTCAGCACGCCAACAGGGTCAGCACGCCAACAGGGTCAGTTCTCAAGCACGCCAACAGGGTCAGTTCTCACATTCCAACAGACAGCAACGCTAGCATGATTTATTCTCTTTAATTTCATGCTGATGCACAGCTCGGCTGACCGTCATGTAATGCACACCAAAATAATTTCCTATTTCCGCCATGGTATATGAACCCGTCAAATAGGCCCTCGCCATC
>JAJYPA010000148.1 GCA_021795795.1 Pseudomonadota bacterium | reverse complement strand
GGGCACCGCCTTCAATCGCCATGTTGCACACACTCATGCGGCCTTCGATCGACAGCGATTCGATGGCCGACCCGGCAAACTCGACGGCATAGCCCGTGCCGCCGGCCGTACCGATCGTGCCGATAATGGCGAGTACGACATCCTTGGCGGTCACACCCGCGCCCAACTGGCCATCCACGCGGATCTGCATGGTCTTGGCGCGCTTCTGCAACAGGGTTTGCGTCGCCATGACGTGCTCGACTTCGGACGTGCCGATGCCGAACGCCAGCGCGCCGAATGCTCCATGCGTGGAAGTGTGCGAATCACCGCAAACAATCGTCGTGCCCGGCAAGGTAAAACCTTCTTCCGGCCCGATCACGTGCACGATGCCTTGGCGCTTGTCATTCATCGCGAATTCCTGCACGCCGAATTCCGTGCAGTTGCGATCAAGGGTTTCAACCTGCTCGCGGGAAACGAGATCGTCGATGCCACGCAGCCGGTTCGTGGTCGGTACGTTGTGGTCCGGTACGGCCAGCATCGCACCCACGCGCCACGGCGTGCGGTTTGCCAGTCGCAAGCCTTCGAACGCCTGCGGGCTTGTTACTTCGTGCACCAGATGTCGGTCGATGTACAAAAGCACCGTGCCGTCCTCCTGCTCGCGCACGATGTGTTCATCAAAAATCTTGTCATAAAGGGTTTTGCCAGCCATGAGTCGCTCCTTTGGGCGTATGCACCGAGTGTGAGCATGAGCTTAACCGCAGCCATATAAAACCAAAAATAGTATTTTTTCATATAATCTATTCCCGATGGTTATATCAAAGAAGCACAGCCCATGAATCCCACCCATATCGATCATCAACACATTATGGCCTTTTTGAGCGTGGCGGAAACCGGATCGTTCTCGGCCGCAGCACAGCAACTTCACCTGACGCAACCGGCCGTGAGCAAGCGCGTCGCCCTGCTCGAATCGCAGGTGGGCGCCCCCCTGTTCGAACGGATGGCAAGACAGGTTGTATTGACGGAATTCGGCGCGCAGTTTCTGCCCGCCGCCCGGCAAGTGCGACAAGCAATGGACGATCTCGCGGCGGTCACGCTGGACAGTTCACGTCCTTTGAGCGGGCGGCTGGCGATTGCACTCAGTCATTATGTCGGGTTGCATTTGTTGCCGACCGTACTGGAAGCCTTCAGTCGACGTTATCCGGATGTCGTGCTGGATCTGCGATTCATGGACTCCGAAGCCGCCATTATGGCCGTGGCCCAGGGATCGGTCCGGTTGGCGTATGGCACGCTGGGTCACAGTGCACCTTCTTCGATCGAGACAACGCCGCTCTGGCAGGAAAAACTGGTGCCACTCGTCGCATTGCGTCATGCGGCGCACCGGATGCCCACGCTCCATGAACTGGCTCAACACCTGCCCATGATCGCGCCGGCAGCGCACACCAGCACGCGTCAGGCCATCGATATCTGGTTGAACGCTCAGCAGATCAATCCACTGGCAGTGATCGAAGTGAACCAACTCGATTCGATTGCGCTTCTGATTGGCACAGGCATCGGTTGGGGGGTGCTGCCCGAAACCTTGCAGAATCCGGGTTTGGCGCGATTACCGAACACGGAACTGGCGCCCCCTGAACGTCAACTGGGTTTGATTATCCAAAAAAAACGCCCGACCCATCGACTGGCTAAGGCGTTTATGGATTGCGTGACCGAATGCCGGTCACAGAAGGGTGACACTCAGCCCGAATAGAAGGGATAGTCCGTATAACCTTTGCTGTCGCCACCATAGAACGTGTTGGCGTCAGCTTCATTCCAGGGCGCATCCAGACGAATGCGATTTACCAAATCGGGGTTGGCGATAAAAGGCACACCGTACGCGACTGCATCGGCGTGGCCTTCGGCAATGGCAGCCTCACCGCTGGCTTGGGTGTAGTGGTAGTTGACCATCAATTTCCCGGGCCACAACCGGCGCAGATCATTCAGGTCGAAATACGGCCCCGCAGCGCCCGGTTGATCGCTGCCCATGCCCGCGATGTGCAAATAGGCCAATGGATACGCGGCCAGTTCCTTAACGACATAAGAGAATGTGCTCCGAGGATTGCTGTCACTCATGCCATTGGCAGGCTGGAGCGGTGAAATGCGAATCCCCGTGCGATCGGCACCCACGGCGGTCGTCACGGCTTCGACCACTTCACGTACCAGCCGGAACCGATTTTCCATAGAACCGCCATAGATATCGTTACGGTGATTACTGCCATCCCGGAGGAACTGATCGAGCAGATACCCATTGGCCGCGTGGATTTCCACCCCATCGAAACCGGCTTCGATCGCATTCTTAGCTGCTTGGGCATAGGTCGCGACAATACCAGGAAGTTCGGCAATATCCAGTGCACGCGGGGTTTCATACGGAGCCTTGCTAAAATCCGCGGTGCGGCCCTCACCCGGAATGGCAATGGCCGATGGCGCAACTGGTAGTTTGCCACCCGGTTGAAAACTCGAGTGTGACACGCGACCGACATGCCACAACTGCAACACCATCTTGCCACCTGCCGTGTGCACAGCTGTGGTGATTTTTTTCCAGCCCTCGACCTGCTCGGCACTATGAATGCCCGGTGTATTCGGGTACCCCTGCCCTTCGGGCATGATTTGCGTCGCTTCACTGATGATCAAGCCAGCAGTCGACCGCTGGCGATAATATTCAGCCATCAGATCGGTGGGCACGTTGCCTTCGCCTGCGCGGCAGCGCGTCAACGGCGCCATCACCATGCGATTTGCCAAACTGATCTGCCCCAGATTGATGGGCTGCAACAATGCGGAATTCGAACTCATGAACCATCACCTCGAAAATAGATTGCCTGCGAATAGTTAGCCAAATAATAAATGACTCGAGAGAAATTAGCACACCGGCAATCAATCCACAGACGAATCGGATGGTGAGCGATCCTGCACCAGCACCCAGGGCGTGACAACCACACCCCACAAATCGGAATTACCGGACACCCAGTGACGCGCGATCTCGGTAGGCAAAAGGCCAAAATCACCGGCGCTCATCCAAGCTGCAACGCGCGATTTATCGTCCTCGGCCACGGCGACGGCCACTTCGACCAGATCAAGCGAACTTCCTACATGGATCACCTGCCCACGTGCGAAAAATGGCTCGATTTGTGCCCAGCCGATCGGCGCGGTTTGCCCCAGAAACATGGCCCAACGGTCCATTGGCGCATCACGCGGTTCGTTTTCGGGGTCCCTGGGTAAATTCATGGGAAAATTCATGGGGAAATTCATGGTCAAGCCGCGCTCCAAGAGGTGATAATCTGCCGCCAGCATTTTTACCGGATACCGTGACACGTATCTTTAAACAGGGGCTCTTTCGAGCATAGCCAAGCGACTTCGATGACAAAATCCGCACGGCAAAAACGCCGGACACCGATTCAGGGCGCATATTATCTCAAACACCGGGCCGATTGCCCGCCAGTCACGCAGGCAGACGGCTTGACGGTACGGTATTTGCTGCCCCAGAACAGGGGGGAAAAAAGCATGACGACATTGGGCCTGCAGGAAGTGGAACTGCAACCGGGCAAACAAGCCGATGGGCGCACCGCAGAGGGCGAGCTGATGGTGTGGCAGATCCTGCAGGGTGCGGGGCTGATGAATCTGGGGGAAACGCAGTTTGCAGTCGTGCCCGGCGATGTCATCCTGATTCCCGCCGCACAACCCTATCGGCTCTCTAACAAGTCTGAAGTTGCATTACGCCTTAATCAAATCACAACACCAATCCCCAACCCTTCTTAAGTTCAAAGGATTTTCAATGCGCATTCAACGTTCAACATTCGATTTTTTGATGATCAGCGCCATTCTCGGCAGCGTGGTCCTGGTAACGAGCTTCTTTGGCTATGGAGCCGGCACACTGGTGATTTTATTTTGGGTTTTGGTGATCCTGACTCGGCTTAAAAAGAATAAAAACACCGATTCAGCACAAGAAAGTATGCGCGGGCACACGGATCAGGCCACCAACCAATCGACAGTGGATCGGAACCCAGCACGCAGTGACGCAGGCAAAGACAATGATAGCGATGGTGGCGGTGACTAACCTGTTGTTGAAAAAAGGCTTTCCTGCCGGTTTTCAACTCGCCTCGTCGCGGTACGCGCCCGCGGCAAATCCCGATACGTTCCCGACGGATCGGTCAAGCAATCCATGGCTTGCCTTGACAGGGTGATTTTCAACACCCTGCTAAACCCGCCTTTGCAGCACATCCCGTACACGATCCAGATCTGCGGGCGTGTCCACGCCCGCGTGCGGAATCATCATGGCCACCGCCACGGCGATTGACTCGCCCATGGCCAAAGCACGAAGCTGCTCCAGTTTTTCCGCCCTTTCCAGATCGGCCATCGGCGCCGCCGCGAAGCGTTGCAGGAACCCCGCCCGGTAGGCATAAACACCCAGATGCCTAAAACCAAGCACGGCGCCGTTTTCCGGCAACCCGTCACGATGAAATGGAATGGGTGATCGAGAGAAATACAAAGCCTTGCCCGCTTCACTGGCGACGACCTTGACGGCCGATGGGTCATTGAATTCATCCATAGCGGTGATCGGCACCATCAGGGTCGCCATCGCCGCGTCTTTCTGGGCGACCAATAATCCCGCAACCTGCCGCAGCAGCTCGGGATGCATCAACGGCTCGTCACCCTGAAGATTCACCACGATCTGATCCTCCGCCAGACCCAGTTGGGTGACGACCTCAGCCAATCGATCGGCTCCCGACTCGTGATCAGCACGCGTCAGCACGGCATGGGCACCAAATTGCTCGGCGGCCGCATGGAGATCGGCGTCGTCCACGGCAACGATGATGCGCCCGGCCCCGCTTTCTTTCGCGCAATCATGCACCCAGGCCAGCATGGGGCGGCCATGAATATCGGCGAGCGGTTTGCCGGGCAGACGGGACGAACTCATCCGTGCCGGGATAATGACGCAGAAATCACCATCAAAAACGGCATCGCTCACGATGCGACCGGCTCGGCTGGATGCGCCTTACGCAAGGTTTCGTACTCTTCGTCCCCCAGCGGACGGGCATCCGTTTCCAGCATGACCGGGATGTCGTCACGAATGGGATAGGCCAATCTTGCCGACAAGGAAATCAACTCCTGGCTGGACGACTGGTAGATCAATGGCCCCTTGGTCACCGGGCACACAAGAATTTCAAGCAAACGTTTATCCACAAAAATCCCCTCAAAAAATTAGACAGTTTCTACCTGTTAGCAGTACAGCAAAAACGTTGGGAACCCCATGTTCAAGCTGAGAACTCAGGTTGGGGCTGTAGTTTGTCCAAAATGGCACGAACCAATTCATCTGGCAACCGGATTTGCCCGATGACCGCGAATACCTGCCCGGGGCGATCATGCCATGACGGGCGGTTCTGCTGCCATTTCACCGCGTCTTTCTCTGTCATCACAATCGGGGAGCCTACCCGGCGAAGGTAATGAATCAAAGCCGGAGGTACGGGTTGATGATCATCCAACGCATAGGTTTCCAGACTGAGACCCCGGTCACGCAACGCAGTGAAGAACTTCTCGGGATGCCCGATACCGGCCAGTGCGACGACGGGTTGGCCGCCAAAACTGAGTATGAAATCGTCCATGCCGAGCGTGCTCTGATCGAACAGATCGCGCAATATCGTCAATTCGAAATGAACGGCCCATTGATCATCAGAGAACTGTTCACCATTGACGATAACGAAGTCGACGTCATCCAGGGTTTTTGCCGATTCTCGGAGTGGCCCTGCCGGTAGGCACAATCGATTGCCCAATCGACGTACTCCGTCGATCACCACGATTTCGACTTCCCGAGGCAAGGCGTGGTGCTGCAAGCCATCATCACTGAGGATCACATCCACCTCCGGGTGCCTGGCTCGCAATTGCAGGGCTGCCCGCAGCCGGTCGGGATGGACGAATACGGGCACGTTCAGGGTATGGTGGATCAACCAGGGTTCATCGCCAACGGCATCAGGCCCGGCGGCTTCGGACACATCTCGCGGTTCAATCCCGATTTTGGCACCGTAACCTCGGCTGATCACGCCCACCCTGCGTCCGTGTTCCGCAAGCGTGCTCGCCAGAGCAATCAGTACCGGGGTCTTGCCGGTTCCTCCCACGGTAATATTCCCGATGACGACCACCGGGCAACCATCCTGCAACCCCTCTGCGCCACGCGCGGCGGCAGCTCGCCGCCGCCGCGCGACCATACAGGTAACGAGCGAAAGCGGCCAAAGCAACCAACTGCGCAATCCGCGCCGCTGCCAAAAATCGGGATACCACATTTACGAAGACATGGCCGCGGTTGCGCCCGAGGATGAATCGGACTTGAACTGCAAGCGATGCAGGGCCGCATATGCGCCGTTGGCTGCCAGCAATTCAGAATGCGTGCCGGTTTCGATGATTCGCCCCTTGTCGAGCACCACAATCATATCGGCGTGTTCAATCGTGGACAGACGATGCGCGATCACCAGAGTTGTGCGTCCACGACTGAGATTATCCAATGCCGCCTGAATATAGCGCTCCGATTCGCTATCAAGCGCCGATGTTGCTTCATCCAGAATCAGAATCGGTGCATCGCGGTATAAGGCGCGGGCAATGGCCAATCGCTGCCGCTGCCCGCCGGAGAGCAACACGCCGTTTTCACCCACTTGCGTGTCGAATCCCTGCGGGAGCCGTTCGATGAAATCGAGGGCAAAGGCCGCCTCGGCCGCGGCGCGCACACGTTCGAGATCCGCCTCGCCACCATCGCTATAGCCAATATTGGCGGCAACCGTGGTGTTGAACAGCACGGTATCCTGCGAGACATAGGCAAATTGCCGCCGCAGATCGGTCAGCTTCAGCGTGGATATGGGGTGTTCGTCCAGAAAAATCGTACCCCGATCGATGTCCACAAAACGCGGCAGGCTGGCGATCAGGCTGGATTTACCCGCACCGCTACGGCCAACCAGCGCCACGGTTTGCCCGGCCTTGATTTCCAGGGAAATATCCGAAAGCACCCAAGGCGCCTGTTCGCCTGTCGCGTAGCGCAAACCGACTCCATCAAAACGAATCCGCCCCGACACCCGTTCGATGGGTACGGGTGTCGACGCATCGTGTTCGCGTGGTTCGTCCATCAGGCCAAACAGGCTCTCGCCCGCCGCAATGCCCTTTTGCAGCACGGCATTAACTCCAATCAGACGCTTCATGGGCGTTAGCATCAGGCTCAGTGCCGTGATGAAGGATACGAAGGTACCGACACTGATGGTCTGCATCCGATCCCCCGTCGTCGCAAACCAGACGATGCCGGCAATGCCAATCGCCAAAATAAACTGCGTCAGCGGCGATGAGGCCGCAGTGACTGCCTGCATCCGCATGAAATCCTTGAAGTTTCGCTGATTGATGGCAGCGAATCGTGCCGCTTCAAACGCTTCGCCACCATACAGCTTGACGACGCGATGACCACTGACCACCTCTTCTGCCACATGGGAAACCTGGCCCATGGAGTTCTGAATCTGCCGGGCATGGCGGCGGAATGCTCTGGAAATTCCACCAACCAGCACGACCAGAACGGGCGCGAGCACCACGAGAAACAGGGCGAGTTGCCAGCTCAGATACAGCATCCATACGAGCAACCCGAACACGGTAATCGTGTCGCGGATGAGTGTGGTCAACGCGCGGGAGGCTGCCTCGGAAACCTGTTCGCTCTGGTAATTCAGCCGTGTGAGAATTTCACCGCCGGGGACGCGGTCAAAATAGCGCACCGGCAGGTGCAATACCTGATCGAACACGTCGCGTTTGAGGTCACGAATCACCGATCGTCCGACCCAGGCCATGCCATAGCCGGAAGCGAATTCGGCCACAACACGCACCAGAAATACGGCGAGCAACAGGGCGGGCATGAGATGAATCGTGGTGGGGTCACGGCTCACGAAGCTACCGTCGAGCAGGGGCTTCATCAAGGCGGCGAAGGCCACCTCGGTCAGGCCGGCTGCCACCATGCCGATGATGGCGAGGATCAGTACACGAGTGTACTGGCGTGTATAACGTAACAAACGTCGGTAGGTCGCCCAGCCCGATGCGGGCGTCTGCGTGGAATCGTATGTCGTCATGCCCTGCCCGGTTTGTGGATTCTATCTTGGCTTGATTCATGGTTTATTTCATGGCTCATTTCATGACTCCTTTGATGGGCGTCGTCCCAAGTCCAACCTTGGTTATGCCTGCACTGCGCACCAAATCCAACACGGAGATAACCTTCTGGTTGATCACTTCGGCGTCTGCCCAGACCACGACCGGGCGACCGTCATCGGCAATGGCCTTGAGTTGAGGCAACAAGTCATTGCTCGGCATGATGTGTCCATCCAGTGCAATCCGACCATCCTTGGCGATTTCGATCACGTGATCCTTGACCGGGGCGCGCTGTTCGCTGCCCTGATCCGATACCGGCAATGTGACATTCAATGCCCGGTCATGAATAAATGTGGTCGTCAGCATGAAGAAAATCAGCAGCATGAAGATCACATCAATCAATGGAATGAGATTGAGCTCCAGTTCTTCGCGCGGTTTTTGGCGAAATTTCATGGCGATTCCCTCAGCGTCTACTGGATTCCGTCGGATGAATCATGTCGACCAGTCGAATGGCCTCACGCTCCATTTCGATGATGCGCTCGTCCACCAGACCACGGAAATAGCGGTGAAAGATATAGGCAGGTACGGCAACCATGATGCCGCCTGCCGTCGTGACCAGTGCCTTGGAAATCCCCCCAGCCAGCAATTCGGGATTGATACCGGCCGCGCCGCCACTGGTCGTAATCGCCTGAAATACGTCAATAATCCCCACAACTGTTCCCAGCAATCCGAGCAAGGGAGAGATAACCGCAATGGTACCGAGCGTATTGAGATAACGCTCCATCTGATGCGCGACATGACGACCGGCATCTTCGATCCGGTTGCGCATGGCCTCGGCACTCCCGACATCCTGCAGGCCAGAGGCCAACACGACACCGAGGGGTGACATGCGTGCCAGTTCCGCAACCTTGTTCTGCGTCAATTGCTTACTTGCGATCCAGCTTTCCACGGTTCCGACAGGGTCACCACCCATCAGGCGGCTGTAGCGCAAGGCCCACAAACGCTCGAATATAATCGCCAGCGCGATAATCGAAGCCAGAATGATGGGAATCATCATCCCGCCGCCCGCTAAAACCAGTTCCATCATGTCGTGTTACTCCCTGAATAGATCACACAATCTCACTCGAACCGACTCACAGGCCGGATAGGGTTTTATCACTTGGCCAGCGCAAGCGGAAACCGAAATTCAGCGTGATTTTCTGATCTGGCTTGATCTGGTTGGACCATGCCCAAACGCCATCAATCCCATCGAACTGTTTGGTCGTCGGTGGCGTCGTATCGGCCAGCGTTTCCACCGAGATCTCACTGTCTTCGGCGATCGGCAGATTCATGATCACCGTGACGGCCACCGGTTCTTTGTGCTGACTTTGCACTTCGACCACCGTGCGGCGCACCATTTGGGTCGATTTACCGATCACGCCGTTTTCCTCTCGCTGATCCGGCTTCTGGTCGACGATAACCTGCACACGCCGATCAGCACCAAAGCCCAGACTCATCTTCTTGGATGGCGCCTGGGCCTGCCGGAATGCCGATCCCAGTTGCGCCCCATTGACGAAAAATTCCCAACGCCCCGCAGGAAGCGGCAATGGATTCTTCAGGACGAATGTACCCGTCAGCACGCCAAGGGGTGAAATTGTCGGGGCAATGAGCACCGTCGCATTTGCGGGCACTTGCTCGTGCTGCAGTGGGATCACCGTAGCGGTCGAGCCACTATCTACCGTTAGCGGCAGCACGCTTTTGTACTCGGCATTAAAACCGGTTTCATCAACGGGTTGCGCCACAGGAGCCGCCATCATGTTCATGGCAAGTTTCGATCGAACCTCCAGCGCAGGCTCTGCTTGCTGATGACTGTCAAAGCCAATCGTCCAGCGCGGTAATTTTGGCGCCGGGTAATAACGCCGGTTGTCGAGTAGCGACAGCGTAATCGGCACATGCGTCCAGTCTTCGCCACTGTTCTGATGCACACTGGCGGAAAATGACCAGTCGAGCTGGGCATTCTCGTCACCAATCGGGTTGGCGGGCGGATTCGCTGTTGCCACCGTCAGCGTGGGTTTCTCTGGTACGTTCTTCGCCTCAGTAGCGGTCGTCGGCAAGGTGATTAAATCGGCACGATAAACCGGTTGCCAACCCGCATCACTCACGCGGTAGCGCAGATAAGCGGGAAGAAGTCCTGAATCCACTATGCCGCTCGCCGATTTTTTACGTTCAAGTGGCAGGATCAACTTCATTTTTTCCGGCTGTTTACGAAATTCGGCCAGCTTAGCCTCCTGTTTCGTCAAAGCTTCATTGACCTTATCCAAGTCATTTCGGGCTTTACGCTGCGCAGAAATCAAATCCGCCAGCAGCTTGTCGAATGACTGCCGGGCGGCGGGCTGAGTAAGAAACGCACCTGCCTGATGCCCGGCCTTGCTCGTTACGGTCGCTGGTGCACTCATCTGTGCCTGAAAAATACTCAAACGAACCCGCGCTGCCTCAAATGCATCTCGCGCATCCGCCTGTTGAGCGCGCAGGGTATGGATTTGTGCTGCAATCGCCATATAGTCGGGCGAGGTTTCCACCGACTGTTTGAGCCATTGCAGCGGCCCGGATTGCAACAAATCGGCGGAGGAAATCTGGACACTTTCCTGATCGATATTTCCCGGCAGATCAAGCACGGTAACCGATTTGCCGGCTTGCTCATTTTTGGCTCCGGCAGCGTGATCGGCGTCAACAGGCACCATGGCGGCGGGAACATCGATTCGGCGCGTAACCCAAGCCCCCTGAGGCAATACAGTCACTTCAGTGATTCGGCTTGTCAAACCGGTCGCCACCAGTTCGCCCTGTTCGACAGAGGCAGGCTTTACCTCGGAAGCGGCTTCCGCCACAGGCATCAGCCATAAAAGCCCGATCAGCAGGCAGAGCACCAGGCAGAGCAAGAGACAACGCAAAAGCACGTGGGATTGCCGGGCGGCGAATCTATTCAAGTTGCAATAAAATTCGTCGATCAGCTTTGCATTGCCATCAACCATATTCTGGCTCATCCCTTTGATCCTGCCTTGGCCGAATGAAGTTCATCGTTCACCGAATCATTGCAGCAGTCAATGCATTGTCTGCTCATGACTCGCACAAACATCAACCAGTACACCGCCGCCGGCTCGTCGAATCCGCACCGCCTCGGCCAGACGGCGGATAACGCCTACACTGTCTTCCCAGGCGATACAGGCATCCGTGATGCTCTGCCCATACACCAACATCCGCCCCGGAAGCACATCCTGCCGTCCACCGACGAGATGGCTTTCAATCATTGCCCCGATGATGCCGGCATTGCCTGCGGCGATCTGCGTGGCGACCTCTTCGGCCACCTGAATCTGTCTTGCGTGCTGCTTCTGGCTGTTGGCGTGGGAAAAATCGATCATCAACCGCTCGGGCAGTTCGGCACCACGCAGCTTTTCAAGCGCTTCGTTGACACTGTTGGCATCAAAGTTCGGTTTTTTGCCACCGCGCAAAATCAGGTGGCAGTCTTCGTTGCCCGCAGTCGAAAAAATGGCCGAGTGCCCGGCCTTGGTAACCGACAGGAAGTGATGCGGACGGGCCGCTGCGCGAATCGCATCAATGGCCACCTGCAAACCGCCATCGGTACCATTCTTGAACCCCACCGGGCAGGAAAGGCCGGAGGCCAGTTCCCGATGCACCTGGGATTCGGTCGTCCGCGCGCCGATTGCGCCCCAGGCTACCGCATCCGAAACATATTGCGGGCTGATCAGATCCAGGTATTCCGTCGCCGCAGACACGCCCATATCCGCCAGATCAACCAGCAAATGACGCGCCACACCCAGCCCCTTGTTGATTTCGAAGCTGTTGTCTAGGTTCGGATCGTTAATCAGGCCTTTCCAGCCGACGGTCGTCCGTGGCTTTTCAAAATACACCCGCATCACCAGCAGGATGTCGTCTTTTACTTCATCGGCAAGTGTTTTCAGGCGCGAGGCATACTCTCGCGCGGCTTTCACATCGTGGATCGAGCACGGCCCCATGACGACCAGCAGCCGATCATCCTCGCGGTTCAGGATCGCCTTGATGGCCTGACGCGTCGCGTACACCGTCTCGCTACCGCGCTCGGTCAGCGGAAACTGTGCACGAATCTGATCTGGCGACAATAAATTATGGATATCGAGAATACGTAAGTCATCGGTACGATGCGTCATGGTCTGCGGCCTGCTACAAAATCGGTAATGGGTGTCTCATTTCAACCCTAAACCGGTAATAGTACTTGGCTTGGCGATGTACGTCATCTTCATACATGCAGCAAATTCACAAAACCAACCGCCGCAAATCCAGTACCGGAAATTGCTGGCGGATGTGCGCCTGGGCCTCGGCGTCGATTTCCGCCATGACGAAGCAGTCGGCCAGGGTTTTGGCATTGGCGAGCACGGTTCCCCAAGGATCGACGACCATGCTGTGACCGAAGGTTTTGCGCCCGCTGGCATGCACACCGACTTGTGCGGCTGCCACCATATATACCTGATTTTCGATGGCACGGGCACGCAGCAAGGGTTCCCAGTGCGCCCGCCCCGTGGTTTCCGTGAAAGCAGAAGGCAGACAAATCCACTCGACGCCCTGTTCGGTCAAACGGCGAAACAACTCGGGAAAACGCAAATCAAAGCAGATAGCCATACCCAAACGACCAGCCGGTGTATCGACCAGCACCAACTCGGTGCCGTGCAGGAACTGATCCGACTCCCGATAGGATTCAGCGGTCGCCGATTGCGAGGACCGACGAGGTGGCACATCAACATCGAACAAGTGAATCTTGTCGTACTTCGCCCGGATTTTACCCTGCGAATCGATCACATAGCTGCGCGACCACAATTTGCCTTCATCTGCACCACTGCTGTCATTTTGAATGGGTAATGTCCCGGCCACCATCCATACGCCTTTAGAGCGGGCCAGTGACTGCAACCAGTCCAGTGGGGCATTTTCACCCTCTACGCCAAGCCCCAGAGCGAACAGCTCGTGCGGATTCGCTGGCATGGCATACAAGTTTTCCGGCAGAACGATCACTTCTGCGCCAGCATCCGCTGCGTCACGCACCAGGCGGGCGATCACCGGTTGATTTTCTGCCCAGGTTGCTTTGCCATTGAGCTGTATTGCGGCAATTTTTGATTTTTTCATGCGGGTGATTTCAGACGTGGTTGTCATGGGGTGGAGAGCTCCGGAAGGGCATCGGTGGTTTTGACGACGGGGGCGGCGATGGTGCCCGTGACCCTGTAAACCAGCGTCGGTGCAGGATTTTTATTGATGGTCTTGAGTGCCTGCTGAATAGCCAGCACGGCGCCACCCACGATCGGGCCACCGGCCACAGTCCCGATAATGGGCAGGAGCATACCGATATCGGCATAGATTTTAACGGTGTAATCGAGGCTGTTGTCGCTTAGCTGGGTTTGTCCTGACGCCGTCAACCGCAAAGAGGCATTTTTGAGTGCCAGAGGATCAATAGTCAACAATCCCTGCTTTATGGTCCAGTCGGCGCTGAGCGAATCGAATGTAAGACCCTGATCGACCACATCGCTGAAATCCAGTCGCAATCGACGGGTAATCGCCCCCAAACTGAGTAATCCGGCCAGTCGTCCCGCGCCAGGATTGACTTCGTTAAGTTGGCCGTTCTGCATTAGAATCGCGCCGGAACCACTCAGCCGCTCAAGGGCAAATGCCACCGGTGAACCGGGCCAGGATAGCGAGAATGAAGACGGTTTGAGATCCCCATTGCTGATCGGTGAATTATCGCCAGCCACCTGCTTGAACACGGCACCAAGGTCTGTCCCTTGTGCCGACAAGTTCAATTTCGTCTGCTGTTTGTCACCCTCTTTGGCTACCGTACCCTGACCGATCAGACGAAAACTCGCTGTCGGTTGCCAGTCGATGGTCGGAATCTCCAGCGTGTCGCGCCCCGGCATGGCTGCCTCGCTATTGAGCACGAGTTTGCCCAGTCGGTGTTTACCGAACCGCAGGTCATCGATGATCACCTGTGTGCCGGGAATCTGTTTCAGATCCCACGAACTTAACGGTGTCACCTGACCGGAAGATGCCGAATTGGATGAAGATTGATCCTCGATGTGGAACCGTTTGAACTGCATCGCTATCTGGCCAGCCGGATGTGCGGCATTGGGCTGTTGATATGTCAGGTTACCGTCTAAGGCGTCGCCGCTGGCCTTGATGAGATACCGCTCATCCGCAAAGCGGACATTCAACCGGGTCGGGCCAAACTGCAAACCGGCCACCTTGAGACGATCGGTCTGAATATTCAGGTCGAAGGGGGCGACAGTCGTGCTGGAAGATACTTTTCCCGGTCGGGAGAACGCGTTACTACTCAGGATCGGCTGCCATGCGTCCCAATCAAGCACTGGAGTATTCAGATTGATGGCCAGATTCGCCGGAGGATTGATCGCAGAATCTGTGACGGATTGATCGGCACTTTCAGCGCGATTACTGACATCCCCCCCACTCAGAGCGCCGCGGTTATTGAACCCCAGAGTGGCTTGCCACGGTACGCTGCCTTGCGCTTTAAGATCCAATTGGCGCAAAACGCCGCCGGTAAACCTGAGGTCGGCTCCGAGTGGCCAGACCGCATCGGCAGCTTTGCCGAACGGCGGCGGCAGCTGGCTCGATACGCCGACAAGATCACTGTTTGCCTGGACTGTAAATTGATCGCCGTGATGAGGAATGTTCAGCTCAATCGTAGTGTCCGCCTTGCCGCGCACCCGATCAAGCAGGGGCCCAAACGCCGAGACGGGCTTCTCCCGCAACGCGAACAAGGGATCAAGGCGCGTTTGCAAGCTCACGATGGTCGAATCGTCTGATTTACCGGGCTTTAATGTTATCGTTGCCGGTTCGTCATTAAAACGGGCAGAAAGGCTCTTGGCGGAGAAATCCACGTTATGGAAATCGATGGCTCCGGAAATCTGGCTCACTTTGATCAGCGTCTTGTCGAGAGACAGGTCGTTGTTTTTCAATACCAAATGGCCGTTTACTTCGGGCTTTTCAGCATGCTTCAATCCCACGAGAACCGAAATATCCAACCCGGCTTGTCCCGTGGCCTTGAGCGCGTTCAAACTGCCGGCACCCAATAGCGGGGTTTGCCCGATAAATCCGATCAGTTGGCTCAAAGGCGCTCTGGCTGTTACGGCAATATCGAGTGCGGCTTTGTCCAGATCAAAGATACTCACGCGTGAGCCATCCATAGGCACTTCGGCCAGCGTTCCGTGGTCAATCGATGCGTGGAACTGCTGATTGACGAATGCGATATTGCCATCGGCATCCTTGAGCGCAGGCCAATGAGGTAGAAAAGGCAAAACCAGATGTTTGAAATCAAACACCACCGAGAACCACCCACCGCCAAGAATGAATGGGAATCGAGCCGGGTCGCCATTGAATACAAAATGCCCGCGATCCACTCGACCGGGTTGCCCGCCCCCTTTCTCGGGCAACTCAAGATTCGTATCCAGCCAGTGCAGC